>QZLA01000364.1 GCA_004796375.1 Desulfobacteraceae bacterium
ATGACTTTTGGTTTTCGTGCCATGGCAACGGACGGGGCCGCCTCCATGGCCACGGCAGAATCCAGGGCCTGTTTGCCGGCAGCATAAGCGGCACCGATTTCAGGCTGGGGTACCAGGACCTGGGGCCGGCCATATGGAAATTCCCGCTGGGCCAGTTGGGCAATACGGTCCAGCAGGTGAACTTTACCCACGACCAGCCGGGTCTGGGCATTGTCATAGTCCTCCCCGGAAGCGTTGTTTACCCGGACAAACCCATGCAGGTCAGCGGTTTGATAATCGGATGACAGGGTTGCCGTATAAAAAGCCTGCCACGATATCCCTGATGTGAAATAGGTGATCTCTACCGGAACCTGGGCAGCTTTTTTGCAGTGAATCTCCCAGATTCCCACATCTTTCGTGCGTGCGGGGAAGGTCATCTGGACCACGTCGATATCCCGGCCGGAGCCTTGTATCTCCAGGCTCAGCGAGGTGGGATCGATACGGGTACCGGCCCAGGAAAACTGGAGCTGGTTGATGCCCGCCTTAAAGGTCAGGACACGGGTATCCCTGACCAGGGTCAGGTCGGCCTGGTTGTAGATGGTGGTCTGGACACGGTCCCTGTCCGGCAGGGTCACCAAATCGATCTTGGCCAGGGCGGGAACACTGTGGGTAAAAAAGACTGCCATGAACAGGATCATGGCATATACGCGGTCTGGCGCGTTGCGGCGGGGTTGGATCATCGCACATCTCCTGACAGGAAAAGGATTAATCACACCCTAGAAAAATACCACACCCACATAAAAAAACAAGGTGGAAATAATAGGGTTTGATTGCTTTAAAAAGCTTTGATAATGTGCGGTGTGTATCGATTTGTAACCCTGTTTGAAAAGGACACAGGCTTGCTCAATCTGTTTAAAAGCAACCGGATGGAAAATCTCGTCAAGGCATTGGGGGAGGTCCTGCACAGGCCGCTTGATGATCCCATGATGCCTGAGTGGATCGGAGTGCAGAGCCAGGGAATGAAGCAGTGGGTATCGACCACCCTGGCCCGCCGGTTCGGGATCTGTGCCAATATCCGGTTCTCCTTTTTAAAAGATATGGTGGAGCAGATCCTGAACGCGGGCAACAATGGCCCTGAAACACACAAACCGTTTACCGACAAGGTGCTGCTGTACGGGCTCATGGATACCCTGAATGACCTTGAAGCTGCCGCAGGGGAGGATGGCGGTGAACGTGAGGTGTTCAGCCCCATCCTGAGCTACCTGGCAGAGGGAACCGGCAGCGATCCGGGAGACAGCGGGGGCAGCGGGCTGCGTCAATACCAGGTATGTGACCGCCTGGCCAGGCTGTTTGATGATTACCAGGTGTACCGCCCGGATATGCTCAGCCAATGGCAAATCCCCGAATATGCGGATCCAAACAGGGACCCGCAGGTCTCCTGGCAGGCCGGGCTGTTTTCTGAACTGGTCAAACAGGGGTTTGACCAATGCCTGGGCCACCGGATAAAAGCGATCATGGAAAAAGGGGTTGAAACAGGAGATCTGTTGTGTGAACGGATCAACCTGTTCGGCATCTCTTCCATGCCGCCGGCATTTTTAGAGGTGTTTTCCAGGGTGGCCCAAACCGCCGAGGTAAACCTGTTTTTGCTGACACCCTCCAGGGAATTTTTCGGTTACATCCGTTCGGATAAGGAACAGAGCCGGATTGCGGACCGGGAGGAACGAAGGCTTCAGGAGGCCGGCAATCCCATCCTGGCCTCCATGGGGAAACCCTCCCGTGAGTTTCACCTGCTGTGTGAGGATCACCTGTACCATGAGCCTTTTCCGGACCTGTTTGAAGACCCGGCATCAAAATCGGCATCAGGTCGGGATGCCACACTCCTCGAGCAGATTCAGTCGGATATCCTGAACCTGGTGGACCGGACCGGGCAGGGGGATCACGATCCGGTAACATTTGACCGGGTTGATGATTCCTTCCGGATTCATGCCTGCCACACCCCCCTTCGCGAGGCCGAGGCACTCAAGGATCAGCTGCTCTGCCAACTGGCCCGGGAACCGGATGTTCAACCCCATGATATCATCGTGATGATGCCGGATATCGAATCCTATTCCCCCTATATCGAAGCGGTGTTCGGCACCGGAGACCAGATCCCCTATACCATTGCAGACCGGGTGCTGGCATCTGAATACGAACTGGTGGCGGCGGTGCTGAAGATCCTGAAATTAAAGCAGGGTCGATTTGAGCTTCTCGAGGTACTGGATCTGCTGGAGAGCCGTGACATTGCCGGCAGGTTCGGGATACTGCCGTCTGATATGGAATCCATAGAATCCATGTGTCGCAAGGCCGGGATATTCTGGGGCAGGGATGCGGATCACCGTAAGCAAACCGGGCTGCCGGGCGACCATGAAAACACCTGGGCATTCGGGCTTCAGCGGCTGATGCTGGGTCTGGCCATGCCTGAGCGCCAAGGTGACCTGGTCCTGGGGATGGCGCCCTGTGCCTTTCTTGAAGGACTGGAAGCCGATCTTCTGGGACGTTTTGCCGCGTTCTGCCATACCCTGTTTGATCATATGGACCGGCTGGCAGGCCCCCATACCATGATTGAGTGGTGCGACATCCTCTTGCGGCTGGTTTCTGCTATGGTGATACGGAACACGGACAATGAAGCCCAGTACACCTTTGTCATCCGGACACTGGATGGTATCCGGGACCAGTCCGCACAGGCCGGGTTTAAAAAGGCCGTAAACTTTGAGGTGATGGCGGCGATCCTGGAAAAGGAGTTGTCAAGGACGCTGTCCTCATCCCGCTTCATGGCCGGAAAGGTCACCTTCTGCAATATCATGCCCATGCGCAGTATTCCCTTCAAAGTGGTGGCCCTCATGGGGATGAATGAAACCGATTTTCCACGCAAGGGTATCCGGGACAGCTTTGATCTGATCAAGGCGCATCCCCGGCCCGGTGACAAGGTTGACCGTGAAGAGGACCGGAACCTTTTTCTGGAAGCCCTGCTGTCTGCCCGGCGCAGTTTCAGGGTGACCTATACCGGTATGGATATCCGGGACAATTCACCCATCCCGGCTTCCCCTGTGGTGACGGAGCTGGTCGACATGATCCATGCCGGATATCTGGTCCGGGAACCCGGGCACCTGGTTGTTGAGCACCCCCTTCACGGATTTAATGAACGCTATTTCAGTGATGACCATGCCGATGGGATTGGCCGGTCCTATTCCAGGAACGCGTATGATATGGCCCTGCGGCTCAGGCAGGGCACTGCCCCGGTCCCTTCCTTTCTTGATCCCTCTGAACCTGTTGCAGACAGCACTGATAAGGTTGCCCCGGAAGGCGAGAAAGAGACCATCAGTATCGACACCCTGGTCCGTTTTTTTAACTCCCCACTGGCCTGGTTCATGAAACATACCCTGGGGCTTGTGCCGATGGCCGAGGAGAACCGGAAGGAGGACCGGGAGCCGGACCGTCTTGACGGGTTGGGCGCATATGCTTTGGGAACATTGATGACCGATCATGAGGCGCCCCTGCGGTTTGAGCAGATCAAGGCGCTAGGTGTACTTCCCCACGGTCAAAAGGGGGTGCTGGAGTATGAGGAGATCTCCGGCATGGCCGGAAAAGTGGTCCGCATATCCGAAAACATACGGGCGGGCAAGCCGATCTCTTTGCTGCGCCTGAACGCTGAGATCGAGGGGTATCGGATCACCGGTGTGCTGCCCCAGACCTCCCCTGATGAGGCATTCTGGCTCACCTATGGCCGCCTGTCGCCCAAGCGGCTGCTGAACTATTGGATTCACCACCTGGTCCTGAACTGCAGCAGTCATGACGGGCCGTTTCAAACGGTCATGGTCGGGAGGAGTCCGGACGATCCGTCCCGTGCCGTGAGCCTGTCCTTTCCTGATATCCGTCCACAGGCAGGTGCTTACCTGGCGTATCTGATCCAAAGGTTTACGGAGGGCAGAACCTCTCCAATGATCTTTTTTCCGGCCACATCCTGGGCATATACCAACCGGTTGATGAAAACCGGTGATCCGGAAAGTACTGATAATCAAAGGCGGGCGGTTCAGGCGGCCTCAAAAATCTGGTATGACCCGTTCCGGGGAACCGGGGATAAAACCGACCGGTATGCCGCCATCTATTTCAGGCAAACGGATCTGTTCGACAGCGCGGATGATTTAACCCAAAGCGGCTTTTTAAAGAACAGCATGGAGATCCTCGGGCCATTGATGTCTCACCTGGCAGAATTTTCGGGGGCAGAGTCATGAAGGTGCTGGATCCATATGATATTCCCCTGAACCAGGCCTGCCTGATCGAGGCGAGCGCCGGCACCGGAAAAACCTACACCATTGCCACCCTGTACATACGGCTGCTGTGCGAAGGATACATACCGGACAATATCCTGGTGGTGACGTTTACAGAAGCGGCAGCAGCTGAACTCAAAATCAGGATCCGGCAGCGCCTGCACGACTGTCTGACCGGTCGGGCAGACCCTGATCTGCAGGCTCATATGGAC
>QZLA01000129.1 GCA_004796375.1 Desulfobacteraceae bacterium
CCGTTATCGGTCTTTTTCGATGCCACAGGGACACCCAGCCTGGCAGATGGCTCTTATCTGGATGCCACCTTCCTGTGGAACTTTGATAAAGACAAAACAGATCCTGGTGGTAAATACCGGGAGGCCAGCGGGTTTGTGGCGGCCCATGTGTTTGAAAAGCCCGGGACCTACCGTGTACGCCTGACTGTTTTTGCACAGGGCCAGAAGGCCTATGAAGAGGTAGTGATCACTGCCCTTCCCTTTTCAGGCACCACCTATTATGTGGCAGATAATGGCCTGGACACCAATACCGGGCTGACCATGGATGATCCGGTTTTGACGGCGTCCCATGCCCTTCTGAACCTGGCGGTGCCCAATACGCGCATCCTGTTCAGGAAGGGGGATACCTTTTACACCCGGTATGTCCCTGCCTCCGAACGCCCCGGCCCGGTTGTTATTGCCGGCTATGATGATCCAAACAGCCCGTCGGATGTGGCGCCGGTGATTTACAATACCGGCGTGGACAATGACTGGGCCACCATCTATATCGGCAGCGACTGGCGGATCATGGACCTGAGAATCCGGGCCGGCGGGTGCACGGCCGGTGGTTTGGGCCCGCGGTATCCCGGGGGCGTAGGGTTTGGGAATTCAAGTCACAGCCTGATCTATCGGCTGGAGCAGGATCACTTGAGCGGCCAGTGGATCGCCCCCTATGGTCAATACAATACTGTGGCGGAATGCCATATCCATGATGTGTCCGGTACCGGATACAGCAGCGGCGGGGACGGCGGTGCGGTCATCGGCAACTGGGTGCATGACAAGTGTGAGGATGACCCGGAGCATGTGTTCCGTCTGCAGGGCGGGTCTCGTTATTTTATCGCCTTTAACACATTCGAAGGCAATGTGGTCAACTATGACGCCCTGACCATCCGTGGCAATACTGAAAAAGTGGTGGTATACCGGAATCAGCTCGACCGGGTGACCGGCATCTGGCCCCAGGTGCGTAACTACTATGAGGAATATCAGCATCATTGCATCCTGGACGGCAACCTGTTCATCGGAAAGGCGCACCTGCCCAACGGCCGCCAGGTGGCCGTGGGGCTGCACGCCAAGGATATCGTGATCCGGAACAATATCATCTATGACTACGGGTTCGGCATCTCCATATCGGATGATTCGGTGGTAGGTCCTTCCCAACGAATCAAGATTTACAACAATACCTTTATTAACATGACCCGGGACAGCAGCTTTTATTTTGTGTCTGCAGACCCGGCCTGTACGGATATTGAAGTCAGGAACAACCTGATCCTGGATAATGCCGGGAGCACTCCTTTGTATACCCGCATCATCCGTGACCGGTCCGGCGGCGACACCTTTAACGGCACATCCGATTACAACCTGTATTACGGATCTGCCTGGGCACCGGGTATGACCCTGTTCTGCACCCTGGATCTGACAGGATGGCAGACTGCGTTCGGTCATGATATGAATAGTGCTATGCTGGACCCGCAGCTTCAAAGCCTGGTTATCGGAAATGCCGGGTTTGCAGCGCCGCTAAAGACAAGCCCGGCCATTGATTCAGGGGATACGGTAGGAGCAGTGCTGGATTATCATGGGAATTTGAGAGATCGAAACCCGGATGTCGGTGCAATTGAATTTTTGCGGCATGCAGCAGGTCTTCCGGCATCCTACCTGCAACTGCTTTTTGAATGATTCAAACATGCCAGCAGATGAACCGTCATAGACTTATGCACATCAAACTAATCTTTATATCGTTTATCACCGCAGTTATTATTCTGTCCCCAGGCAATCCTGCCAATGCCAGCATGAAAAAGCGAATCATCAACATGGTGGCCTCAAAGAACCGCATTTATATCTCTGAGCACCGCGGCAAGGTGCTGGTATTTGACACGGAGAAAAACAAGGTGACAGGCCGGGTGCTGGTGACTGACAAGCATGGCCGTGCAACCGAGGTGATTCTCTATAACGACAATGGCCGGATCATGGGTGTGGGGGTGTATGACGACCGCCTGAACCGTGCCTTTTACGAAATATTGCCGAATCACCGGGCAGAGAAACAGGCGGTCATTTCCGGCCGCTTCAACGGCTTTGACAACGAACATATTTATTGCAGCCGATCGGTCAAAGACCCATCGGTCATGCGGGTCACCCCGTTCCGTCTGGACAAGGATTTTCAAAACGAAATGCAGGGACACATCAAGGGCTATCCTGACCTGATGATCCATGCTCAAAGCCAGGATGAACATCATTACTGGTTTGTCTGCTCCCCATCAGAACTCTACGACGGAAGGTTTCACCAGGGTTTTGTCCTGGTTCGCAAGGGCAAACAGACAGGAGATATGCAAATTGTTAAACCCCTGGAAAAAATCAACTGGATCAAGGCTGTCGCGGCAGCAGACCGGACCACGGTCTGGATACTGCTCCAGTACACGGCCGGCGGGGGGAACCGGCTGTTCCGGTTCAACAAACAGGAGATGCAGCTTAAGGACAGCGGCTATCAGAGTGCCCTGGCATTGATCCCGCACCTGGAGCAAAGACAACTGCCGGATAGAACCTATGCGGTTCATGAATCCCACCAGGTATTTCCCCTGACCCACCAGGCGGTCAGCCGAGGAAAAACCATCTCCCCTGTCATGCTGTTCCTGAAATATGGAAACCGGCAGATTCCAAAACTGGATCACGGATGGACCCCCGGAGA
>QZLA01000213.1 GCA_004796375.1 Desulfobacteraceae bacterium
GTCACGGACACCGGGCAGGGGATTGCCCGGGAGGTGATGGATCGAATTTTTGATCCGTTTTTCACCACGAAACCGGTTGATCAGGGGACCGGGATGGGATTGTCCGTTGTTCACGGTGTCGTGGATCAGCACCAGGGGAAAATCGACGTGGAGAGCCAACCGGGCAAAGGCACCACATTTACCCTCTACTTTCCTATTTACACGGATCAGCCAGATCCGGAGTCGAGCCCGGCACTGACACTGCCCACCGGCAGCGGGATGGTCATGCTGGTGGAAGATGAAGCGCCCATTATCGAGATGATGATCCAGCACATCACCGCACTGGGGTATTCAGTGGACAGCTTCACGGACAGCTCAAGAGCCGTTGAGGTGTTTTTAACCTCACCCATGAAATATGATGCGATTTTTACCGATTTTAACATGCCCGGTTTGAACGGTCTGGAACTGGCCCGTAAAATCACTGCGGTAAGGGCAGGACTGCCGGTGATCCTGTGTACCGGATACGGAGATCAGATCAACCGGGAGAACATGGAGACCGCCGGTGTTATTGCCTTGCTCATGAAACCGGTGATTAAAGTGGAGATCGCAGCGGCGCTGGACAGCGTGTTACAAAAAAAAGCGAACAGGGATAGAGAATGACACAAAAGCCGACCTATGAAGAGCTGGAAGAAAAAGTACAGACACTGACCCGGGAACTGGAAATGAGTGCGTCCAAGCTCAGGACATTATCCGAGGCATCCTTTGAAGCAATATTCTTTTCTGAGAAGGGGATCTGTATCGATCAGAACTCAGCCGCCCGGCGGATGTTCGGTTATACCCTTGAAGAAGCCGTGGGACGGCCGGGTACCGAATGGATCCTGCCTGAAGACCGGGAGATCGTGAAAAATCGGATGCGTGAAAACGATACCAGACCCTATCAGGTCAGGGCGCAGCGCAAGGATGGCACCGTTTTCCCCTGCGAAATACAGGCATGTTCCACCCAGTACCAGGGCAGATCCATCCGGGTGACCGCGCTAAGGGATATCAGCGAGCAGATGATGGCACAGGAAAAGACCCGTGAAAGCCGTCAGGAGATTGAAAGTATTTTCCGCTCAGCCCCCACCGGCATCGGTGTCGTATCAAACCGGATCATCACCAAGGTGAATGACCGTGTCGTATCTATTTCCGGATACTCCCAGGAGGAGCTTGTCGGAAAAAATGCCAGATTCCTCTATCCTGACGAGACGGATTATAACTATGTGGGAGAGGAAAAATACCGCCAGATCAGAAAGTACGGTACCGGCACGGTGGAAACCCGCTGGAAGCGGAAGGACGGACAGATCATCGATGTGCTGATGAGCTCCACCCCCATCGACCTGACCGATTATGCCAAAGGGGTGACTTTCACCGTTCTCGATATCACCGAGTCCAAGAAAAAGGAGCTGGCCCTCCTGGAAAGTGAAACCCATTACCGGACCATGATGGAGTCCCTGAACGATGCGGTGTATATCTGCTCTGCAGATTTCAAAGTGGAGTACATGAATTCCGCCATGAATGCACTGGCTGTCAACGGAAGTCTTGGCGGACATTGTTATCAGGCGGTTCACGGGTTTGACCACCAGTGCCCGTGGTGTGTCCATGACCGGGTGATCCAGGGAGAAAGTGTCAGCCTGGAGGTGACCCTGCCCGGGAACGACCGCAGCTATCACATATCCAATTCGCCCATCAAACATACGGACGGAACGGTCTCAAAATTGATTGTGTACCGCGATATCACCGATATAAAAAAGATGGAGGACCGGCTGCTGCACGCCCAGAAGATGGAGTCTATCGGCAACCTTGCCGGGGGAATCGCCCATGATTTTAATAATCTGCTCTTTCCCATCGTCGGGATGGCTGAATTGCTCATCGAAGATTTTCCACCGGGTACTCCCCACTATGAAAACATGAATGAGATCCTCAGGGCCGGAAAGCGGGGAAGCGACCTGGTCAAGCAGATTTTATCCTTTTCCAGGCAGGGTGAGCATTCCAAAGTTGCCGTCAACCTGAGGCAGATCATCCGGGAGGTGGTGAAGCTGAGCCGTGCCTCCATCCCGTCAGATATTGAGATCATACAGCACATAAAGAAAGATTGCGGACTGATCATGGCCAATCCGACCCAGCTTCACCAGGTGGCCATGAACCTGGTCACCAATGCATACCATGCGGTCGAACCCACCAGCGGAAAAATTGAGATCACGGTTCAAACCAGGCGGCTCGATGCACATGAACTTCCCGGAAGTCCCCTGGAACCCGGGGAGTATGTACTTCTGTCCGTCAGGGATAACGGCACGGGGATATCAAAACCGGACCTTGAAAAAGTATTTGAGCCCTATTTTACCACCAAAAAGAAAGGAAAGGGCACCGGACTCGGTCTGTCCGTGGTGTACGGAATTGTAAAGGACCACAAGGGATTCATTGACGTGGACAGCGAGCTGGGCAAAGGGACCCGCTTTAAGGTCTACTTTCCCTTGATGGAACTCACCTCCCCGCAAGCGGTGCCGGAAAATGAACACGTCCTTGCAACCGGGCATGAGCGTATCCTCCTGGTGGATGACGAGGAGCCCATTATCCGCCTGGAAGAGCAGATGCTCAAGAGGCTGGGCTATACGATCTGTGCCATGACCAGCAGCCTGGATGCCCTGGCGCTGTTCAAAAAAGATCCGGGCGCATTTGATCTGGTCATCACGGATATGACCATGCCCAACATGACCGGAGATAAGCTGGCCACAGAGATGATGTCCATCCGGCCCGACATTCCGATCATTATCTGTACGGGTTTTTCCGAGCGGATCAGTAAGGATGTGACCCGGCAGATCGGCGCAAAAGGACTGTTAATGAAACCGGTGGTCCGGTCTGATATGGCACGGATGGTCCGGGAAGCCCTGGATGACCGATTGGGGCGCTGATCGCCTAAAACCAGCTCAGCCCAGTCATTGCCGCCGCAGACAGGCCCAAAAGAAACAGGACCTTGAATAATATGAGACAGCTCCTGTTTAATGGTGACATCCCTGCCAGATAAACACTGTTCCAGTAATCTGACCGGTTATTCCTGGACTCTTCCCCGGCCAAAAGGTAACGAATAGGCATTAACCATTTGCTTGACATATTACCTCCTTTAAAATTAAGAAATGTCCTGATTGAAATATGGTTTGAAATATTATAGTTATGAGATATTAAAATAACAGAAGCAGAGGGTATGAAAAAAAAGCGGAGCAGATATGAAGTCCAGGACAGGTAAGTTCAGGTATATTGATCTGGCCGATCAGATTCAATCCCGGATCGAAAAAGGCGCTTATAAACTGTCTGAGAAATTGCCGTCCCTGAGAGTGCTTTGCCAGCAGACCGGTTACAGCATGACCACGGTTTTTCAGGCATATATAGAACTTGAAAAGCGGGGGATCGTGGAATCCAGGCAGCGGTCCGGGTATTTTATCAGGCCCAGGCTCAGAAAACTGCGCCAGACACCCGGGATGGCCTACCATGATATGGTTGCGCGCAAAATCACACTGGATGACCTGGTTCATCAACTGACCGAGGATATGGGCAACCCTGAGGTACTCAAGCTGGGGGCAGTGGCTGTATCACCGGACCATCTGCCGTGCCGGCAGATCTACAAGCATTTCAAATCCATTCCCCAGGACCGGATACCGGATATGATCGCAGGGTATGTTCACCCCCAGGGTGACGCGCAGCTGCGGCGGCAGATCTCCAATCTGCTGTTTACCATTATGCCGGAGGTGTCTGAGGAGGATATCGTCATCACCAACGGGTGTACCGACGCCCTGAGCTTGGGATTAAGGGCGGTGGCCCGCCCTGGTGATACGGTGATTGTAGAATCTCCTGCAGACCCTTGGCTGAGGCAGACCATCAAAGATTATGATATGTATGCTCTTGAAGTGCCGGCAGATCCGGAAACCGGCATCGACCTGGACAGGGTTGAACATATCCTGGAGCAGGAAACGGTTGCCGCCTGTCTTGTCAATCCCAACTGCCAGAATCCTTTGGGGTTTATCATGCCGGATGACCATAAGAAGCGGCTGCTCAGTATTACAGAGAAAAAGGGGGTTCCCATCCTTGAAAACGATGTCAGCGGCGACCTCTATTTTGAAAGCCAGCGGCCGGTTCCCATCAAGAGATGGGACGTGAATCACCGGGTGTTGTATTGCGGTTCGGTGTCCAAAATCCTGGCGCCCGGGCTCAGGATCGGCTGGGTAGTTCCCGGGCAATTCAAAGAGGCGGTCTGCCGCTTGAAGCTCAACCGCTCCATGATATCCCCCACGCTCAGCCAGGCAGTGCTGGCCAATTATTTCAAGGAGGGAACATTCAACCGGCATTTGAGGCGGCTCAGGAAATTGATCAAGCTGCAATACGGGTATTGTGCGGCCGCATTGAACCGGTATCTTCCCCGCACCGTGCGGATGACCTCACCGTCCGGCGGGCTGACCATCTGGATTGAACTGCCCGAAGGCCTCAAGGGAAGTGACGTCTACTACAAGGTACGGCAGAAAGGGATATCCATACTGCCCGGATTCCTGTGTGCCCGTCCAGGCATTTACGACCGGTTTATCCGGATCGGGTACGGGGGCCGTTGGGATAAGCAAATGGAAAACGCCATTAAAATTATCGGTGATACGATCAAGGAGATGGAGAACCGGCCAGGGGGAGAAACATGTTGACCCGGGAACAGAGAGATACATTGCTCAGGCGCTACCCGGTGCTTTCCGGAATTGAGCCTGACCTGCTCAACCCGGCGTTGGCTCAAGCCCGGGTGCTCATCATTATAAAAGGGACCGTTGTTTTTGATGAACTTCAAAGCTGTCATGCCTTTCCCTTTGTTCTCGAGGGCAGGCTCAGGGTCTATAAACAGGCGCTCAATGGCAGGGAAATCACCCTGTACCATGTCGCACCGGGTGACGCCTGTATCGTTTCCGCGGGCTGCCTGCTGGGGAAATCGCCCTACAATGCTGCAGGGCTTGCCAAGAAAGACACGCTGATGGTGATGTTGGATACGTCCGTGTTCAACCGCCTGATGACCTCAGAAGTATTCCGTGAGTTTGTGTTCTCGCTGGTTTCAAAACGAATCCTTGAACTGATGGTTCTTGTTGAAGAGGTAGCGTTCCAGAAGCTGGACCGGCGCCTGGCAGCCCTGCTGGTTGACCGGGGTGACCTGGCAAAGATCTCCCACCAGGAGATTGCAGATGAACTGGGGACGGTCAGGGAGATGGTCACCCGCCTGCTGAACAGTTTTTCAGATGACGGTTGGATCAGGATCGGCCGGGGCTGGGTCGAGGTCCTGGATAAAGCCGCTCTCGTCGAGATGGGCCGGCAGTGATCCCCAAAAAAATAGTTTTTCCTGTGTGACAAAAGTCACTGACCCTCCTTAAATCATCTGTTAGGTTGACCCATACAGACATGATCAGTTTTGGGAGGACGTGATGAACAGAAACATCGAGAAAACAACGGGCAGGGTTGGGATCCGCAGGGCAGAACCAGGGGAGTATGATGCCCTGGGGCAATTGACCGTGGCCGCATATGAACAATTGCCCGGAATGCCGGGCCGGGATGAGCAGCCCGGCTATTACGCATTGCTCAGGGATGTTGAGGGCCGGGCAAACACGCCCGCCACCGAAATATGGGTGGCCGTGTCAGAACAGGGTGGCCTGCTGGGAGGTGTCACCTATATCGATAATGTGATCCATTACGGGGCAGGTGGCAGTGTTTCCACCGTGCCTGATGCGGCCGGTTTCCGTCTGCTGGCAGTTGCCCCTGCCGCACGCAGGCAGGGAGTTGGTCGTTCCCTGACTGTAGAGTGTATTGAGCGGGCCAGGGAAAGCGGTCGTAAAAAACTGGTACTGCATACCACCCAGAGTATGAAAACCGCCTGGGAGATGTACCTGGGTATGGGATTTAAACGGTTTCCTGCAATCGATTTTGAACAGGGCCGCCTCAAGGTGTATGGGTTTTATATGGATATCGCCCCGGTGTCACCGGCCCATCCTGAAACACCTGCTGATCGAGAAGGGTGCGGTAATGGGGGATGGGTGAGCGGTAAAAGCAAGGGGCACCATCCACGATAAGCACATAATGTAACAAAATTTGTCAATTGTTTGTGCTTCAAGTGGTTATTGATAAGTTTTGTTACATTTCTCTTGACACCTTTTCGACTTCATGGCATTAAAAATTCAAACCGTACAATACACGGGCAGATTAAGGAAACCAAAAAAGAGGTAAAAACCGCCATGAATTTAATGGGACAGCAGGGTGGCCAATATTGCCCCCTGTCACCGGAACAGATCGACACGGTTCACCGTGCATCGTTGACCATCCTGGAGAACACCGGGATCACGTATGAATCCGGCCTGGATGATACCCTGGCCATGCTGGAGAAAAACGGCGCTGTCATCGACCATGAAAACAAGCGGATCCGGCTGACCGGTCAGCTGGTTGAAGCCAGTGCTGCACAGGCGCCTGAACAGGTCATCCTGTGCGGACAGGACCCGAAAAATGATCTGGATTTGAGCGAGAACCGGGTCCATTTAGGCACTGGGGGCGCAGCCATCAGGATCCTCGACCCCGAAACCGGGGAGATCCGCGCCACCACCCTGGATGACCTGCACCAGGTATCCCGCCTGGTGGATCAGCTGGATAATGTGCATTTCCTGGTCCGGCCCTGTATCCCTACGGATA
>QZLA01000350.1 GCA_004796375.1 Desulfobacteraceae bacterium
CCTTGGGATTTTTGGGCTATCGCTTCTGACGGCCACACCGGTCATTGCGGACAGCCAGGCCAAAACCGTACTTAAATCTGCCATTGACGATGTTCTTTTGATCCTTAAAGGGGCATCGAACGATGATGAGGGACGCCGTAACGCTTTTAATAAGATATACGACCGGATCGGACAGACCTTTGATTTCCAGATGCTCGCCATGGGGGCCCTGGGTAGAAAACGGAAAAGTTTCTCACCGGATCAACTGGATCAGTTTACTGCCCTTTTTTCCAAGCTGGTTGCTGAAACCTATTTTGAAAAATTGGAAGGATCAGACACCAGCGGGGTAGAGATTCAATACCTGGAGTGCATTGAGGTTAAATCCAAACGTAAATCGGTCCAGCGGTTTGATGTGGAAACCCTTATCAAACAGGACAATGTCAATATCCCGATTATCTATCGGATGATCAATAAAAACCAAACCGCATGGAAGGTCTATGACATCAAAATCGAAGGTGTGAGCATGGTTGCCAACTACCGGGATCAATACCGGTCAAAAATGAATGCAACCCCCGATGACCTGATCCAGGAACTCAAACAAAAGGTTGAACCATGAAACAGATACGCATTGCCGCTCAAACGCTCACCATTTGTTCGTTCATTCTTATTTCAACTTTATGGGCAGGTGAGACCGGTTCTCCCGGGGCTGAGAATCACCTGAACGCAATGGAGATGACAGACGCATCAGGGCAAACCGATCAGGAGGCTGGGGACGAAGATCTTCTGGATGAACTCTATGATGAAGAGACCGAAGACATGCCCGTTGTATCAGATGTTCCTGATCCCCTATATCATTTCAACTATGCCATGTACGCTGTTAATGACTGCCTCTACTTCATGGTATTAAAACCTGCGTCAGAGGGGTACAAGGCACTCGCGCCGGAACCGGTCAGGCTCGGGGTCCGCAATTTCTTTCACAACCTGCTGTTTCCGGTCCGACTGGTCAATAACCTGCTCCAGGGAAGGGCGCAAGATGCCGGGGATGAGGTGCAGATTTTCTTGATCAATTCCACCGAGGGCCTTCTCGGCCTGATGCAGCCGGCCCAGGAAAAATACGGGTTTACCACCGCTGATGAGGATCTTGGACAAACCCTTGGAACCTATCAGCTTAGTGAAGGATTCTACCTGGTATTGCCGGTTCTGGGACCTTCATCCCTGAGAGATGCGGTTGGTATGGTTGGGGATTCCTTTCTTAAACCGGTCAATTATGTAGAACCCTGGGAATTATCCACCGGAATGACAGCGCTTGATACGGTCAATGCCGCGTCTTTCAGGGTCGGGGACTATGAGATGCTCAAAAAATCAGCTGTCGATTTTTACCAGGCCCAGAAAAACGCCTACATTCAAAACCGCCGTCATAAGATCAGTGAATGAGCAGTGGTAACGTAAAGCAGGTGACAGCGTAGAGCAGCGAAAGCGTAGAGCAGGCGCAAAAAATCGAATCAGCAGGAATAGAGATCTTCTCTGCGGTTGGGTAGAAAATACCGCATTTTATGGGATCTGACCTGTTCAAGCAAATCACCCTTCAGTGTGGTGACCAGCATCGCCGGTTCTGAAGCGGACAGTTTCTGATCAACAACCCTGCCGTCGGGCCCGATAACCACGGCAACTCCCGGGAACGTCAATCCATTCCTGTTTTGACCCACCTGGTTGCAGGCTGCAACAAAAATGCCGTTATCAAAGGCCCGGGCTGTCAAATGCCTGAGCCAGGACTCGAGTTTTTCATGACTATCCCCACGGGGTGAAGCATGGGGGATGACAATCAGCTCAGCCCCCTGTTTCGCCATATGGGTGGACAGCGAAGGGAAGTGCGCATCATAGCAAAGCTGTACACCAAACTTGAGATGGGTGGAATGAATGATGCTGACATCGTCACCGGCACTGTAAAACTCTTTTTCGGGAGGGGCGGTATGCACCTTGTCATAGATGTGAATACCCGCCTTTGGAAGAACAGACAAATGGGAGGCAAAGATCTTTCCAACCGCATCTTTTCGGGCGAGGCCGGCAAGGATGATTATATCCTGGGCATTGGCCAGTTTGAGCAGGAATTCTTCAAGGTCTTGGGTAATGGGTCTGGCAATGTCCCGGATTTTTTCCCCTGACACGTATCCGGTCAGGTTCATTTCAGGAAATACAACCATGTCGGCACCCCTGGCTTTTGCCTGGAGTGTGAACGTCTCGAACGCCTGAAGATTGACATCAAACTGTCCGGCAGAACAGTTTTGAATAACCAGGGCAAGACGGATATTTTTCATAGTTTGAAATTGGCTGAAATTTTAAATACCCGGGTGGACGGCAGGTTTAAAATCGGAGATATACCGGTGTCCGATGATATTCGGGCCAGATTATCCCGGATGGTTTGAACGGATGGGGCAATAAAGGTAAACCACACGTTGAAATGATGCTCACGCAGATAGTTGTGTGTCACTCCGGTGTAGGCGTTGACAACCGATGTGAAGTGCGCCACTTTTTCAGGGGGAACCGAGGCGGCACACAAGGTGCTGTGATATCCCACCTTATCCGGGCCGAAATTACCGCCGATGCGGCGGATGATTCCGGTTTCCCTCAAGCGCTTGACCCTCCTTACGACATCATCCTCAGTCATGTCAAGGGCATTGGCGATGGTTTGGTATGGACGGGAGGTGATGGGGAAATTCAACTGGATGTGGTTCAGGATTTTCCGGTCAGTGGCGTCCAGGCCATTTGATTCTGCATTTTCATTATGTCTGATATCTGAATCGGTCATCAGGTCCCCTGTCCTTAAAAATAACAAAGGCCCTGTAAATCATACAGGGCCTTTACCATTAAAAACGTGCTAAAGACGGTCTATACACATCCGGTCGGTTTCGGAAGGCCAGCCATTTTACAAGCGCCTTTACCCGGTCCTGAAGGGAACAATTCATAGATGTGTTTGAGTTTGAACTTGGTCAGTTTGGACAGAACACGAACCATGGGAGCGATCCCATTTTTTTCGTAGTAGTCTTGAAGAACTTTAACCACTTTCCAGTGCTCATCATTCAGCTCGTCAATACCTTCCTGGGTTCTCACGTATTCTACCCATTCGTCGCAGTAAGAATTGTAGTCAAGAAGAAATCCGTCTTCATCTATTTCGAATGTTTTACCATTCATTTCGACTGTTGCCATTAAACTACCTCCATTAATTGATTTTTTTCTATCACTTTAAGACGTACTGTCTTAGTTTCAAAATAAAATTCTGAAATACAATATATCAGCAATCTATACTTGTCAATAAAGAATCCGGTGTTTCATTAAAAAAGAAAAACCTTCAAAATACTAATATTCCTTGGGTGTTTGATTGATCTCATCGAGTGTGAAAACTGGTCCGTCTTTACAAACAAGTTCCTTACCGATATTGCACCTGCCGCACATTCCGATACCGCATTTCATCCGATTTTCAAGAGACATGATAATCTGGTGCGGTTTGTAGCCGAGCTTCTCAAGGGAGGGTTGGGTAAACTTGATCATGATGGGCGGACCGCAGACAATGGCATAGGTATCTTCATCTGCCTCAGGTGCTTTCTGCTCAACAATGGCCGGGACAAATCCGGTATTGTATTTCCAATCAGGGTCGTCTGTGGCGTCCACCGTGATGTGCATGTTGATGTCGTCACGTTTTTCCCATTCGTAAAGCTCATCCCGATAAAGCAGCATGCCAGGGCTCCTGGCACCGTAAACCACGTCTATGTTCTTAAATCTGTCACGGTTTGCTGGATCCAGCATATGCACGATGGAGGATCGTAAAGTTGTAAACGCAAAACCGCCACCGATGATCACGACGTTTTTATTTTCCAGACTCTCCCAGGGATACCAGTTACCCAAGGGACCTCTGATGCCCATGATATCTCCGACCTTCATGTTGTGAAGAAAAGAGGTGACCATACCGGTTCTGAACACCGTAAACATGACAAAGCCCTTCTCAGTGGGAGATGAAGCAATGCCAATGGGTATTTCACCTTTACCGGGAACTGACAGCTCGGCAAACTGACCGGCTTTATAGTTGAATTTTTCTTCATCTGCTTTGTTCAGAAAAACAAATTTGAATGTCTTAAGGGACTTATCTTCCGTAGCAACCTGTATATCATCTATGCGAACCGGGTAAGGCAAATAGGGATTTTCCATGTGATTCCTCCTTAAGCCCGCTATTCTTGAATAACGTAATCGTTCATCATATTACACACCTCACGAATGTCGATATTTACTGGGCAGTGCTTGACGCAGCGTCCGCAACCGACACACATGGTTCCCTTATCATATTTGTCAAAAAAGTACTTGAGTTTGTGCATGAACCGCTGCCTGACCCGTTGAACCTTTTCACTCCTGGGGTTGTGGCCTGAGGCATGATGGGTAAACAGGGATGACATGCAGGTGTCCCAGTTTCTCATGCGTATGGTGGATTTGCGCTTTGTTTCATCCTGGATATCAAAACACCAGCAGGTGGGGCACACATAGGTGCAGGTGCCGCAATTGATGCAGGAGAAGGCAACATCCTCCCAAAACGGTGCCTCATACAGGTTCAGAATGGTCTGAGATTGAAGTTTATCCGTTGAGATGGCTCCCTGAATTGCGTCTTGAGCCTCGGCTTTCATCTGTTCGATCAATTGAGCCGCATTGCTGTCCGCCGGGGCATCAATTCCGCAGGCTTCAGCATAGGCTTCACCTTTCGGCGTAATCACTTTGCACAGGTATTCATCTTCATGATCGATAAGCAGAAGATCAAGTCCATCCTCGTCAAAGGGGCCGGATCCGGCAGTGGTGGAGAAGTCATAAATGCCGGGCTGGTTCACGGCAAGTCCAATAAGGGTGGTCGCCTCATAGGCATCACAC
>QZLA01000098.1 GCA_004796375.1 Desulfobacteraceae bacterium
CATCCACCCCCATCTCTCCTTTGTGGTGATTGACAATAATGAAATAGGCCATTGAAAGGCCCAGTCCGGTGCCTTTATCGGGATCTTTTGTGGTATAAAAGGGTTCGAAAATATGTTTGCGCGTGTCCTCATCCATTCCAGGGCCATTGTCCGCAATGGTGATGATGACATGGGCAGGGGTATGGGAAAACCGGATATCGAAAGCGGAATCGCTGCCTGTGCCAGCCTGTTCCTGCATGGCCTCAATCCCGTTTTTCAGGATATTTACAAACACCTGCCGCAATTTGGTGGCTTCGCATTTGACAAGGGGGAATCCGGAATCGATGTGATGCCGGATGCTCACATGCTTTGCATCAAAACGGGTCTTAAGACTGAAATCATTGCGTATGAGTTCAACCGTTTTTTCAAACAGCCCGGGCAGGTTCTCGTAGGACTTTTCAACGGACCCTTTCCTGGCAAAAGAGAGCATGTTCTTTACAATATCAGCGGCATGGACACCGGCTGAATGGATATTCTCCAGCTGACGGAGTATACCGCGTGCGTCCATGAACCGACGGATGGCGGCCATACTGGTTCCTGCTTCTGCGGCTGCGCCATGGTTGGCGGGCAGATCTTTTGACAATCGATTGATCAGTAATTGGGCATTCTGCATCATTCCGGCAAGCGGATTATTGATTTCATGGGCCATTCCGGCAGCAAGTCCGCCCACGGACAGCATTTTTTCAGACTGGATCATCATCTCTTCAATCTGAACCTGCTCAGTGATATCATCGATGCGGATGACGGCACCTTTCTCAGTAACGCCTTTGAGCGGGTAAGCCGTTAATCGTTCGAAACGAATACGGTCATCTTTTTTCCTGGTGATTCTGGGTTCCTCAAAAATGTCGCCATTGTGGAGTGCACGAATCAAGCCCTCCCGTATCCCGGTCAGGTAAGGAAAACATCCCCAGAAATCACTTCCCATGGCCCCGGGTTTTGATAATCCGGTCCTGATATGGGCCTCCTCATTCCACTGGGTAATGTGCCCATGGATGTCTACCCCGACAAGAATCGACGGCATGGAGTTAATGACATTGTCGACATAATTTTTAGTGGTCACCAGTTCCCGTTTGTACAGCATGTTGTTGAGCCCGTCGGTTAAGCGCGTGCACAGGCTTTGGAACAATTGATGCTCCCTTTCCTGCCATTTACGCTCATGGGTGCACTGGCTCAGGCCGACCACCCAGGGACTTCCGAGTTTGGGATACACGGCCATCATCATCTGTGATTTGACACCAAACCGTTCCCTGACATCCTGCCTGATTTTCATCAATGACTCTGAATTCAAAACCAGGGATGCCTTTGTTTCCAGAAGCAGGGCAAACCGTTCCCTGACCTCAGGCGTCACATCAACCCTGTTCTCGGCTTGATGTTCCCATCCGGGACCGCACCTGATATATGGACTTTCATAATAAGAGGCGTCAGGATCGCAGGGGTACAGCAGCCAGGCTCTGTCGCAGCTGAACATATCGAGCATCAGATCCAGGATCCGGTTAAGCATTTGATCTATATTCCTGGCACTGATCATGACCCGATTCAGTTGGTCGATGCAGGATTGATGATATTCAATTTCTTTTCTCTGGGTAATATCCCTTGCAAATGTCACAACGGTTTCAACCTCACCCTTTGAGGATGTTTCCGGGCAAAGCAGCCAGTCAATCCAGATACCGTTGGGCAGTTGGAATTCCATACGGCCGGTTGCACCGGTTTCAAACACCCGGGCCAAAGCCGCTTCCCACTGGTTCACCAATCCTTGAGGGAATTGAAGTTCAGCATGGGTTTTTCCCACCATCTCTTCGGGAGCGTACCCGACACGCCGGACAGCCTGATTGACATACAGATGCCTGAATGAGCGGTCGAACCGCATGATCACGTCGTGAGAATGCTCTGCCAGGTTGCGGTAACGCGCCTCACTCTGGAACACTTCATCGTTGATCCGTTTACGTTCAACAGCCATGGCAATTTGATGTGACACAGACTGGAGGAGGTTTAGGTCCTTGAGGCTGTAGCATTCAGCATCTCTATAGGACTGAACCGACATCACACCGATAACCCGCTCCTGGGTGATTAGCGGCACCCCGAGCCAGATCATGGGAATTGATCCCTGGACCACCTTTCGCCTTTCCCGCTCAAGCAGTGCGTCATGGGTGAGAAATAAAGGGGTCTTTTTTAAAATCACCTCTGCGGTTAATGAGTCTTCAACAAACACCCGGACCGCCTCAAAGCTGTCACCGTCCATCTCATCCACACAATAGGGAAAAATCAGGCTGTTGTCTTCAAGGTCATGGATGGCGATGTAAAAGTTGGTCACATCGATCAAACGTCCAAGGGATTTGTGTATGAGTCCATAAAGCTCGGTAAGGTCCTGCGACGTGTTTACGGCATTTGAAATGTCGTACAGTGTTTCATTGACACGTTCTGCGTATTCAAGTGCTTTAACCCTGTTTTCTAACTCTTTGATATGCGCCGTGTGATCGCGGGCAGGACTTGTTGTGTGATCGGATGGTTCCATATCGGTTTTAATTTCAACCCATCGGGTCAAAACTTTTTTCTCATCTCCATAGCCACTGGATTTCCGGGATCGGACTTCAGGATCTGGTTGATATACTGATCGGCAACAATGAACCGGTTGAGTTGAAAATAGATCTTGGCAATCTCTACCTTGGCCTCTATATGGTTGTGAATATTCTCATCTGCCAGGATAAAGTTCTCCAGTGCTGCCTCGACTTTCTCCATGTGCAGGTAGGCCTTGCCCAGAGTAAACACATACTCATATTTTGAGGGGAACTCTTTGATCAGTTGCTTGAGCAGTTTCACGGCATATTCAAACTCAAAATTTTCCATGCTGATATCCACAACCTGCTCTTTGTGGGTCATGTTTTTAGACCGCCGGTTCAGCGCCTGTTCAAAAAGCTGGATACCCAACTCGCTCTTATTGCTTTGCAGCAACCTTTCGCCGAGATCGATGGATTCCGGTATATATTTGTCCGATATGGTCAGCATCTCCATGTAGTATTTCGTGGTATTGATCAGGTCATGACGGTTCAGGTAATACTGACTGATATGATATCGGGTCACGGCATCGTTCCGGTTGACAGATGCAGCCTTTTGAAGGCATTTGAGGCCGATGGCAAATTTGTCAATTTTAAAGTGAAGCAATCCCAGTTTGCGTAAAATACGGGAGGCCGACGGTTTGTATTTCAGCGCCTGACGCGTCTCCTCTATGGCTTCGGCATAGCGGCCGATTTCCTCATAATCCCTGGCTTTTAAAAGGTGAATTGTACCCGGGTTCGGGTTGTTGACCTCATCGACGACCTGGCGTATTTTTGAATCCAGTGCCTCAAGGGTAAGCGGTTTGAGAAGATACGCATCGATCTCGGTTTCAGCCACTTCATAGACAATATTTTTATCGGCTTCTGCCGTAACCATGATCACCGGCATATCCCTGAACGCCCGGTCATTACGGATATAATTGAGCAGTTCTGTTCCGTTCATTACCGGCATATTCCAGTCAATGATCGCCAGATCGATGGATGAATTGTGGAGGATCCCCATCCCTTCCTGCCCATTGGCCGCATATTGAATCTTGCGTCCGATCCCCAGGTGCTTGAGCATCTTTCGAATGGTCAGGCGCATGCTCTTCATATCATCAACCACCAAAATGGACATGGTTTCCAGATCGATCATAAAGTGAGTTCTCCTGATAACGCCTCATATTCCTGTTTGAGCACCTCAAACTGCTTTTTTACCGGTGACATGTCCGACTGCTCAGACTCATCTTCAAGGGTGGCGGCAAACCGGCTTAATCTGTCGGCATTGACGTTGGCCGAAGAACCCTTTAACGCATGTGCATACTGTTTCAGCGACTCGGAATCATTCCCCTTAATCGCCGTGTGAATACCATCCAACAATTCAGGGGCTTCAACAAAAAATGAATCAATAATGGTTTGTGCAATTTCAGTACTGTCCCCTACCCGTTCAAGCAGCCGCTGCCGATCAAATCGAACGGGACGCGCCTCATTATCCAGCCCTGTGTCAATCTCATTCCCGTGATCCATTACGCAATCGGGCAGCGTCTTGCTGTCTGCCTGAATCTGCTTGAACTGAAACAGCTCAACCAGGTTGCTTCTGATCTTGGCGTCAAGTGATTCAGGCTCGATCGGCTTGGCAATAAAATCATCCATTCCAGCCTCAGCACACATTTCCCTGTCCCTTTGGAATGCATTGCCGGTCATGGCAATAACAGGGGTGTGATAGGACTGATCCGTTTCAAATACCCGTATCTGCCGGGTTGTTTCAAAACCATCCATCTCAGGCATCTGGCAGTCCATTAAAATAAGATCAAAAGGCTGAGCCTTGTGCCGATTCAATGCCTGTTCTCCGTTTTCAGCCGATGAGGAGGCATATCCCAGACGGTCAAGCAGGGCTTTGGCTGTCAAGCGGTTGGTTTCCTGATCATCTACAATCAGGATTCGTATCAGGTGTTTCTTGGTTTCCTGGATACTGTACCGGGTGATAATGGTCTGGTCCGGCTTTTCTCTTCTTGCAAGAACCGCTTTGAAACAATCCTGCAGCAGGGATCTGTCCACAGGTTTGCTCAGGAAAGCGGAAAATCCTGCATCCTGGAATCTGCGGGCATCTCCCTTTTTACCGACAGCGGTCAATATAATCATCTTGATATAAGACAGCCGATTGTCCTGGAGCACCTGTTTTCCAAAATGCTCAGCTGTTTCATCACCCTCTTGTATATCGGCTATTAAAATATGAAACGGGTACCCAAGAGCGGCTGCATGCAGAAGTTTTTCTTTAGCTTCAATATAATCCTGTGCGGTTTCATATTCCAGACCGAGTTCAGCCAGAATATTTTCAACCGCTCCGCAGACCTGTATATCATCACTGGTCAG
>QZLA01000095.1 GCA_004796375.1 Desulfobacteraceae bacterium
GTCAGTGAGGAGCAAAAGGAGGCCACAGACCTGGCAGTCCTGCGGAACAGCCAGATGTCCCTGGTCAATGACCTGCTCAAGGCCCATGGCAGCATGATGCTGGCCGCTATGGATGCCATTATTGACAAGGATGAGGGCACAATTGAAGAAGAGCGGATGAAGACTATCAATCAAAGTGCGGATCTGATCTCAAAAAACCTGGGCAACCTGATTGAACTGGCAGACACCGATGCGGAACGGCAGTCCGCACAGATGATCCAGGACACATTCCCCAAACTGGCCAAAGGGATCCAGACCGACCTGAAAACAATGATTGAAACCAGTGCCAAAGAGATCCAAACGATCGATCAGGCCTTTGTCAACATTGACGACACCCTGGATGAGTATGGTGAAATCGTTGAAACCAGCCTGCTGGGCATCCAGGCATCGGTCCATGACGAGTTGATTGAGGCCAGGGAGGAGATGGAGCATGTGCTTGCAAAATCAAAACTGATCGGCTGGATTACGGCTGCAGTGGTTCTGGTCGCGCTCATCATTTCCCTGACCCTGACCAGCCGCTCCATCATCGGCCCGATCACCCGCATTGGTTCCGCCCTGGATGAAGGGGCAGACCAGGTATCTTCCGCCTCCAGTCAGGTCACTTCGGCCAGCCAGTCACTTGCTGAAGGGACTTCACAACAAGCCGCGTCCATTGAAGAAACCTCCTCCTCCATGGAAGAGATGTCCTCCATGACCAAAAAGAATGCAGAGAATTCCGCCCAGGCAGACACCCTGATGAGAGAAGCCAACCAGGTGGTCAAAACAGCCAATGATTCCATGGGGCAGCTTACCGTGGCCATGGAAGATATCTCAAAGGCCAGTGAAGAGACCTCAAAGATCATCAAAACCATTGACGAAATCGCGTTTCAGACCAACCTGCTTGCCTTGAATGCAGCGGTTGAAGCGGCTCGCGCCGGTGAAGCCGGTGCCGGGTTTGCCGTGGTCGCGGATGAGGTCCGCAATCTGGCCATGCGGGCCGCCGAAGCAGCCAAGGATACGGCCCAGCTCATTGAGGGCACCGTGAAAAAGGTGTCAGACGGGTCCGAACTGGTATCCAATACCAATGAGGCCTTTGGCAAGGTGGCAGAAAGCGCCGGAAAGGTCGGTGAACTGGTCGCAGAGATCTCGGAGGCATCCAACGAGCAGTCCAACGGGATTGAACAGGTTAACACCGCCATCATGGAGATGGACAAAGTGGTTCAGCAGAATGCAGCCAATGCCGAGGAATCCGCAGCTGCTGCCGAAGAGCTCAATGCCCAGGCCGAACAGGTCAGGGAATTTGTTCAGGACCTGGTGGTGCTGGTCACTGGAGAGCGGGCGGCAGTGTCTTCGACACCCGTTGAGAAGGTGGTCCCACACCCTGAAAAAAAAGACCGGCTGCCGCAGCCAAAAAAGGGCGGGAAGATGATTCCGGCAAAACCTGGCGAAGTCAGCCCGGAACAGGTGATTCCCCTTGATGATGAGTTTGAGGATTTTTAAAGCGATTCAGCAACACAGACAAGGAGAAAACAATGTCACAATCAGAACAGCCCCAAGAGCAAGCGCATGGCCCGCTGCTGGCCAAAGCGGGTAAATACCTGACCTTTACCCTGGCTGATGAGACTTATGGAATGGGTATCCTTAAAGTCAAGGAGATCATCGGGATGATGCCGGTGACGTCGGTTCCCCGGACCCCGGAATTTGTTAAAGGTGTCATCAACCTGAGAGGAAAAGTGATCCCGGTGGTGGATTTGCGCCTCAAGTTTGCCATGGAGGCGATTCCCTATACCGACCGGACCTGTATTATCGTGGTGGAAATCGATACCGATGAACAGACCGTGCTCATCGGTATCGTTGTGGATGCGGTTTCTGAAGTGCTCAATATCCGGGAAGAGGAAATTGAAAACACTCCCACATTCGGGAGCAGGCTGGATACCGACTACATCATGGGTATGGCGAAAATGGATGGCGGGGTAAAGATATTACTGAATATCGACCACGTCTTAAGCAGCCAGGAAATATCAGCCTTGGAGCAGACCGGGAAATAGCTCCTTTCGGCCTGTCTTAATTTCAAGACAAATCGTCTTGCCATTGAGACAGGCCGCCTGAAAACCGATTGGATCCATTCGAAACCACGGCGCATCCATACATAGCCATTCATATAACTCACTGAATAGCAAGCTGATTTTTATAACCTCAGAAACCAGGCGGGTTGGCATGAATATTGAAATTGATTCTGTTTTGAGACCATTTACCCGGTATAAGTTATGATGAAAATTTTATATTACAGTGGACAACACGAACAAAAAAGTGCACAGATCCTGAATATGATCGAAAGTGCCGCCCCAGGATCGGAGATCAGTATTCATACGACGCTGGACGGCTTTTCAGGCGCACTTAGACAATACCATGAAAGCCAGACCATAGCGGTCATTTTAACGGCCCTGACCGAAGAGCTGCTGAATATACTGCTTCTCCGCGAGCTGCTCAGGAGCATCCCTTCACTGCTCATCCTGCCGGATGACAGTAAGGAAACCGTATCAAAAGGGTCATTGCTCCAGCCCAGATATATCTGCTGCCTGGAGGATGACCTGTCCTCTCTACATGATGTGCTGCAGAAAATGGTGGAAAAATATAACGCTTGAGCCCAAGCATCAAACATAAAAGGCTGCACTATGGCATATGATCAATTGAAAAACCTGGTGGAAAAGCTGTCATGTGATTTTGTTCTGGCAAGCCCTTCTGATCCTGAGAGCCTGTCAGCATTATTGCCGGTGTTAAAGAATATCCACCTTCAATGCAAATCCCTGTCCCTTAAAGATGAGGCCAGATCGCTTAAAACGGCCAGGTCGCTGATCAAATCTGTACTGAACGGCAAGGAGAGTGCACCGGATGATACAATGGAGGCCCTGAATGGTATCTTCACCTCCCTGTCTTCATCCGTATATGACCTGGGAGCCTTTGAAACCACACATGAAGATGACGTTCAGGAAATGGATATGAAGGGCCCGGAACCGGAAATCGAATTTGTTCTGGATGAAGCTGAGGGGTCAGACCCCCTGGAATGCAGCGATCCCATGATAGATCAGATAGAAACCACCATCGATGAGTTCGGCCATATCATTGCCGGGTTTTGCCCGGGAGAGATTCCGGATCTGGGAACCATGCTCAATATATTGGAAAAGCTGTGGAATCTTTCTCAGAACTGCGAACCGGATACACTGGCCAACGTGGCCAAAGCCTGCATGAATTATGTCGAAACCATGACACTGGAGGAAATCTACAACACCAAACCCATTGAGGACGGGCTGATTCTTCTCAAAGCCTTGAGCCGCCATATGAAAAAGGGATCCCCTTTTATTTTTGACACAGAGGATGTGCTCAATCTTCTGGAGCCCCATCCGGCAGACAGTTCTCCAGACGTCAACCGCATGAGTGACGGTAAATCTGACGATATGGAATCCGCTGATGCAGCGGCTGAACCTTTGGATGATGACCCATCCGCCATTGCACCTGTTCCACCCGAGCCATTGACTGAAGATGATATTGAAATCCTGGCCGATTTTATCTCTGAAGCCCGGGACAATCTTGAAAACATTGAGATTCACCTTGTCGAACTGGAACAGGATCCTACGGACACCGAGATCATTAACAATATATTCCGGCCCTTTCATACCATCAAGGGCGTGTCCGGGTTTTTGTCCCTGGACAAAATCAACAAATTGTCCCACACCACTGAAAACCTTCTGGACGCGGCCCGGAACAAGGAATTCCTGATCAATGATGTGGCCACCAATGCCATACTCAAATCGGTGGACACTCTGAAGCTGTTGCTCAGCCGGGTGGAGCAAGGGGTTCAGCAGGGCCTGAAGCCTATGGACGGGGATATTGATGTGGAGGGCTTAAGAGATCTGCTCAAAGAACTTCAAAAAACCCTGTCTGAAGACGGCATATCCCCCCCCATTGGTAAAATCCTGGTGAACAAGGGCGTGGTGGAACCCGAAGATCTTGAGGCGTCCCTGGCGGTCCAGAAGGAACAGCCGGATAAAAAGATCGGCGAGATACTGATCGAGAGTCAGAAAGCCAGTGTTGAAGATGTGAGTTCCGCCCTGATCGATCAAAAAGCATCCAAAAAACAGGCCGCAGCGCAGGTCAAGGTATCCACGGAAAAACTGGATGACCTGGTGGATTATGCCGGAGAGCTGGTCATTGCCCAGTCCATGCTCAGGCAGCGGTTGTCCCAGGATCCTGAACTGACCCAGAACGTAGCCCAGCTCAATCTTATTGTTTCCAAAATACAGCATATTGCCATGTCCATGAGGATGATACCCATTAAAGCCACATTTATGAAAATGATCCGGCTGGTCAGGGACCTGTCTCAGAAATCAGGAAAACAGGTCTCTTTGCTGATGTCGGGCGAAGATACTGAGATTGACCGAAACGTGGTGGATGCCCTCTATGAACCTATGGTGCATATGATCCGCAATGCAGTGGACCATGGCATCGAGTCGGCCGCTGACCGGGAAAACGCGGGTAAGCCTGACAATGGCACCATCAACCTTCGGGCCTATCACAAGGGCGGCCACATCATGATTGAAATCGAAGACGATGGTAAAGGCCTGGACAAATTCAGGATCCTGGAAAAAGCCATGAGCAAGGGCATGGTCAATCCCGAGGCAGACCTGACCGATGCCCAGATCTACGATCTCATCCTCCAGCCCGGTTTCTCCACTGCCCAGCAGATCACGGATGTCTCCGGCCGTGGGGTGGGCATGGATGTGGTCAAGGACGGTATCGAGAAATTCAGGGGACATTTGAACATCGACTCTGAACATGGCCGGGGAACCAAATTCACGATCAGCCTGCCCCTGACCCTGGCGATTATTGACGGTATGCTGGTCCGTGTCGGTACGGAACGGTATGTGATCCCCACCACTGCCATCCAGCGGGTATTCAAACCGGAAAAAGAGGACTGTTTTACGGTTGAAGCACGGGAGGAGATGATCAAGGAGCGTGACGCCCTGATCCCACTGATCCGCCTGCAGAATATTTACGGATCTGAGAAAAGCACCATCCCGCCATGGGACAGCCTTGTGGTTGTTGTAGAATCCAAAGGAGAGACCCGCGGTCTTCTCATCGATGAGCTTCTTGGTAAAGACGAATATGTCATTAAAAGTCTTGGTGCAAATCTGGAAGGAATCCAGGGGATGTCAGGCGGCGCCATTCTCGCAGATGGCCGGGTCGGCCTGATACTCGATGTCCAGGGGGTGTTTACAATCGCTCAACATTCTGATTAAGGATGGATTTGATGAAAAAAGTAGTTGGCGTTGCGGATATGAAGGCCAGTAACGATCCTGGTGATACACTCATCACCTACTCACTTGGATCCTGTATCGGGCTTGTCATTTATGATCCCGTTGCAAAAGCAGGTGGAATCCTTCACTACATGCTGCCTGAATCCTCCCTGGACAAGGCAAAGGCTCAAAAAAATCCTTTCATGTTTGCCGACACAGGAATTCCGAGGCTTTTCAAGGAGGTGTATAAATACGAGGGAAAGAAGAACCGGATGAGCATCTATGTGTTTGGGGGTGCTGAAATATTAGACCAGAAAGGCTTTTTCAATATCGGCAAACGCAATTACCTGGCCTTGAAAAAGATTTTTTTCAAGAACCGGGTGATCGCCGACACGGAAAAAGTGGGAGGCAATGTCAACCGTACGGTTCGGCTTGAGGTCAAAACCGGTGATGTGTATGTGAAAACATCAGGCGAGGGTGAGGTGAAAATATGAACAAACTCAATCAACTCATTCAGGAAATTGACGCGCTGACCCCCATGCCTGCCATTGCCAACCAACTGGTGGAGGCCTTGAACCGTGATGACTGTTCAGCACAGGACATCGCAGCAATCATCCAGTTTGACCCTTCTGCCACGGCCAATCTGCTCAAGGCCTGCAATTCTGCCTACTACGGACTCTCCAACCCCGTGGAGTCGATCAAGGATGCCGTATCGATCCTGGGAACCGATACCCTTGTAGAACTGGTACTGCTTAAATCCAGCGCAGAAACGCTGTCCATAAACCAGGAGGGATACGGTCACCACGAAGGTAGTATGTGGCGCCATGCCGTATCTTCTGCCATGATCGCCAAAGCCATATCTGAGAAAAAGCAGATCGGAAATAAAAACACCATCTTTACTGCTGCCCTGCTCAAAGATATCGGTAAAACGGTCCTGGACCGCTACGTGTCGGGCTCTTTTGAAAAAATTAACACCTTGGTCCGTGACCGCGGTGTCAGCTTCAGGGAGGCGGAGAAAAAGGTGCTGGGCATCGACCATGCCGAACTAAGTGCCCTGGTGGCCAAGCAATGGAACTTTTCCTCAAGGATGGTCCATATGATCCGGCACCACCACCTGGCCGACCCTTCGGTGAGAGATGATCTGGAGATCGTGATTGTGTATCTGTCCGACTGTATCTGTATGATGATGGGGATCGGCCTTGGTGCAGACGGCCTGGCCTATCGATTTCATGCCGATGCCATCCGGTCGCTGGATATGAGCCATGATGATATCGCCATGATCATTGCCGATTTTACAGTAGAGATGACTGAACTGGAAGACCTGCTTAAACTGGTGTAACGAAATTTTTAACCCTTTTTTTGGTGAAAGGTAAATATGGCATTTTCAATTTTACTGGTCGATGATTCCCTGCCCATGCGCTCTGTCATCAAACGCACCCTGGTTTCCGCGGGTTATGCAGGGTCTGAGTTCAGTGAAGCGGCCAATGGTCAGGAAGCATTGGACCTTATGCAGAACGACTGGATTGACCTTGTGATTACGGATTACAACATGCCTGTCATGAACGGGCTTGAGTTCATCAAAACCGTGAAGGGTAACGATGTCCTCAAGGAAATTCCCGTCATTGTTGTATCTACTGAAGGGAACAAAGCCAGAATCCAGGAGTTCATGGACTCGGGTGCAGCAGGTTATATTACCAAACCCTTTACCCCTGAATCGATCAGGGATTTAATAATCGATATTCTTGGAGAATCGGATGATGATGACGAATATGATGACAGCGATGAAGACCTCGATTTCTGAAGTCCTGGAAACCATGTTCTATCTGCCGGTGGAGTTTTCGCAGGATGCCCGGCTGAGCGATGCCGGGCTTGATGACTCTGCGCCTGTTATGGCCTGTGAACTGGGTTTTTCCGGGGAGATCCAGGGTAAACTGATCCTGGTGGTTCCGCGGAACCTGCTGGCCGGCATGACGGAAAACTTTATGGGGGAAACGGCCGCGCCGGGTGATGATGCCCTGCTTGAAGGCACACTGACCGAAACGTTAAACATGATCTGCGGGAATATGCTGGGTCGGCTGGAAACCCGGGATCCCCTCGAACTGGGCATCCCCATGAAACTTGACACCCTTGACAGTTCAGCGGATGACATGTTTACCATTATTGAAACCATTGGGGCAAAAATGGCCATTCGGCTCGTGGTTGCCTGACGCCCTGAAAAAACATTCGGAGAAACGCGTTGGCCAAAGATATTCAGGTACTCATAGTTGATGATTCAGCCATTGTCAGAAAGGTGTTTTCCGAACAGTTGTCAAAGCAGCGCGGAATCAAGGTTGTCGGCACTGCACCGGATCCCTATGTGGCCAGGGACAGGATCGTTCAGCTCAAACCGGATGTGATCACGCTGGATATCGAGATGCCCCGGATGGACGGGATCACCTTTTTAAAAAAACTGATGAAGTATTACCCCTTACCGGTCATCATTGTCAGTTCGCTTACCACCAAGGGCAGCAAACTGGCGCTGGAGGCCTTGTCGCTCGGTGCACTTGAAGTGATTTCCAAACCCAGTGCCGCCTATTCGGTCGGGGATATGGGGGTTCAGCTGGCTGAAAAAATCCGTGCCGTCCACGGTGTAAAGGTCACAGCAAAATCCGACCCGGTCAAGACACAGGGCCCGGGTATCGAGTCCAGGGCCCTGACCGCAACCACCAACAAGATCATTGCCATCGGTGCCTCCACAGGCGGGACTGAAGCCATTACCCAGGTGTTGACGCGGCTGCCGAGAAACTCTCCCGGGGTAGTGGTGGTCCAGCATATGCCGGCCCAGTTCACCACCTCATTTTCAGAACGTCTGAACCAGTTGTGCCAGATCGATGTTGCTGAAGCAAAAAACGGAGATACGGTGACCAATGGAAAAGCCCTGATTGCCCCGGGCAATTTTCACATGATGCTGAAAAGGAGCGGCGCAAGGTATTATGTAGAGGTGAAAACCGGCCCTCTGGTTCATTACCAGCGGCCGGCGGTGGATGTCCTTTTCAAATCCGTTGCCCGCTACGCCGGGGCCAACGCCCTCGGCATCATATTAACCGGAATGGGAAAGGACGGGGCCCAGGGGATGTTGACAATGAAGGAAAGTGGTGCCATTAATATCGCTCAGGATGAGGCAACAAGTGTTGTATTTGGTATGCCCAAAGAGGCAATCAATATTGGAGCCGTGGATTATATCCAACCGCTTGACCAGATAACCACCAAAACCATATCGGTCTTGGAAACCCTGTAAACTAGTGATGACCGTTACCGGAAGCCATACAATGTCAGATACACGGATCAGCCCTGAACAGTATCAGAAACTGTCTCAAATCGTTTACAAAGAATCTGGAATTGTTCTGAATGAAAAAAAGTATAATCTTCTGGTGGCCCGACTGGCCAAGCGGATGAGAAAAACAAGAATCCCCAATGTATCTGCATATATCAAACGGATCGCTTCCGATGAAAAGGAGTTCGGGGAGTTTATCGATGCCACCACCACCAACCACACCTACTTTTTCAGGGAAAACAAGCACTGTGAATTCCTGCTCAGAACTCTGAAACCCGAAAAACCTTTGAAAATATGGAGTGCCGCCTCATCCAGCGGAGAAGAGCCTTTCTCCATTGCTGTGCAATTCCTTGACCAAAACTTTGAATTTTCAATCCTGGCTTCCGATGTTTCCGACAGTATGCTCAATCTGGGCCGCCAGGCGGTTTATCCCGTAGAACGGGTAAAAGAGGTGCCCAAACCGATGCTTCACACCTATTTTCAAAAAGGGAAAAATAGCAGGGCGGGATATGTCAGGATGAAACCCTTTGTCCGGGAACGGGTGACTTTTGCCAAACATAATCTGCTCTCTGATGAACCCAAAGAGATGTATGACATCATTTTCTGCAGGAATGTCATGATTTACTTTGATGCACCCACCCGGCAGAAAGTGGTCACCACATTGCTTCGGGCGCTCCACCCGGGGGGGTATCTGTTTGTGGGGCTATCGGAAAGCCTGCACGGACTCGACCACAATGTCACACCGGTCGTGCCCTCAGGATATCGGAAGAAATAGAGATGAACAGCACGTTCCAGATACAGGCGCTTAACATATGAAAAATGGTCAATCACAGTTTTCCGAGCAGGGGCAGATTCCAGACCAGTATTACCTGCAGCCCGGATACATCCTGGTACCGGACAAATCGGTCAGTATCTCAACCGTTATCGGATCAGGGGTCTGTGTGTGCATCTTTGACAGGAAAAACAGATGCGGCGGGATGAATCATTTCCAGTTCCCGTTGATGACCGTCAAGGGAAAGACCACTCCCATGTATGGAAATGTGGCCACCATCGCGCTGGTCAAATTGATGCTGGCCCGGGAAACCAAAAAAAAGGCTCTGGAAGCACAGATTTTCGGTGGCGCATTCCATTCCGGGATTTCAGATAAAGACGTGGGCTCAGAGAACATTGAGATTGCCCGGCGCGTATTGAAAAAGGCGGGTATCACCATTATATCAGAAGATGTCGGTGGAGAAAAAGGCAGGAAAATCGTGTTTAATACCCACACCAATGAAATTGCAGTACTCAAAGTGGACAGCCTCAGGAACGTGGACTGGTATCCCTATGCCTGACGCGGATTCAAAAAGGATCTTATTCAGAAGGATCATATGACACACGACGAACAACCCATCATTGTGATCGAAGATGATCACATCATCAGGGACATGCTCAAAAGCATGATCGAGCAATGGGGGATGCGCGTTCATTTCATCATGGACGAATCCGCTGCCGTTGATACGATCAAGTCGCTGAAGACACCTCATATCATCATTCTGGACTGGATCCTGCGGGGAATCAGCGGTATTGAAATATGTAAAGCGGTCAGGGAAGTGCCGGATAAGATACCGCACTATATCATTTTTTTAACCGGTAAAAGCCTGATGAACGATATCAAGGAGGGACTTGAGTCAGGCGCGGATGATTATATTTCAAAACCCTTTGACCAGGAGGAACTCAAAGCCCGGGTCCAGGTGGGTTTGAGAATGATCCGGCTCCAGCATGAGACCATTGAAAGGGAGCGTCTGCAGGGCGTACTGGAGATGGCCGCCACCATTTGTCATGAAATCAACCAGCCGCTGATGGGAATCTCAGGCCTGTCCGAACTGGTACTTCAGGATGCAAAAGGGAATAAAAAAATCATTGAAAACATAAAAAAAATAAAGGATCAGGCAGACCGCCTGGGCCAGATCACGGGAAAATTGATGAATATCACCCGGTATGAAACTCGAAAATACCTGAAACGAAATATGATAGACATTGACAAGGCTTCCGGAAAAGGAAGCGTAACCAATAATGGGGGATAAGATGTCCACAAACAGACTGATGATTGTTGATGACGAGGATGCGATTCTGTTTCTTCTGGAGCAGGGTTTCACAAGGGCAGGATTTGAAGTGGTTTCTGCATCCAGTGGCGAAGAAGCACTGGAGATGCTTGAAAAAGAAAAGATCAATGTCCTTTTTCTGGATCTGAACCTTCCCGAGATGGATGGGGTGGAGCTGTGCCGCCAGGTCAAGAAAAACAATCCCATGTCCGTTATTTATGCCCTGACCGGTTACGCATCTTTGTTTGAGCTGGCCGACTGCCTGGAAGCAGGATTTGAGGATTATTTCAAAAAACCGGTCAACCTGTCGACCCTCACACTGGCTGCACAGAATGCATTTGAAAAACTCAACCGCTGGAAAAAAATCTGATTGTTCATGGAAAAAAAATATAATATAGTCAGTCCACCTTTCGGGATATGGGATCAATTTGAATGTTTACCATCAAAACGGTTGGGCGCATGTTCATTCGCTCGAACCGTCATCCAAGGAGTGAACCATGAAAAAGACATCAGCTGCTCTGTTTATCTGTACGGTGATCCTTACCGCGCTTGCCCTGACCGCAGCCTTTGCCAAAAACATGGGGGCCGACCAGATTGTGATCAATGGCGGTTCCAGCGGGAAGGTCCCCTTCCCTCACCATCTTCACCAGCAGGTGATTGAAGACTGCATGGTGTGTCACAAAGATTTTTCACAACAGGCCGGCAGCCTGGATGCGGCCAAAAAAAGCGGAGACCTCAAAAGTAAACAGGTGATGAATAAAACCTGTTTAAAGTGCCATAGATCAATGAAAAAAGCAAAACAGAAGACCGGTCCGACATCCTGCAAACAGTGTCATAAGAAGTAATCAATACTTGTAATACGATTCCAGCTCATGGGCCGGCATTTTGCTCAGGCCCATGACAATCCCGATAGTACCTGAATCCAGGAAGAGGCGTTGCGGCATCCGGTCTCTCACGATGAGCATGGACACCTGTGATTTGTGGGCCTTTAGCTGGGTCTGTTTTTTCAATTCATTGTAGTGCGTTATTTTAACGCCATCATACTCGAGAACGATATCTCCGGGCTCAATGCCGACCCTGTGAGCGGTTGTATTTTTTATCACATCCCGAACGTGGGTCACCTGCCTGAGTTCTTCGGCCTTTTTTTGATCTTTGCGGCCGGACTTCTTTGCCGGCAACAGGGCCTTTTCCCCTTTCAAGACTTTTTTCGGGCCGGTTTTCCGCCCATCAACAATGACGACCCTGGACAACCTGCTGCCCCTGTAAAACAGTGCAAAATCCCGCTCTGCAATCTGTTTTAAAAACCGTTTGACAATCACCTCCGGTGAGCCTTTGGCATGAAAGGAGATCCGTTCCTCCCGCCGGTGTTCAAGCCCTTGGATATGGATACCCAGATGCTTTTCCAGCTGCAGAATCACTCGGCCAATGGCTCCCTCTTCAATAATAATATAACGGGATTGATCAGTTCCCGGGAGAGCATTCTGGTTTGCTTGAAGGTCGGTCGGCAGCGCACCGGCAATGCATAAGCACAACAGCCAATTTGCTGAAAAATTGCGCAACACAAGCACAATTCCAGGCATTGCTTTACAGCTCCAACTCTAAAAGCATACCAGCTTCCATCTCAAACTCATCCACAAGCGTCTGCCGTTTGGATTGATGCTCGGATTCCCACCAGTCCAGGCGGTATCTTCCAGGTGGTAATATCTGTGTATTCCAGGTATTCTTTGCCGTGATTTCCTCGCCACTGTCCAGATTGGTGAAAAAAATCCTGTAAGGGGGTTTCTCACCATCAGCATGAATAAACTGAACTCCGGAGTCAATTGAAATGCGCGAGAACCCATGTTCCGGTACCGTAATTTTTGACCAGACGATTTCATTATTGTGATGCTCTGTCGGCCGGATAAGCAGTGTATATTCACCGGGCGGAACGAGTTGAGGTCTTAAATTTTTCCATTTTCCGATGATGGTCGACGAAGCGTCTGCCAGGCCATAATAATAGAAAGAGGAGGGCACCCAGTCCGCAGCCTGAAAATTCACTCCCATATCCAGAATGATATCATTTAACCTGCCTGCATCAATGTTATAGGTCCCCAAATTAATGGTGTCAGAACCATGCTCGCTCTGACGCCACAGAATTTTGTAGTGACCGGCAGGCGTGACCTGAGGGGCCAATGTTCCAAAAATTTTCAGTATGGGTAGGTCCGTTTCCACGTCTGCCAGTCCCCACCATTTAGGGTTCCCGATACCATCAGATAGTATGATTCGTATCCCTGTATCCACTGGAACCATTTTGTTTTCAGAACTCTTGACAGATACGGTAACTGTCAGCATCGCTTCCGTGCTTTTATGTTCACTTTGCCGCCAGGCAATTTGATATACTCCTTCTTTTACCTTCGTGGAAGACCCGGTCGTCCGTGCTGCCGGTTCCCCGGTTTCTGCGTCAACCAGGACCCAATATTTAGGTGGCATACTTACCCACTCTGCCGGAGAGAGTGTAACCGTTCCGGGTCCCTTAAGCTTTAGACGTTTCGATTTCACCGAAGTTGCCTTTATCGCTTCAACCGCTGGTGGTTCAGGCAAAGGCGCCTGTTCTACAAGATTCTGTTTAATATCCATCAATGCCTTTGCCAGATCCTCGGTACTATCCGCGGTAAAATATCTTCCGTCACCTTTTTCTGCGATACAATTTAATTGAGCCGCCGCTTGAGTGTCTACCTGAAAGCCAACCACATGAACCGTTATATTGATTCCCTGTTTTTTAAGGTCGTCCAAAGTGGTGCATGGATCCCCGCCACAGGTTTCGATTCCGTCACTGATCAGAATGGCGGTTTTTTCCGAATTTTGTGACTTGAATACCTCTGTCGTCTCGATCAGAGCACTCTCAATGGGCGTTTTTCCCTTTGCGTTCAACCTGCTTAATGCCGCGAAAAGATTCTCTTTGGGTGATCCAAGGCCCGCCACCAGTTCAATATCGCCGCAATCTTTTTTCCTTCTGTGACCATATACCAAAAGCCCGATCTCCATTTCTTCGGGGACCTGATCCAGTAATTCGGTGAGCACTGATTTGGCTGCATTGATCTTTGGCTGGTTGTCGACCCTGCCCCACATCGATCCGGAACAGTCTAAGATAAACAGAAGCTCAGATGCCCTTACCGATACAGGAATAAATAGAAGTATCACTAAACTCCATAAAACCAAGGCTGAAAAACGATTGAACCGAATGGACAGCATATTCATCTTCAGATCTCCTCAATTAGCAACCGGCGGTTCATCACCTCGGACCCTTTCTTCCTTGGTTCCGATCTTTTCCGCCTGTTGACGTTACCGATAGTATCAATTGTTTCTGTTGTATTCTGCTGGATTGACTCAATTACAGGCACTGCATCTTGGGGCATAACCCATTAATTCTGACACCTAGTACCTCTATTATAGGAGCCCGATTTAACCGGTTTTGTCAAGTCCAAATCCTTCCTGGAGTAACCGGATCTCTTGACTTTTCAGTAAAAATTGCCATGTTTGACTCATAAACCAAGCGGATAAGGAAATGACAACATGCTTTTAAGATTATTTTTATGTTTCACGATTATTCCGGTCATTGAACTGTACCTGCTCATCCAGATTGGTACGGTGATCGGTGGGCTCAACACCGTTTTGCTGGTGATTGCCACAGGCTTTGCCGGTGCGTGGCTTGCAAGAATGGAGGGAATGAACACCATGCTCAAGGTCCGGTCAAATATGCAGCAGGGAATCATGCCGGCAGAAGAGCTGATTGACGCCCTGATCATATTTGCTGCCGGGATTGTCCTGATCACCCCGGGACTGATCACGGACCTTTTCGGTCTCCTGCTGCTGTGGCCGGTCAGCCGGAAAACACTCAAACAGATCCTGCGCAAGAAGTTTGATGAAATGACCTCACGGTCAGAGATCAATATCACCCACCTGTAATACCGACGAGGAGGCAGTCATGTTTTTCAGCCTGATTGAAAACAGAAGAAGCAAAAGACAGTTCACTGATAAAAAAATTGCCCCGGAAACGGTCGAGAAACTTGTTGAAGCAGCTCTCCGCTCGCCCTCATCAAGAAGCATCAACCCGTGGCGCTTCATTGTTGTTGATGACCCTCAGATGATTGAGAAACTCTCCTTGGCCAAAACCCATGGATCATCCTTCTTGAAAGGCGCCCCCCTGGCGTTTGTAGTATGTGCAGATACCACCGAAAGCGATGTCTGGGTAGAGGATACCAGTATTGCATCTATCTTTATCCAACTGGCGGCTGAAGCGCTGAACCTCGGTAGCTGTTGGATCCAGATCCGCAAGCGGATGCATGATTCAGAAGTAACCGCAGAAGCGTATGTTAAAGAATTATTAGACATACCCGATAATATTAGTGTTGAATCCTTTATTGCGATCGGGTATCCTGGCGAAACGAAATCGGGCCACCCAAAGGCATCCTTGCAGGTTGAGAAGGTGTTCTACGGGCGGTATGGACAAGACAAGGGGTAAATGACTATACGCGACCAAATCCTCGAGATGGTAAAAAAGAAAGACAGTGATCTTCCCTCACTGCCTGCCGTCATCGATAAAATCATCAGTGTCGCATCCGATCCTAAAACCACCACCGAAGAATTGGCCGAGGTGATCTCCTACGACCAGGGTATGACCAACAAACTGATCAAGCTGGCCAATTCGGTTTATTATGCCCAGAAAACCCGTGTCGACAGTATTAAGAGAGCCATTACCGTAGTCGGATTTGACGAGATCATCGGTATTGCCCTGGGCATGAGTATCCTGCAGGCGGTTACCGATAAAACCGGGATGAGCCTGGATCTCAAGGCACTCTGGATTCACGGCATCGGTGTGGCCACCGCATCAAAAAGTATTGCCAAACGAACCAATCCCGGAATTGCCGGCAAGGTGTTCATCCCGGCGCTGCTGCACGACATGGGCAAGGTTATCTTCTCCGTCTATTTCAGGGATGACTACCGCAAGGTCCGGCAGCTGGCCATCGAGCAGAAACACCCGCTGTATTTTGCCGAATCAACCCTGCTAAAGGTGGATCATGCCATGATGGCGGCCCTGCTGATGAAGCGGTGGCGGTTCCCGGATTCCATCCTCATGCCGTGCCGTTTTCACCATACCCCTGAATCCTGTCCGGCTGCGTTCAGGCACCAGGCCCTGATACTCAACCTTGCGGATTATCTGACCCAGAAAGCGGGGATCGGTCACAGCGGGAATCCGGTGCCGGTGGCCATCAAGAATGTCGCGGTAAAGGTTGGCCTTAAAAACTCCGTATTAAAAATGATCCTGGATCAGCTCAAAACCAAGGAGGATGAGATCCGGGATTTCTTCAACATCACCACGGAGTAGTCTATATTTCCTTGATCCGGCGGTCGTCACCACTCTGGGCAATGGCCTGTTTGAACCCTTCAAGACTTTTTTCAAGCGCCTGGTATTCCAGGGTGTCTGCCACCTGGATCGACCTGTCCCCATGATTTTCCCAGGATTCAATCACATCACTCAGGGTCATGGTGTCGATATCATGGGCCGGGGCATAGCCAGGGGATGCTTTAAGCTTGACCTCGGAAAGGATGCGGCAGTCAATCAGGTCTGAGAGGGTCCGTTTCACGATCTGCAACGGAATCCGCGTTTCCTCATAGATCTGGATATCCGTGGGCGCGGGCTGCCGATTGGCAAAACGGTGCACGCACACCAGAACAATCCTCAGCAGCATCAGCTTTTTCAGCCGGATACTGATGGCATCATAATCGAGGTTCCTGGCTTCCAATACCTGGATGTTTTCCCATGCAAATGCGATTTCAGCGCCCACCAGCAAAATAATCCAGGAGGCCTGCAGCCAGACCAGAAATAGCGGCAGCGCGGCAAAGCTGCCGTAAATGGCATTGTAGTGAGATACCCCCACCTGGAACTTGAGATAGAGGATCTGTCCGATCTGATAGATGCTCCCGGCAATGATGCCGCCGGCCAATGCTGCTTTTACATCGATTTTTCGATTGGGAATAAAAATATAGAAACAGACAAACAGGGCCCAGATCGTCAGAAAAGGAACCGCTTTAAATCCCATTGAAATCAACAGTTCAACAGACCCGGGCACTTTCATACGGTTCAGGATCGCTTCCAGTTGGGTGGAGATAAAGATAGTGGCACTTCCGGAAAAAAGGGTCAGCAGCGGTGCGGTGATAAACAATGCCAGATAATCCGTGAATTTTCTCACCCATGTCCGTCCCTCTTTCACCCACCAGATGGTATTGAAGGCATTTTCAATATGGTTAAACATCTTGACCACGGAATACAGCAGAATCATTACGCCCAATAGCGCCATCAGACCGCTCTTGGTTCCTTCCAGCAGGTTGTTGGAAAAGGTGATCACGTTGTTGATCACCTCCTCCTGTCCGGGAAACCTGGCGTATAATTCCTTTTCAAGGAGTTTCTGCATACCGAACCCTTTGGCAATCCCAAAGGCCATGGCCATCACCGGTACGATGGAAAGCAGGGTATACAGGGTCAATGCAGATGCCCTGAGCACGCACTGGTCCTCCGAAAACCCCTTAATGGCGAAAACCAGGCATTTTACCGCCCGGTCGTAATACGCGCCGAGTTTAATTGCCAGGGTGTGCTTCATTCTGATCTCCGGAATGGGCAAGCCATTGATGCAGCCGTTCAAGCCCTTCGCTGATGCTGACCTTTGGTGTATACCCCAGATCATTCTTGACACGGGAGATATCAAACCAGTGGGACGTGGCAAGTTCCCGGGCAACAAAAACCGTCATAGGCGGATCTTTGCGGATCCGGAATAGCCTGTAGAAAAATTCACACAAGGTACCGGCAAGTATGGCACCCTTTTCAGAAATATGTCCCTGGATGGGCGGCAGGTTGGCGGCCTTGAGAAACTCATTGGCCAGGGCCCACTTTGAAACCGGTTCGTCCTGGCTGATGAAATACACATTTCCGGAAAGGGAAGGATCCCTGTCAAGGCCTTGAGAGGCCAGGACATGTGCATCCGCCGCATTGTCCACATAGATCGTATCCACAAGATCATCCAAACGGCCCACCTTTTTGAGCCTGTGGGCCCGGGAGATAATACCGGGAACCAGGTGGTTGTCCTCGGGTCCCCAGATCAGGTGGGGCCTTAGGCTGATGGTTTGAAGCCCTTTAAGACTGGCCTCCCTGACCCGCTTTTCAGCCAGGGCCTTGGTTTCCGGATAAGGTGCATGGTATGTATCGGGATAGGGTACGTTTTCATCCACCCCCTCCATATCCTTGCCATTAAAGACCACACTCGGAGAACTGGTGTAGATCAACTGCCCCACACCCTGGTCAAAGCACGCGCTGATCACGTTGGACGTACCGGTCACGTTGATGCTGAAATATTCCTGGTATGGTCCCCATATACCGGGTTTTGCCGCCACATGAAACACGATATCCTTTCCACGGACCGCTTCCTGCACCTGGGATTCAACCCTCAGATCCCCCTGGATCTGGTGAACCCCCAACTGGTCAAGATCACTATAGGACTGCCTGGAAAAAGAGGTGACACGGCTCCCCAGCGCAACCAGTTTCTTAACAATGGCCTTGCCCAGGAACCCGCCGCCGCCGGTCACCAGGATCTGCTTATCTTTCATATCAAAATACCCTTTGAATACATTCGGTTCGAAGCTATCACCAGGGGTCAATACGCTGCCCTGAATGCCAGCATTTTGTATCACAGCCCTGACCGGTGTCAACTTCTTTTATCTTTTTCCTTGACAAAGGGCTCGTGATCAAGTACTTAAGACAGGTTTTTTTGAGCGGGAATAACTCAGTGGTAGAGTGCGACCTTGCCAAGGTCGAAGTCGCGGGTTCAAATCCCGTTTCCCGCTCCACCTTTCTTTTTAATTTTCCCTTTAACAACCGATAAAAACCTGATCGAAGATCCAGGCATGAATCAGGCAATGAGTCTTCCGGATCAATCCTGTTTTCAGGCTCAATCCTGCTTTAAAGATTGGCCCAGCCCCTGCTCACGGGCCGCCTCATAAACCATGGCGGCAACGGTCAGGTCAAACAGGGCCATGCCCACCGATTTGAAGAACACCGGCTTGCCTGTGACCGGTTGACCGGCATCCACAATAGAAGCAAACAGCTCGATCTTGTCTTGCGGGAGCAGCCCCTTTTCGATGGGTTTTTTCAAGTCTCCGGATTCCTCCACAGCAAAAGCGGTATCCACATAGACCTTTTCTGCCATGCGCGTGACCGCATCCGGAAACTCCTGCATATCGGGTTGAAATGAACCGATACCGATATAGATGGCAGGACCTGTTTGCAGATCCTCCAGCTCGAACACCGGGGTCGGGCTGGTGGTGGCACAGATGACCAGCTCGGATGACCGGATGACCGTTTCCGGATCCTGTTCCACCCGGCAGGACACACCCGCAAACTCATTTTCGATCATACGGGCCATTTTATCGGCCAGTTCCGGCTTATGATCGTGAATGTACAAGGTGTTGATCGCCCGGTTGGAAAGAAGATACCTGGCCTGAAAACACCCCTGGATACCGGCACCGAAAATACCGGCTGTTTGAAGATCATCCCTTGACAGATATTTGACCGCCAGTCCGCCTACGGCCCCTGTACGCTGTGCGGTGATCGCAGCACCGTCCATCACTGACAGCGGCCTGCCGGTCGTATTGTCACACAACACCAGCATGCCATTGACCACAGGCATCTGGTGCTGCCATGCCTTTGGAAATACCGACACCAGTTTGGTGGCAAAGTACTTTTCCGAGAAACAGGGCATCAGCAGCAATGTGTTTCCCCGGTCATGGACATGGATCCGGTCCGGCATATTGAAATTTTCGGAAACAAGAACACGATACGCATCTTCCACTGCGGACTGGACATGCGCCCTGGAAATACTGAAAATATCTGACTGGTTTAAGAATATCATGGTGTTTGTCCTCTCAATCCCATGGCTCTGATGAGATGGGTGCTGAAAATCAGTGTTTTTTAACGCTTTGATCAACAATCATTTTCATTTTACGGTCAACTATGATACCTAAAAAGCGCTAATTATAAAACCATTTTGCTGATAAAGAACCCGATATGCAAAAAAAAGAATCCGTGTTGTGCATCAGGCGCAATGACCTGCCTGATACCTGGGTGGAAAAGAAAAGCATTATCCCGATGGATCTCGA
>QZLA01000287.1 GCA_004796375.1 Desulfobacteraceae bacterium
GCATCCCGGACAGAAAGCTCGCCCCTGGAGGGCCTGGCACCGGTGGATATTGAAACAGAAGAAAACGCCTTGAAGGGCCAGATCGGACGGCTTCCCATTGAGGAGGAGCTGGTCATGTACCTTAACCATCCCGGAGATGCCATTAAAACCATTCTTTTCCGCCAGGAATTCGGCAATCCCAATTTCCTGCCCCTGGATGTCTGGTTCGAAGGGCTGGCGCCCGGCCGGGAACTTGAGTTCAAAGACAGCGATGCCAAGCCCCATTCCATGAAAATTCTTGGGATCGGCCGTCCGGATACGCTGGGCATGAGCGATGTGCGCTATACACTGGATGGAGAACTGTTCGCCCATTCAATTAAAGTTTCAGATGCCACCGGCGCGGGCCAGGATGTGATCGAAACCGCGAACAAGAATGATCCCTGCCAGATCGGTTCCCCAAGCAAAGGAGACCTGTGGATCATGTATGTCAAACCCGGTGATGTGGTCAAAAAAGGGGAAGAGCTATTCAATATCACCATCATGAAACAGGAAAAAGCGGTGCTGTCTCCCATGGAGGGTGTGGTCAAACGGGTGCTCAAGGTGGCCGATTATAAATATGACAAAAAAATGGTCCCGGTCCAGGAGGGTGAACTCCTGGTCGTTCTGGGGCCGCCCATGGAAAAATGCGGCAAGTGCGACGCACCTGTCAGGGATCAGGAATTTGCGTTTTGCCCCCAGTGTGGAAACGCTTTATAAACCACCGGGAGAATGATATAAAATTTACCGGAATTAAATTAATGAACCATAGAAAGGGGATATCATGAAAGAATACAATGTTGTCATCATATCAGGATCAGACAGTGACCTGCCGCATATCAAAAAAATCCAGGATGAACTGGGTAAATTCAAGATCGAGTCAAATATCAGAATCTGTTCTGCCCACAAACAACCCGTTGCCTGCGAAAACATCATCAAGGAATTGAACGCGTCTTCCCTACCGACTGTCATCGTGTCAATTGCCGGTGCCACTGATGCATTGTCCGGTGTTTTATCATTCCACAGTGTCCATCCGGTCATCAGCTGTCCCCCGGATAAAACCAATTTTTTCTCGTGCATTGACAACCCCCCTGGAAGTTCAAACTCGCTGATCCTGAGACCTGCCAATGTGGCAAAACATATCGCCCAGATGCTGTGCCTGGTGAATGCGGATTTCAAACAAATCGTGATTGAAAAAAATAACGAGAAAATTGCCAAACTAACAGCAGCGGATCAAGAAAACAGGTCATGATCGATCAAAGGGTTGCGGCATATATCTTGTAATCCGTTCAACATAAACAAAAATCAACGCCCTACCAGGCTTGAAGCCCACTGCCGTTTGAAAGGTATTTTTGATAAATCCTTTCCCACTCACCGCTGGCCTTGAGCGCTTTGATGGCTTGATCAATCCTGGTTTGAAGCATGCTGGCCCTGGGGCTGGATCTGGCAATCCAGTAATGGTAATAGAAGGGTTCTTCAATGGTGGCGTCCGGGATATAGGATACATTGGAGGGGAGCGTAAATCGGTTGACACGCTCCGCACCTTCAATGATGGCAAGATTAGCCGGCATAATGTCGCAGCGCTCCAAAGAGATCATCCGGAGCACTTCAAAATAATCCTGGTGGTTTGTGTTGACCAACGCTTTATTCAAACCTGCCTTCACATATCTTTCAAAACTCAGACCCGTGGCCACACATATTCTATACTGCTCCATATCTGTCACTGTTTTGATCTTGATGCCCCCGGGATACTTGGCTGTGTTGTAGTAAAATACATTGGTGCGTTTATAAACCGGCTCTCGGGTGTTCAGGTACCGTTCTTTACGCCATGTGTTGATACCGGCTTCAGAGAACATTTCATATTTTTTGGTTTTATGAAAATTATCAACATATGTCAGGCAGCGCTGCCAGGGGATTAGGTCAAACTCGTATTCTATTCCGATCCTTTTAAAAATGGCATCCAGTGAATCCACGGTAGCCCCGACCAGCTTGTCTGACTTTGTGCCGTCTGCATGGCGCTCATAGTAAAAGTAAGGCGGCCACTCCCCGATATCATTACAGATACGGACAGTCCGGTCTGATGCTGACAAAGGAACTTGAAGAAAATGCAGGGTCAGTAAACAAACCAAAACTAAAAGTATTTTTCGATCCAATCTGCTCTCCTTGATTATAAATCATATTCACCAGGGATTGTATCACAGGATGGACCTTAACTTAAGTCTGCTTAAGTGATCAATTCTTTAAATCCAGTGAGAAGGGATGATAAGAGAAGCTCATCTGTCATCAACTATCTGTAAGAATAAATAAAAATAGAATTATACGATCCAGTAGGATATAAGAAATAGCAGTGATACCCACCCCCAAAGCAAGGAGAACGATCATGCATCGTATACTTTTAGGTGTGTTTCTGGTTCTTTCAGTTGTGGCTTCAACAACAAGTGCAGATTTCTATGTCGTGGCAGGAGGCGGCAACGGCATCCGTACTGACCATGGCAGTACGGTTACCAGAAATACCTGCTATGAGAACACGACCCACGGAATTACAGTTGAGGATGACGGGGCATCGACTGTCTCAGGGAATACCTGTTATAAAAAC
>QZLA01000086.1 GCA_004796375.1 Desulfobacteraceae bacterium
CAGGTCAAACCACTCCAAGCCCTGCTATCCGAGTGGCTGACGTTCAGAATCGGAATTGTTACCCGTAAGCTTGAGTTCAGGCTCGGCAAAATACGTGACCGGCTGCATATCCTCGAAGGGTTATTGGTGGCATACCTCAACCTGGATGAGGTGATCCGCATCATCAGAAATTCCGATCATCCGAAAGAGGATCTGATCAGCACCTTTAACCTGAGTGATATCCAAGCCACTGCCATACTTGAAATCCGGCTCAGACAATTGGCAAAACTCGAAGAGATCAAGATCAAAACCGAGCAGAAGGATCTCAAAAAGGAGCAGAGGCAACTTGAAAAGATTCTTGGATCTGAAAAAAACCTCAGACAGTATGTGAAAGAGGAGATCCAGGCCGATGCGAAACTGTATGGTGATAAACGTCTCTCTCCCATCAAGGAGAGAAAAGAGGCCGAAGCGTTCCAGGTTACGGATGTCATCGATATCGAGCCGGTTACCATCGTATTGTCCCAAAACGGCTGGATCCGCTCTGCCAAGGGACATGAGATCGATCCGGAAAACCTCAAGTACAAAGCACAGGATTCACTGCTGTCTTATGTCCGCACCCGAAGTGACAACCCGGTGGTCTTTCTGGACAATACCGGCAGGAGCTACACCCTGGCCGCGCATACCTTCCCCTCAGCAAGGGGCATGGGAGAACCGTTGACCGGACGTCTGACCCTTGCGGCCCAGGCCGGTATACGCTACATGCTGGCCGGGAATCCCGATGACCTGTTTCTGGTTTCTTCGGATAACGGGTACGGGTTTATTATCTCTTTTGCCGATTTTTTGACCAAGAACCGAAACGGCAAAGCGGTGATCACCCTCAAGCCCGGGGTCGAACAGTTGGCTCCCTGCCGTGTCACCGATCTTGAAAAGGATTTCATCCTCACCATAACCAACCGGGGCAGGCTCCTGCTCTTTTCACTAAACCTGCTGCCCCAACTTAAAAAGGGTCAGGGAAACAAGATCATCACCCTGCCCCGGCCCAAGACCAAGAGGGAAGAGCCGGAAAAGATCAAGTTTGTCAGAATCGTGCCCCCGGATAGTGAAATCGTTCTCATGGCAAGAAAACATTCATTGAAACTCGGTCCGGGAAACCAGCAGGATTACATCGGATTGAGAGGGTACCGGGGCAAACGGCTGCCGCCCATCTACAGGAACGTAGATGATGTAAAGATCCGGTCCATCCTGCCCCCGGCGGCCGATACAGGGGCTGATACCGACACCGCCACGGACGTATGAAATTATTTTTTAAGACATATGGACTTCTTTGCGGGCTGGTTTTCATCTGCCTGGTGCTCGTCAGCTGGGCGGTTCTCATCCATTACCAGAAAACCGGGAAATTCCCCCCCACCTATGAACAGATCATCAGCTCCGGGAGACTCAAGCTGATCACCCATTACGCGCCGAGCACCTACTATACCTATCAGGGACAGCCCACCGGGTTTGAATATGATCTTGCCAAGGAGTTTGCCAACTACCTGGATGTGGACTTAGAAATCATTACACCCGGTTGGAATAACATGATCCCCTACCTGGAAAAAGGGAAAGGCGACTTTCTTGCCGCCAGCATGACCATCACCCGGGAACGGCTGGATCATGTGGTTTTTTCCATACCCTATATGGATATCCAGCAGCACCTGATCCACCACCGGTTGGTATTTGGTGCTAAAAACATTGAGGATCTTTCCGGGAAAACCATCCATGTCAGAAGAGGCACCTCCTATCATTACAGGCTCAAGCAGCTCAAGGAAAACGGGATCAACCTCAACTATATACTCCACGACAACGTCTCTACAGAAGATATGATCAAAATGGTGGCACAAAGGGACATTAAATTCACCATAGCGGACAATAATATCGCCACACAAAACCGGCGGTACTATCCGGATATCCTGATCGGGATACCCGTACAGAAAAAGGAATTCCTGGCATGGGCAGTCAATCCTAAAAATCAGAAACTCCAAAAAGAGATCAATGCCTTTTTCCTGTGGGGCATACAAAACGGCATCATCGAACTGATCCAGGATAAGTACTACGGGAACAAGGAAAATTTCGATTATTTCGAACTTAAGAAATTCCATGAACGGATCGTGACCCGGCTGCCGAAATATAAGGACCTGATCATCAAGGAGTCCGAAACCTACGGATTTGACTGGAGACTCGTTGCGGCAGTTGTTTACCAGGAATCCCATTTCAACCCCAGGGCAAGAAGCTTCACCAATGTCAGGGGGCTGATGCAGGTGACCCGGAAGACCGCCGAGGAGATGGGAATTGACAACCGGCTCAAACCGGAACAAAGCATCAAGGCGGGCATTAAATATCTGAACAAGATGTATCTCAAATTTAAAGATATCGACAATCCCTATCAGCGCATGCTGTTTGCCCTGGCCAGTTACAATGTCGGGTACGGACATGTCAAGGACGCCCGCCAGATCGCCGTTGAAAAGGGACTCAACCCGGATAAATGGCAGGTTCTCAAACAGATGCTTCCGCTTTTGGCCCGGTCAAAATACTACAAAAAAACCAAATACGGATACGCCAGGGGGTGGGAACCCGTGGATTATGTCAGGCGGATTTTAACCTATTATGACATTTTAAAGAAAAAATTATGATCTTGTTTTTATTACGCATTGACTTGCGTTTATCAATTTAATAGTTATTTTTTAACACTTTTCCTGTAAATACAGACAAGTTTCACTAAAAGGAATATAGCGGATTAATGACCACAAAAATTTTAATTAATGCCCTGGATGCTGATGAAAACCGCATTGCAACAATCAAAGATAACAAACTTGAAGAATTTCACATAGAAACAGCCGCCAAGCAGGCCACACAGGGGAATATCTACAAAGGGGTCGTCACCCGGGTTGAACCGAGTCTTCAGGCCGTATTTGTTGACTACGGCGTACAGAAAAACGGATTTCTACAAAAAAGTGAAATCCACCGGGATTATTTTCAAGACCTTGAATCGGGCACCCCCAAGAAGCTACCCAACCTGATTAAAAAAGGTCAAGAACTCATTGTTCAGGTCACCAAGGACCCCATCGGCCAAAAGGGTGCCATGCTTACCACCTTTATTTCCCTTCCCGGGCGGCTTGCCGTTCTCATGCCCGGCAATACCACCAAAGGGGTGTCCCGAAAAATCGATGATGAAGAGGAAAGAAAGCGGTTGCTCACGATTGTCAAGGGCCTCAAGATACCTGAGGGGTTCGGCATGATCGTCAGGACCGCCGGAAGAAACGCCACCAAGACAGCCCTTAGAAATGATCAGAGCTACCTGATGCGGGTTTGGAAAAACATCAACACCAAGGGGATTAAATCCCAGGCTCCCTCCCTGCTCTACAAGGAACAGACATTGGCGGTCAGGTCCTTAAGGGACTATTTTACCTCGGATGTCAGGGAAATACTGATCGACCACCCGGATGTAACCAAAGAGGTCCGTGAATTCATCAATGTAATCGCTCCTAAACTGAAAAAAATTGTCAAACAGTATAATGGTGAGAAGCCGATTTTCACCAAATATCAGCTTGAGGAACAGATCGCATCCATTTACAAGAAAGCGGTACCCCTGAAGTCAGGCGGTTTTCTGGTGGTCGAGCAGACAGAGGCCCTGGTATCCATCGACGTCAACTCTGGTAAGTCCACAAAAATGAAAAACATAGAGGAGACCGCTTACCATACCAATCTGGAAGCCGCAGAAGAAGTTGCCCGCCAGCTAAGACTCAGGGACCTTGGCGGACTCATCGTGGTGGACTTCATCGATATGAAAGAAAAAAAACATAAAGCGGAGATCACCAAATCACTAAAAAAATATTTAAGGGGGGACAAGGCAAAAACCAATGTCGGCGGGATCACCAAATTCGGTCTTCTTGAGATGTCCCGCCAACGGATCCGCCACTCCATAACATTCGGCAGTTTTGAAATATGCCACCACTGCAGAGGCCGGGGCCAGCTTCCTTCCGTGGAAACCCAGGGCCTTGCCTTCTTAAGGCAGTTGAGCTTGAAAACACTCAAACCTGAGGTTAAGGAAGTCAAGGCCACACTGCCCCGGCAGGTAGCACTGTTCGTTCTTAACCGGAAAAAAGAGGAGATACTTGATATAGAGTCTAAACGCAAGGTGTCCATCACGATTGAGGGTGATCCAGAAATGGTCAGCGGTGATGTTCGATTTACGATAAATGACTCCCAGTAGGGACCGGGTTGTCTTGACATTATATCGGCTTTTGTGTATCTGAATCAATTTTAAAGAACTATAGGAGAGATGATGCACCTGAAAAACGACCGAACCAAAAAAATTACCATTGCTGTTCTGGCTGTATCAGTTGTATGTATCATTGCCTATTTCCTGTTTGATTTCGGTCAAAAAAACAAGGTGCCTGATACGGAGAACCCCGGCCAAATCGAAGGACAGACTGTTGATGACAGCGGAACCATGGGCGGGGGCGTTGCCGCCCCGGGCACACATAGCACAGGACAGTCCTCAGAAACCGTTGTGGTCAAGGAGATTATTCAGGAGCAGGTCATCAACTATAACGAGGTCAATGATCAGACCGAAAAGATGCCTGTCCAGGAGGTGATGCAAGCCAGAAAAGAGGTACACGGTTTGAAGAAAAGCCTGGATATGATCGTCAAATCCAATGAAAGCATTATTATTGGCGAGCACCATGTGTCCATGCGGGACATCCTTGAAAAAGCCTTTATCGAAAAGGGCACGGTTTTTGAGGAAAAGATCACCACATCTGACCAGGTGGCTCCGGATGAGATCCAAGAATACGGCATATACGTGGTCCAGGAAGGGGACAATATCTGGAATATCCATTTTAATATTTTAAAGGAATACTATGATTTCAAAGGAGTCCCCATCGAACCCCTGGCAGATGAACCCAAGGAGAGGGGGTTGAGTTCAGGTATCGGCAAGATACTCAAATTTTCAGAAACCATGGTCATTATCTATAACCTTTTGGATAAAAAGGTGGATAAGAACATCAACCTCATTCAGCCCCTGAGTAAAATTGTTGTTTATAATATGGATGAAGTGTTTTCCTTGTTACAGGAAATCAATTATAAAAACGTAGACCGGATTCAGTTTGACGGAAAGAATATCTGGATCCCTGCGAAAAAGTCATAACTCTTTACACCTTTTTTAGGAGGAATTATTTTGATTAGTACTGCATATGCAATGGGTCAGCAAGGTGCTGCCGCCGGTGGCCCGGCCGGAGGAATCGCCCAGTTTTTACCCATCATCATCCTGTTTGCCATTTTTTATTTTCTGCTGATCAGACCCCAGCAGAAAAAGGCCAAAGAGCATCGCGAGATGATCAACAATCTCAAAAAAGGCAACCGGGTGATCACATCCGGCGGAATTCACGGCACCATCCTTAACGTGGATGAAACCACCGTCACCCTTGAAATTGCAGAAAACGTGAAAATCAAGGTTTCCCGCGGTAATGTCGGAGCATTGATATCCAAGGACACAACCCCTGATGCCAAAGAGAACAAAAAATAATCCCTGATGAGGAGTTAGAAAGATTGACTATGTTAAATTTTAAGCGGATCAGTATCTTAATCATACTACTTGCTGCTGTTATTTGCCTGGTTCCGACTTTTTTCGAAAATGCCTGGCCCAATATAAAGATCAAACGGGGCCTTGACCTTCAGGGCGGTATGCATCTGGTACTCGAAGTTCAGACGATTCAAGCAGTTGAAGCAGAAGTTGACCGGTTGATCACAGAACTGAAAAAGGATCTTAGAAAAGAATCCCTCAAGCATATGGGTATTTCAAGAACACCTGATAATGCCATTTCAGTCAAGGTATCCGGAGATCAGAATATCGATGGATTCAACACCATCATCAGTGACCGTTACAGAGGATTAACTATCAAGGTTAACCGGCAGGACGCTTCTACCAAGGAGTTTGCACTTTCTTTGCCGGAAAGTGAAACCGACGATATCAAAAAAATGGCTGTCCAGCAGGTCCTTGAAACCATTCGAAACCGTATTGACGAATTCGGGGTCAGTGAACCGGATATCCGTCTCCAGGGTCAGGAGCGAATCCTGATTCAGCTTCCGGGTGTTACTGATCCGGCCAGGGCCAAGGCCTTGATCGGAAGAACCGCCAAGCTGACCTTTCAGCTTGTGGACGAAGCCGGTGACCTGAATGCCGCTATTAAGGGAAATGTACCTGTTGGCAGTACCATCCTCTACCAGCATAATAAAGATGCGGCCAGCGGTCAGACCAATAAAGTCCCCTTTCTGATTAAAAAACGGATCCTCGTCGACGGCAGCCAGCTGACCAACGCCCGGGTGGAGTTTGATCAATTCAACATGCCCGAGGTCGGCATCGAATTCAGTCGAAAAGGGGCCCGGATTTTTGAGAGGATTACCGCTGAGAATATCAACAAACGCCTGGCCATTGTTTTGGATAAAAAGGTGTATTCTGCTCCTGTCATCCAGACCCAGATTGCTGGTGGAAAAGCCAGGATTACCGGTAATTTCACCATTGAAGAGGCCAGAGACCTTGCCATCGCCCTGCGTGCCGGCTCCCTGCCTGCAGATGTTAAATATATTGAAGAAAGAACCGTAGGACCCACCCTGGGTGCCGACTCCATCCGCATGGGACTCAATTCAATGCTGATTGGCGGTGTGCTGGTCATCCTGTTCATGTTGATCTACTACAGGGTTGCGGGTATGATTGCCAATATTGCACTGATTGCCAATATCATACTCATCGGCGGCGGACTTGCTGCAATCCAGGCCACCCTGTCTCTGCCGGGTATTGCCGGTATCATCCTGACCATCGGTATGGCGGTAGATGCCAATGTAATTATTTTTGAAAGGATCAGGGAAGAACTGACCACCGGGAAAACAGCCCTGGCGGCAGTTGAAGCAGGATTTGACAGGGCGACACTGACCATTATGGATGCCAATGTCACCACACTGATTGTTGCCGTTGTTCTGCTCCAGTTCGGTACCGGCCCGATCAAGGGATTCGGGGTCACCCTTACCCTGGGGATCATCTCCAGTCTGTTCACTGCCCTGATACTGTCAAAAACCCTGTTTGAACTGATACTCCAGAACAGAAAAGCCTCCCTAAGCATATAAGGAAAAGATATAAAATGCAGCTGATTAAACCTGATGTGAATATTGACTTTATCGGAAAACGAAAACTCGGATTTATCCTGTCCATAGTTCTGATACTGGTCAGCATAGGCTCTTTGATTGTTCACAAGGGCCCCAACTACGGCATCGACTTTGCCGGCGGCACCATCGTCCAGATCCAGTTTGATTCGGTGGTGACCATTGAGAAGATCAGACAGGGACTTGCCAATATCGGCCTTGAGAAATCCTCGGTCCAGAATTTTGGTAAATCCCAGGACAATGAATATCTGATCCGGACCAGCCAGGAAAATGCCGGTAAACAAGGTATGAGCCAGGCCATCACCGAGGCCCTGTCACAGTCCACCGGACAGGAACCGGTCATCCGGCGGGTCGAATATGTCGGCCCCCAGGTCGGTGAGGATTTAAGAAAGAAGGCCCTGCTGGCCATTTTTTACTCTCTGTTGTTTATCACCATTTACATTTCTGCCCGGTTTGAGGACAAACTGTTTATTTCAGGGATTACGGCCGGGTCCCTCATGGTTGCGGTTTACTTTTTGTCCCTGGCCAATGTGTCCATGCCGTTCCTGATCGCCTGTGCATTGATCATCTCCCTGGTTCTGTTCTGGTTCCTGGAGCTCAAGTATGCCATGGGTGCCATTGTTGCCCTTATCCATGATGTCATGATTACCGTGGGTATATTTTCCATTCTCGATCTTGAATTCTCCCTGCCGATCATTGCCGCACTGCTGACGATTATCGGTTATTCGCTCAATGACACCATTATCGTATTTGACCGGATAAGAGAAAATATCAAGGGCATGGATGCAGCGGAAATCCATCCGGGAATATTTAATAAAAGCATCAATGAAACATTGAGCCGGACGGTTTTGACCTCACTGACCACCCTGATTGTTCTGTTTGCGCTTTACTTTCTGGGCGGGGAAATCATCAATAACTTTACATTTGCCATGATTATCGGGGTGCTCATCGGGACCTACTCATCGATCTTCGTGGCCAGCCCCATGGTACTGGCAGCCACAAAAAGATAGTCATGAACTTTTCAGGCAAACACTGGACCCAATTCCTGATTGCATTGCTCCTGAGCGGATGTCTCGTGTCCTGTGCCGTCAAAACAGGTGGCCGGGATGATACCGTTGAACTGCAGCAAGATATCGCTTCTGCAAAAGCTGAAGACCTGGTCATCATGATCACGGCACTTGAGAAAGACCTGGACCAGCTTCGGCTCAAACAACAGGAGTCCGAGGATATCATCCAGCGCTTGACCCAGAAAGTTCTCATTCTTGAAAACAGATTGCAGGCCCTGTCAGGGAATAAGATCCCTGACAGGCCTGCTCCCTCGCCTTCACCTGTGTCAGGTCCGGAAAAACTTTACCACAAAGCCAGGAACCTGCTGCTGGAAAACAGTCCTTCAGAAGCCCTGGTCCTGTTCAGGGATTTTCTGGAAGCCTACCCGGACCACAGCCTGGCAGACAACGCCATGTACTGGATGGGAGAATGCTATTATTCAATGAAGTTGTTTAAAAACGCTGCCCAGACATTCCAGAAGCTGGTCAGGCAGTACCCCAAAGGATTAAAGGTGCCGGACGCCATATTAAAAACCGGATATTCCTATTTATCACTCAAGGATATGAACCGGGCCCATCACTATTTAAAGCAGGTGGTGACGCAGTTCCCGTTTTCCGATGCCGCTGAAAAGGCCCAGCAAAAATTATCCACATTCAACTAACTCAAATTTGATGGCAATATCAAAGGACACATATCTCCCCTGGTTCATCCTCAAGGAGATTCCAGGCCTGGGTCCTCATCACACCAAATCGTTGATCCGATTCTTCAACAGCCCGGAACAGGTGCTGGACGCATCGAAATCCGAACTCAAATCAGCTGGACTGACCTCAGACCGCCTGATCCGAAACATATTGAACCATGATCAATATGCTGACAGAGCATGGCAGGAATTGAATATATGCCGGCAGCACGGCTTCAAGATTATACATATCAACCATCCGGACTATCCGGAACTGCTCCGTGAGGTCAGTGATCCACCACCATTTTTCACCATGATGGGAACCATTGATGCCAAGGCACCCTGCATCTCCATTGTCGGATCCAGAAAGGCAACCTCATACGGATTGAGCAGTGCCAGAAAACTGGCTTATGATCTGGCACAAAAGGGATTTACCATTGTCAGCGGCCTGGCCAGGGGCATTGATACCGCTGCCCACGAAGGCGCGCTTGAGGCAGGTGGGCAGACCATTGCGGTCCTGGGTTCCGGGTTGAATCACATCTATCCGGTTGAGAATATTCTCCTGAGCCGTCGAATCCGTGAAAGCGGTGCCGTGATATCCGAGTTTTATGCCAATTTGCCGCCAAAACCGGCCCACTTTCCGATCAGAAACCGGATTATTGCGGGAATTTCAACCGGCACCGTTGTTGTGGAAGCAGCCAAACGCAGCGGGTCGCTGATTACAGCAAGGCTTTCAGGGGAATACGGCCGTGAAGTATTCGCCGTACCCGGTAGCATCAAGTCGACCACCAGCGAGGGCACTCACCTGATACTGAAACAAGGCGCCACCCTGGTTGAAAATCATATGGACATTATTGACGAAATCGGGCAGTTTATCCACCTTGAGACCCAAAGCAATGATACAGTCTCCCCGCCCGGAATGTCAAAAACTCAACTTCAGGGTATTGACGACACCTATACCCGTAGCATATTAAAGATACTGGATCCTTACCCGATCCACATCGATCAGATTATCAAGCAATCCGGACTGGATGCCGGCGGTATTACCGCCGCACTTCTTGAACTTGAGCTTAATGGGGTGGTCAGCCGCTCCCAGGGCAATTTTTATAATATTTCGGAGGAAAACCTTGGCTAAACCGTTAATCATTGTGGAGTCCCCTACCAAAATCAAAACCCTTAAGAAATATATCGGCAAGGATTACAACATTGCAGCCACTGCCGGACATATCCGCGATCTTCCTGTATCCAAGCTGGGAATTGATGTGGAAGACGGGTTTAAAGCCAAATATATTAATATTAAAGACAAATCAAAGGTCATTCAGAACCTGAAAAAAGTGGCCAAGGAGAGCCAGGAGGTTTTCCTTGCCCCTGACCCTGACCGTGAGGGAGAAGCCATTGCCTTCCACATCATGGATATCCTCAAGCATAAGGACAGGCAGTTTCATCGCGTATTGTTCCATGAATTGACCAAAAAGGGAATTTCAGAAGCGTTGAACAACCCCCTGACCCCTGACCAGAACAAGTATGAAGCACAGCAGGCCCGACGCAAACTGGACCGGCTGGTGGGGTATCAAATCTCACCGATTCTCTGGCAGAAAGTCCAGAGGGGATTGAGCGCCGGACGGGTTCAATCGGTTGCCGTGAAAATGATCTGCGACCGTGAACGTGAAATCCGTGAGTTTAACCCAGAAGAGTTCTGGACAATCACTGCTGAGCTTGAGGCATCACTGCCCCCTAAATTCAATGCCGCACTGTCAAAGATCAACGATAAAAAGGCAAAGGTGACCAATGAGTCCCAGGCATCCCAGATTACCAAGGATCTTGAATCCGCTGATTTTGTAGTTGAGGCCATCAAACTCAAATCGATCAAGCGGAACCCGCTGCCGCCTTTTATCACGAGTAAACTCCAGCAGGATGCCATCAACCGCCTTCGCTTTACAGCCAAGAAAACAATGATGGTGGCCCAGCAGCTGTATGAAGGAATTGAAATCGGTACCGGCGGCCCTGAAGGTTTGATTACCTATATGCGTACCGACTCCACACGTATTGCGCCTGATGCCGCCAACGAAGCACAGGCCTATATTCTCGAGAAGTTTGGCGAGGATTATGCCCTGTCTAAACCCCGGTTCTTTAAAAATAAGAACAAGGCCCAGGATGCCCATGAAGCGATCCGGCCGACATCGGTGTTCAACACCCCTGAAAAAATCAGATCCTATTTATCCCAGGACCAGTTTAAACTCTATGACCTGATCTGGAAACGGTTTGTTGCATCACAAATGGCCCAGGCGGTGATTGATCAGAAAACCATTCAGATCCGGGCAGCGGAAAAATACCTGTTTTCCGTTGGTGGTTCAACCGTGAAATTCCCGGGATTTCTGAACCTGTATGCACTAGATGACAAAGGTGATGAGAAAAAAGAGGACAAACCCGGGGATGATAGCAAACAGGTGCTGCCCCCCATGGAAGAAGGGGCCGTACTCAAGCGGAATAAAATCATCCCCAAGCAGCATTTTACCAAGCCGCCGGCAAGATACTCAGAGGCGTCCCTGGTCAAGGAGCTTGAAAAAAACGGGATCGGCCGCCCCAGTACCTATGCGTCCATACTCACGACCATCAAGGATAAAGGCTATGTTGAACTGGTCAACCGGTATTTTTCACCCAGCGAGCTTGGATTTATCGTGAATGACCTCCTGGTCTCCTCTTTTCCTGATATCCTGAACATCTCCTTTACCGCCCAGCTCGAAACCAGCCTGGATGATATCGAAAGCGGTTCCCAGAATGAAATCGATATTTTGAAACAGTTCTACTCCTCGTTCAAAAAGGAGCTTGATGCGGCCGGCGACAACATGCTCAACATGAAAGGTGTGGGGATCCAGACCGATATAGAGTGTCCCAGCTGCGGTAAACCGCTCAACCTCAAGATCGGGCGCAACGGTCATTTTATTGCCTGTTCCGCATATCCGGACTGCAGTTTTTCCAGCAATTACAGCCGGGATGACAAGGGAAATATTGAAATTGCTGAAAAGCAGCAGGACAATGAAAAGGTCAAGGACTGCCCGCAGTGCGGCAAACCCATGGTCTATAAAGAGGGGCGCTTTGGCCGGTTCATTGCGTGTTCAGGATACCCTGAATGCAAACACACCGAATCAGCCTTGGGAGACGGCACCCAGGCAGACACAGGGGTCAAATGCCCCGGGCCGGATTGTGACGGTACGATTATCGAGAAAAAATCCAAACGCGGGAAGGTGTTTTACGGATGTTCAAAATATCCGGATTGTGATTTTGCCACCTGGGACAAACCGGTTAACCAGCCTTGCCCTGAATGCAACTCCGTGTATCTGGTAGAGAAGTCCACAAAAAAAGAGGGGGATTTTCTCAAATGTCCGGAAAAGGACTGCGATTTTAAAGCGTACGTATAATTCTATAGGGTTTGGATCAGGACTTTCTGACCCAGCGTTGAATGGCACTGAAAACGCGTTCGCGTTTAATGGGCTTGGTTAAAAAGTCATCCATTCCTGCCTCTATACACCGGGTTTTGAAGTCATCCATGACATTGGCCGTGAGGGCCAGGATAGGAATACGCGGCTGCACGGCATGGTCCTGCTCGAACTGACGGATTTTTTCTGTGGCTTGGTACCCGTTCATTTCAGGCATATTGATATCCATGAAAATCAGATCGAAACCCGCGGGCTTCCGGGTATATACCTCAATGGCTTCACGCCCGTTCTGGGCAATGGTGATGGAGTAACCGGCCTTGGTCAGAAGAATTTTGGTCATCTTCTGGTTCACAGGATTATCTTCTACGAGAAGAATGGAAGCGGACTGCTTCATGGTTTCAGCAACAGAATGAGACGTGGCGATATGCTCTGTATCCTTTACCGGCCTCCCATTGACCTGTTCAGGCGGAATCATTCCCAGCACAAAAGAGATCATGTCAAACAGTTTTCTCTTCTGGACTGGCCTAGGTAAATACCCCTTGAAACCGACCTGTTTCAAGATATTGGCAACACCTGGGAAGGGGTTGGTGCAGGCAATCACCGGGAAGGGTAATTGTTTAACTGAATAGGATGCCATATAATCCGCAGATGAGGATTGGAGCCGCCTGGACAGGTTCCCGAAATCAACAATACCGATATCAGGCAGGCTTTCGCGATTGCCCCCGGAATATGACTGAAACTCCTCAAGCCCTTCAAGCACCACCTGCATACCGCCAAGCTCAAGCTCACGGGCGAGGATGTCACGAGTTTCCGGCGTGGTATAAAACAACAGGGCTGTTTTTCCCTTGAGTGCCACGGGACGGCTACGCGGTGTTGACCTGGATTCCTGGATGACTTTTTCAAACCAGCCCGAAAAATAAAAACTGCTGCCCTTTTGTGGGGTGCTGTCCACAGTCACGTTCCCGTTCATTTTGTCGGCGATATTCCTGGAAATTGCCAGTCCCAGACCGGTGCCGCCGTAGCGGTTGGTAACGATGTCGTCTTCAGACTGGTTAAAGGGGTGAAATATCTTTTCAAGCTGATTTTCGGCAATTCCGATCCCGGTATCTTCCACACTCACCTTAAGCTGCACCTGTTCCGGGTGTTCCTGAGCATGCTCCTGGGCACTGATCGACAACTTGATAAATCCATCCCGGGTGAATTTCACGGCATTGCCCAGCAGGTTGAGCAGGACCTGGCGAAACCTGTGGGCATCCCCTTTGACCTTTCCGGGAACATTGTCGGAAACCGAGCACAGCAGCTCAACCCGGGATTCATCCACCTTTGTCCGGACCACTTCAATGGTATCAAAGCAGACCACTTCAGGATCAAACTCGATCTGTTCAAGGGTCAGCTTGCCGGCCTCCACTTTCGAGAAATCAAGGATGTCGTTGACTACAGACAAAAGGGTCTCACAACTGATTTTAGCATTCTTTACAAAATCGATCTGTTCTGGATTCAGGGGGGTGTCCAGCAGCATGTCGGTATATCCCACAATGCCGTTTAACGGGGTCCGGATTTCATGACTCATGCTGGCCAGAAAAAACGTTTTGGCCTTGGATGCAGCCTTGGCCTCCTCTGTCAAGGCATTGGCCCGGTTGATGGCATCCTGGAGGTCTATATTGGCCTGACGAAGATTGAGCAGGTTCCTCTTCTCCCGGGCGATACGGCTGATCCGGGCAATGGCAGAATTGACGTTAAACGGTTTGGTCATGTAGTCGGATGCCCCGGCCTCCATGATATCGACATAGGAGTATTCCGAGGCATATCCGGTCATCATGATAAAATCGATTTGCGGGTATTTGAGTTTCACCTTTTCCATGAGTTCAATCCCGTCCATACCGGGCATGGAAATATCTGAAATCACGAGGTCAAACTGCGTATCAAGAATAAGATCAAATGCGGTCTCCGCATCCTCAGCTTCCTGGCACTCGAACCCGGCCCGTGTCAGTGAGCGGCTAAGAATCATTCTCAGGCTGGATTCATCATCAACGATTAAAACGGTTTTGATGGGCGAATCCAGCGGTATATGAGAAGATTTATTCATTCACTCTCTCGACATATTCCCGGGTACGGGTGTCGATCCTGATCAACTGGCCCTCTTCCACAAATGGCGGAACCTGGATTTCAAATCCGGTTTCAAGAATGGCCGGTTTGGTGCTGCCCGTAGCTGTATCCCCTTTGGCCCAGGGTTCGGATGTCTCTACCCTGAGATTGATAAAATTGGGAAGGCTCACCCCGATGGGGTTGCTGTTGTAGAGCAGTACGTTGCACACGGTGTTCTCCTTGATCAGGTCAACCACATCGCCAAGCTGATCTGCTTTGAGAAAATGCTGCTCATAGGTGGATGAACTCATGAAACAATACGTGTCACCTTCTGCATACAGGTATTCCATCTCATGCTCTTCCAGGTCGGCTTTTTCAAATTTATCTCCGGAGCGGTAGGTGCGTTCGAACTGGGAACCGGTCACCATGTTTTTCAATTTGCACTTGTACAATGACTGGCCCTTGCCTGGTTTTTTAAATTCAAATCCTATGATTACATAGGGTTCTCCATCAATTGTAAGTTTCAGTCCCTTTCTCAGGTCACTGGCTTCTAACATAAATGACTCCAAGTTTTAGTGTTTTTTTGTGTTCAGATACCTGTATATTACTTGATTCCATATAAACCATATTACAGCGCAATTGGCAACACGCTTGTAAAAACAACTTGCAATTTTAGGCATATTATAGGAAATAATACCTTTTATGAATACATTATCAGGAAGACTTAGTAATGATCGTAATAATTGATTTTGGTTCACAGTTCAACCAGCTGATCGCCAGGCGTGTCAGAGAGCATAATGTCTACTGTCAGATCGAACCTGCAGGTATTTCAATAGATCGTATCAAGGATCTGGAACCCACCGGATTGATCCTTTCAGGGGGTCCGGCCAGTGTATATGAGGAAAACAGCCCAGCCGTGGACCCGGCTGTATTTGAGCTGGGTATACCCATTCTGGGAATATGTTACGGCATGCACTATATGGTGCACCAACTTGGCGGCAAAATCAAACAGGCCAAGAAAAAAGAGTATGGGTTTGCAAAACTCAGGGTGAATGAGCAAGACCCGCTTTTCAAAGACATGGGATCTGAATTCCAGTGCTGGATGAGCCATGGCGATTCTGCTATCGAGCTGCCCCAAGGATTTGAAATCACTGCCAGCACTGATAACTGCCCTATTGCTGCGATTTCAAACTATGAAAAACAGTTTTTTGGTCTTCAGCTCCATCCAGAGGTTGAGCATTCAGTGACTGGAAGCCAGATGATTAATCACTTCCTGATGGATATTTGTAAATGCAAGCAAGATTGGAGCATGCAGTCTTTTGCAAAACAAACCATTACCCAGATCAAAGAAACCGTTGGCAGCGACAAGGTCATTATGGGACTTTCAGGGGGTGTGGATTCATCTGTTGCAGCAACCCTGATTCATAAAGCCGTGTCAAAAAACCTTCACTGTATCTTTGTTGACAACGGCCTGCTCAGAAAAAATGAAAAAGAGGACCTCCAGGTCAGCCTGCTGGACAACCTGGACATGAACATCTCTTTTGTGGATGCCACTGACCTTTTTCTGAATGCACTCAAAGATATAACCGATCCTGAAGAAAAACGGAAAATCATCGGCCGCCTGTTCATCGAGGTATTTGAGGCTGAGGCAAATAAAATTGAAGATGCCCACTACCTTGGACAGGGAACGCTTTATCCCGACATTATTGAATCCAAATCTGCATTTGGCGGCCCCACAGACATTATCAAATCACATCACAATGTCGGCGGCCTGCCTGAAAAGATGAAACTCAAGCTGATTGAGCCACTTCAGCTGCTGTTCAAAGACGAGGTCAGAAAACTGGGGACCGAACTCGGGATTAACGACCAGTTGATCTGGCGCCAGCCGTTTCCCGGTCCGGGGCTGGCCATCCGGATCATGGGTGCAGTCACCCGCGAAAGACTTGATGTGCTCAGGGAAGCAGACGCCATTTTGCTTGAAGAGATCAAAGCTGCCGGCCTCTACCGTGAACTCTGGCAGTCCTTTGCCGTACTTCTCCCGGTCAAAAGCGTGGGTGTCATGGGTGATAAGAGAACATTTGCCAATTGTGTGGCCATCCGGGCGGTCACCAGCAACGATGCCATGACCGCGGACTGGGCCAAGCTTCCCCATGACCTTTTGGGTAAAATCTCCAACCGGATTATCAATGAAGTGGATTATATCAACCGGGTGGTGTTTGATATAACCTCCAAGCCTCCCGGGACCATTGAATGGGAATAAAATAATATGAGCCTTAGAGACTATAAAAGCGATTTTCAGTCCCACGAACCTGATGCTGATGATATGGGAGACAGGACAGCTGCCTTCCGCGATGAAATCAACACCTTGAAAATTGATAAGCTTTCCAACCGGGTGACCATCATTTCGATTATCATTCCCTGCCTGGTGGGTGCGATCCTTTTCTTTGCGTATATGGATATGAAAGAGAAGGTCACTGATGTTGACCTTTCCAAACAAAGCCAGGTCGAGCGGATTTCCGATCAGTTTGATGCCAAGCTCAACGCCCTGGACGTTAAAATTGCCAAAAACCGGTTTGACTATGACAAGGAGATTCCTGAACTCAAGAAGAAAGCCACCCAGATCGAGGGAATGCTCACCAAAGCCACCGCATCCATGGCAGATAAAAAAGAGACGCTTACCGCTATAAAGTCCCTTGAAAAAAAGATAGAATCAGCTTCATCCGAGATCAAGACCACTTCAGAGGCGTTAAAAAAATCATCCAAAAAGCAACTGACAGCAATGGATAAAAAACAGGCCGTCTTTGAAAAAAAGATGGAAAAGCAATTCAAAGACTCGGTCGATACCCTGGGAAATCAGATCAATGCTAAACTTGGGTTGCTCTCTGAACTGACCGACCAGTTGGCTGTGCTGAAAAAACAGATCAGCATCGTGGATATCCGCCAGAAAGATCTTGAAACAAAACACACCAGCACCAAGCATCTGGAGAAGCAGATTGCCGATACCAAAGAGCAGATTCTGAGGAATATACAAGTTCTTGAAACCAGTTTTAAAAAAGAGTTCAAGGTGTTGGACCAGAAAATTCTCAACAATGCCATCAAGATTCAAAACCCCAGCGTCCAGTCCTCCACAACGCCTGCGCAGGTTCCAACAACGGGCCCGGTGCCACCCAAGCCCATTGTTGAAGAGACCATTGCCGAATAATGGCTCAATGGACCCGTGGTCTGTTTTTCCGATACATTTAAAGTCCACCTGGAATATGAGCAGCGCCTGCTGAGTAAGACACTCACGTTCCAGGAGTGTTTTATCACACTGAACCAGATCGAATCATTCATATCCCGTTTTCCTGAAAAGGCAACACAGCAGAGCATTACTTCTCTTCTCACCACGATCAAATCCACCCGGTTTGACCGACAGAAACAACGCTTTTTCCTTTTCCAGGCCTGCTGCCGCATCATGATCCTGATGATCAGGCATGCGATGCTTCCCCTGAGGCAACCCCTTTTATCTGCGATGCAGGATTTGCTGGTCGCAACATCAGGTGCAAGACACCGCGCCATTGCCGAAGCGCTCGGTTCTCTTCCCCTGAATATCAAGGGGTATGAATTTGATACCGGTACAGCCACGGGTCAAACCATACGATTCGACGAACTGCTGCAAACCCTGGAGATCGAGTCCCTATCAGACATGGTCTGGCAGGGCAGGAGTCTGGTTGGAACAACTAAAAAAGAGAAGATCGGTGTGATCAAGTTTTTTCGGCGAGACGACCGGATAGAGGAAATCACCAAAGAAATTTCCTGGATGGAGGAACTTAAACACCTCGCCTTTGATGAAACCACCGATTTTGATATCCCGGTGCCGGTTCGGTGCAGGCACTGCCGCTATTTTGAAATCACCCATATACCCCGGGCCGTTCTCACACAGCTTGATCACCGTGTTGCCTCTGGTGCAGGGAACTCTCAATATCGTCTGGCCATCGCGTTTATTGCCGGTCCTGAATATTTCACATATCCCAATGAACCTGTAGAGGACTCAAAGCCTATGCAAATTAACGAGGCTTCAAGGTTTGATTTTGAGCAGATCCGCGGGATGTTTAAAAATAACGCTTCACTGCTTGGGGGGCTGGCATCACAGGGTATTATCCATACCGCACTGATTCCGTTGTTTCACAACCGGGCCCAGCGCCATCGCCGCGATGATGGGGGATATTATCTGTGGGAGCATGGCGGCCGGCTTGATAAATGGCTCGAATCCTGCCGGTATCCCAATTTCGGCGCTTCCGGCCTCAGGGACTTTGAACATCTGGAGCCCCTGGAAGATCATGGTCGATTTCATCACTATATCGGCACCCACTTGTTGAGCTTTATCCTGGTTGCCGGCTCCTGTTTCAGGAACCAGGTGCCAACCCTTAAAGGACTTGATGAGAAGGGAAATCCCGCAGATGCCAGACACCTGTTTGACAAGACCGTGTTTCAAAACCTGCTCATCGCTGCCATCCAGACCTATTACCGGACTTTGACCGGTGTATTCCCGACTGGACTGGAGCGGCTGATATCCCTTGAATTCATTGACAAACTGATCCAAAAAATGGGGATGGATACGGACATGGATGAACGGCTGAGGGTCGAGGACCAGAATCTTATGGATGAACAGATGTTTACAGATTTCATATCACAAAGGTTGTGCCCCCAAGATCTTATTGATCCGCCGAAAAGGGGGCGGGACGATATTACTTTCGTATCCGGTCCCCATTTGGGTGGATTTAACCAGCCCATCTCTGTTCCGGAACTGACCGACCTTTTGTTTACCCTTTCAGCACTGTGTATTTCAGACCGTTATGCCCTGGAAAATGGGTTGAAACCCCTGTGCAATTAGCGTATACTTCATAGCCAAGACAATGTGATATCATGATTCTATGAAAAGGATGTATCATGTCTAAACAATACCCCGAGTGTCCCCTTTACAACCATGCTACATGTAAGGAACTGCACAACCCCAAATTATGTGCGATCATTCGGGAGGACAAGGTCTGCCACAAAAAACAGCAAAAAACCAAAAAAGAAGCCACTACAGCTCAGTAATCGAAACCGGGCAGGTCAGTTTTTCGAGACCACCAACCGGTTGCCGGGGTGTATCATACTGTTGCGATTGAGGTTGTTCCATTTGAGAAGTGTGGATAATGAAATCTTGTACTGCCTGGCGATGCCGGTCAGGCTCTCCCCTTTTTTAACAATATGAAACCGCTTCTCATGGGTTTTCCGGTATTGGGAAAACAACTTTGAAAACCGTTTCTCAAAATTATTAGCCTGTCCCTTGGGAATCAGTATTGAGATTTTCCCGGTAGTCAGGTAGTAGCCACGGATATCCGGGTTCAGATCCTTGATGGTCTTGAACGAAGTTTTGGCGGCTTTGGCAATCAGGGTAATGGGAATTTCCGTTTTTGAATTGAAATTCACGCGATCAAATGACAATTCCGGGTAATAATCCTGTTTTTTTAGATAAAACCCGTATCTTTCCGGATGTTCGATGATCATTTTGGCGGCGATAATCTTGAGGATATACCGCTGTGTTTCAAGGGGCAGATATAAAGAGAAGAAGTCTTTGATTTCCTGGGCCTTGATTTCTGACGCCAGGCCGTACTCTCCCATATTATATGCCGCCAGTGCCAAAAGACTGGAACCGAATTGATCCTGCAGTTTCTTCAGGTAAAGGCATGCTGCATGGGTGGATTTGATAATATTTCGCCGTTCATCAATTTTTGAATCGATACGCAGCTGATACCGTTTGCCCGTACTGCGGATAAACTGCCAGAATCCGACCGCACCCTTGTTTGAACGGCTGTGAGGTCTTAACGCACTTTCAACCACCGGTACATATTTAAAATCCGAATGCAGGTTGTTCTTTTTTAAAATTTTTTCAATTTGGGGGAAATACCGGGTCGACCGCTTGAGCCATAAAATGACCTGGGGTCTGTCCCAGAGCGACAACATCAGCTCTTTTTCCAATCGCTGTTTGATCTGGGGATCATTCACAGGAATACGGATATCACAAAACAGAATATCCTCCTTGAACTGGATACTGTCGACCAGCGACGGGATGAGGGTAATGCTGCTGTCGGCTGCCTGGTCATTTCGGGGGACGGTGGTCGGCCCTGCTGCGTGAAGGGAGTTGAAACAAAAAAGGACGGCCAGAATTAAACAGGTGGTGATACGATAAATCATCTTGCTCCTTTTGCCCGGGGCGACTTGATTCTCTGTCCAGACTCGGATATTCTCAGATTCAAAAGTGAAAGTCAATATGTGATGGACAAACAAAATAATGGAGTCTGTGTGCAGACATTTATTGAGAATTCGATCCGTGAAGCCGGAGCTATGTGTGAGGCTTCTGCCGGGAATATATCCAGAGACCAGCTCTCGTTTAAAAATGCCAAGGATCTGGTAACAGAGACAGACCGGCAGGTGGAACTGTATCTGACGGACCAGATCCGCAAACAATTTCCCGGCCACGGCATCCACGGCGAAGAAACCGGAATATCAAATCCGGACAGCCGTCATCGCTGGATCATCGATCCCATCGACGGCACCACATCGTTTTTCCACGGGCAGCCCTTTTACGCCGTCAGTATCGCCCTTGAAATTGATTCAACCGTTGAATACGGTGCCGTATATGCACCTGCCTTGAACGAGTTGTTTTTTGCCCAAAGGGGAAAAGGCGCCTGTTTAAATGGTGAACCCGTGCATGTATCTCACACCAGGGAGCTGATCGACGCCGTCCTGGCCACCGGCTTTGCCTGTCTCAGGGCCGGGGCCGAACCCAATAATCTTCCGGTTTTTAATGCAATCCTCCCGAAAATCAGGGATATCAGAAGGTATGGCTCCGCAGCCATAGACCTGTGCTACGTGGCCTGCGGTAAGCTGGACGGATTCTGGGAGATGCACCTGAACATCTATGATATCGCTGCCGGCACCCTGATGGTTAAAGAAGCAGGCGGCCGGGTGTGTGATTTTGATGCCGGACAAGCATACCCCCAAAACGGAATCATTGCCAGTAACCCTTTTTTACTTCCAGCTCTTTTAAGTTTCGTTTAATGTCTTATCTTATAGACGTTTACAGGGTATTTTCCACTAATTGGGAACATGGCATTTATCCTTTAACTATTTTGTGCTACAACATCAGCGGGCAGCAATAGTGCTGCTGTAAGATTCAAAGGTGATGAGTCGTTGAAATGACCATTCAATGGTTTCCAGGACATATGCAGGATACGGAAAAGGGATTGATCCAAGCCGTATCAAAAGTTGACCTCGTGCTTGAAATCCTGGATGCCCGCCTGCCCTGCTCCAGTGCCAATCCGTTTGTAGACAAGTTGAGCCGGAAAACCACACGCCTGAAAATCCTCAACAAACAGGACCTGGCAGACCCGGACGTTACAGTGAGATGGCTGGATTACTTCAACCAGACCCTGGAGTGCCCCGCGGTAAGCATTACCGGTACAAACCGTACCGAGACCATCAAAGCACTGAATTTCGGCCTGCAACGGGTTACAAGAAATAAAGCCCGAAAGGCCAAAGTGATGGTGGCCGGCATCCCCAATACGGGAAAATCCACCATACTCAACACCCTGGCCGGGAAAAAGGTGGCTAAAACCGGTAATGTCCCCGCCATTACCCGCCACCAGCAGCGAACCAGCCTGGTCAACAATGTAGATATCTATGATACGCCGGGTATCCTGTGGCCTGTCATCGAACCCCAGTCACGGGCATATATTCTTGCCGCAAGCGGAGCGATTTCTGACACTGCCATCGATTACACGGAAATCGCTTTCTATATTTCGGACTGGCTCTTGACCCACTACCCTGACGCCCTTATGGCCCGGTTCGATTTTCTTGAGTCTCTGCCGGCAAGCAGCGAAGCCCTGATCGAGGCCATCGGAAAAGCCAGGGGGTGCCTGAAAAAAGGTGGGATTGTTAACCTTCAAAAAGCTTCGGAATTACTTATCCGCGAATTAAGATCCGGTAAGTTTGGAACCATCAGCTTCGAAACGCCTGAGGACATTGACATATGAATCGATTCTCAAAAAACCATTTATCATTAATAAAATGTATCATTGCAGCTGCTGTTGCCGCAGGTATCCTGGCCCTCGCCTCCCCTGTCGCGCAAACCAGCGATACAGCCATCCATTTCACCAAAGCCCAGTCAAGAATCGCCAAAGAGATTGCCAAAACACTGGAAAGATACCATTACTCACGAAAAGACCTGGATGATGAAATGTCTTCCAAGGTGCTGGATATCTATATCAAGCAGCTGGATCCCTCCAAGCAGCTCTTCACACAGAATGACATCCGCCAGTTCAAGGTCAATGAGGACAAAATCGACGACTTTCTGTTCAAGGGAAAACTTGAATTTGCTGAATCGATTTTCAACCTTCATCTTGAACGCAGCCAAGAGCGTTTCAGTTATATCCTTGACCAGTTGGACCAGTGGGAAAAAACATACGATTTTTCCATGGACGAAATGCTCAATATTGATAATGAAAATAAACCCAGAGTCAGCACGACGTCAGAGCTTGCACCGCTGTGGAGAAAATACCTTAAAAATCATATCCTGAGTCTTAAGCTGGAGGATAAACCGGATACAGAGATTACCAGCGAACTGAAGAAGACCTTCACAACCCGTCTTAGCCGTCTCTCCCAGACCGATATCCAGGATGCATTTGAAATTTTTATCAATTCGGTCACTGCAGGATTTGACCCCCACACCCAATATATGGCACCCCGGGCGTCTGAAGATTTTGACATCCACATGAGCTTGTCACTTGAAGGGATCGGGGCGGTGCTGCAGAATGAATATGAATATACCAAAGTGGTCCGCTTGATCCCTGCAGGCCCTGCCGAAAAATCAAACCAGCTCATGCCCGGCGATAAAATTGTCGGTGTGGGCCAGGGACTTAACGGTGAAATCAAGGACATCCTGGGGCAGCGCATTGAAAATGTCGTACGGCTGATCCGGGGCCCCAAAAACACTTATGTTCGTTTGAAAATTATCCCGGCCAAAGATGCCACCTCTTTGAAAACCATTAAAATCAAGCGCGACAAGGTCAAACTTGAAGAACAGTCTGCACAGAAGGAGCTGACAACCATTGAGAGGGATAACAGCTCTTATAAAATCGGAATCATTACCATTCCAACATTTTATCTGGATTTTGATGCCTATAATCAGGGAAAAGTTGATTATAAAAGTACCACCCGTGATGTTGAGCTTCTGCTGTCCCAGATGAGAGAGCAGTCGGTGGACGGCCTGATCATTGACCTGAGGGACAACGGCGGTGGTGCGCTCCAGGAAGCCAACCAGCTTACCGGATTGTTTCTCAAGTCAGGTCCGACCGTCCAGATTAAGACCAAATACAAGACCCATAAACTGTACGACGAAGATCCCGACATCTTATACAAAGGCCCGCTCATGGTCCTGATCAACCGGATGAGTGCATCTGCTTCTGAAATTTTTGCCGGGGCCATCAAGGATTATCACAGGGGAATTATCCTTGGCACCCAGAGTTTCGGTAAAGGCACGGTTCAATCCCTGCAGGGGCTCAAGGGTGGCAAACTTAAAATCACCAGTGCCAAATTCTACAGGGTATCGGGTGAGAGCACCCAGGCCATGGGGGTAAAACCGGATATATCCCTGCCCCAGTTATATCTTAAATCTGAAGTAGGAGAGGATTCTTTGGAAGGCACCCTGCCTTGGGATACGATCCAACAATCCACCTATTCAGCATACCCCAGTCTCGACCCGGTGATCTCCATTTTAAGGGATTCCTACAATAAAAATGAAGAAAAAAGCCCGGGAGTGATCTACCTGAAAGAGAAAATCAAACTCGAATCCTCACTTTCAGATGTGAAATCTCTTTCTTTGAATGAAACCGTGAGGCGGGATGAAAAGGATGACCTGAACCGGCAGCGCCTGCTTGTAGAGAACAATTACAGAAAATTAACGGGCAAACCACTCCTGGTGGAACTTTCCGAAGCAGAGAATGAAACCGCCGGCGAAGAAGATGACCCTCAGGATATCCTGTTGGATGAAGCCAAAGGGTTAATGGCTCAATTTATTCAGTATTCAAAAGATCACGACCTGACATGGTAAGCGGTCTGATCCTGTTTTTTAACGCTGTAACTTTAACACTGCAAAAGGAGCAATGATGTCCAGAGCAAGCGCGAGACACATATTGGTGGACACGGAAGAACAATGTACCCAACTGATTGAACAAATTAACGGGGGAGAGGATTTTGCCGCATTGGCTGCGGCACATTCCAAATGCCCGTCCGGCCAACGCGGCGGCGAACTTGGCGAATTCGGTCCCGGTCAGATGGTCCCCGAATTTGATACTGTTGTATTTAATGAAGCGGTGGGCACTCCCCACGGACCCGTGAAAACCCAGTTCGGGTATCACATTGTCGAAATTACCAGCCGAACCGAATAATCTTTTTTTTGCAGGATCGTTTCGATGTCACTTGCGGACGATCCTGCCACCTTTACCATGGCTATCATCGGTAGAATCTTCCTGGACAAAACCATCCGGCGGCCTGTTTTACTCTTTGTTCTGTTGGTCGTCCTTCTGATCAGTACGCTTCCCGGCCTGTTGTCATGGGCGATCAATACCCATGCCCTTCGAACCTATCTGTCAGATCAAATCCATCAGCACTACGGAATTCACCTGACATCGGAACATCTGTACATCAAGTTTCTGCCGCGATTTTCAATCTTTTTCAAAGATTTTCAACTCCGTGTTGATCCAAGTTCTTCAATCCAACTGGAATCGATTCACCTGTTTCCGGATCTCCAGAACCTGGTTAAAGGAAAGCTCAAATTCGACAGGATCTCGGTAAGCAACGGCGTTATCAAATCCCAGGATTCTTCTGTTACCTCTGTCCACAAACCATTGATCCCCGGATTTCCGCTTTTATCCCTGTTAAGGGACAAGAATCAACTCAACATATTTATCAACCGGCTCTTTTCATACTTTTCTCCTGACCAGACCTCACTGGAATTAAGTATTAACGCGTTCCAAACACCCTATTTCACCCTTAACAATGGCATCCTGGTCATATCCAAAGCACCTGTCGAGGTCGATGTCAAATGCCGAATTTCAGATCTATGGATCCGCAATGACCTGTTGAGGCAGCTCAACGCTTTCAGAGCAAAGGACAAGTTCTACTGGGTGAATATCGATTCTGTTCACTCAAAGGAGGTCACCTTTCATGCAAACCTCGATGCAGGAGGAACTACCCGGGGCACCCTGGACTTTTCCAACCTGACAATAAAAAATCGTGATCTTTCCAGGCCGGTTCAAACCAACACCTTACAGTTGACCTATCTTTTATCGGATGCCAATGCCCGGTTGAAGATAAATCCTTTCCGCTTTGAGTACCCCAAAGCGAATCTGTCCGTCACATTTGACTGGGAGAAGAACCGGCAATCCGCTGTCCTCTTCAGCGGTAAAAATGCGTCCATAGAGGAAGTAAGAACCGTGGGGCTCTCCATTCTCCCCAACAGCAGGGTGTGTAACGAGCTGTTCTGGATCCTTCAGAAGGGGCAGGTAGCATCCGTTGATGTGGGATTTAAAAGCCCAACGCTGGATCAGCTCCTTGAAGGGGATAATCTTGATTTGAGCGGAGATGTATCCAATGCCACGGTCAATATCCCTGAAACCCGCCTGACCGTTTCAGATATCGATGGTAAGGCATCCGTAAAAAAAGGGGTATTGCATGTGGTCACCCGTTCAGGATCCCTCAATGGTTCCGTTATCCGGTCCGGTCGGTTGGATGTGGATCTGATGAACCATGCGGATGTGCCGTTTAACGGTGAGTTTAATATTGACGTGAACCTGGAAGGTCTACCCGGAGTTCTGATTCCCCTGCTCTCAGGGACAAGGCTCTCACAGGAACTTGAGCAGGTCAAGACCATTAAGGGGCATGCCGCCGCCCGGTTAAGCCTCAATCTTGAAACTGGCCGATCAGATGTCGATGTCAGGGTCCAGGCGGATAAGATCCGCGCAAAAGGCAATTACAATCGGATACCGGGTGACATTGAAATTGACCGTGCGTCATTTCAATATGATTCAGACCTATCCCGTCTTGAACATGTTTATGCAAGGATTAACGGCCAGTCTGTTTATGATGTTAATGCGCTGCTGGATCTTCGGGACCGGCCACGGGTACACATTGAATCCGGGTCCGCCCTTCTTGATGTCAGTACCCTGCACCCATGGATCAACAGGTATGAATACTTTAAAAAGATGCTCTCGGGCATCAAAAAGATATCCGGACAGGTCTATGTTGACCAGGCTAGTATATCGGGGTTCACCAATGATCCGGAGAAATGGCAATACCGGATTTCAGGTAAAACAATGGATATTGAGGTGTCAACACCCGGCGAATCAGTTGATGCGCCGGGCGCGTTGACCCATTTGTTCTGTGATTTTGATTTGAACCAAAACAGCTTTGCAGTGTCCAATTTGAACACCCGTGTAAATGATATCGGTTTTATTGCGGATGATGAGGATTCCATTCTTCACCAGGTGATCACCCCTTTTTCAGTAAACAGTGCATCCCTGTCCAACAATGAATTCACAGGGCAGCTAACCATGCCATCTGATGCCAGGCTGATAGTAACGGCTGCTAAACCGGCCCAAGATGCTGATTATGACCTGCTCAAGCTTGACATAACCGATACCCCTGACACCCGGGCCACCCTCATATTCAACTCCGGAACGGAACATGAATCGATTGATTTTTCAGGGCGTTTTCACTCCAGGACCCTGGAGCGCATACTCGTTCCCCAAAGCCCGTTGATTGCATCCCTTTATGAATTTTCTTTAGGGGAATATTTCACCGTTGAATCTTCAAGCGTCAAAAACCAGTTGATTTTCAACACACCTGAAATCAATACAGACATGATGCTTGAAGACAGCACCTCATCAGACCTGTCCAGGCAATTTCTGAAGAACAAATCAATCATACTCAATATCGGGGCACTGGCATTCAAGGCGCTTCAATTCAACAATATCAAAGCCCGGATTGATGATACCGATAACCTCACCCGTTTTCAGGTAGAAGAAGCAGATTTGTGCACGCTTTCAACCCAAGGAGTTCTTGATTTTACCGGCCAGAAGATCAATGCCGACATTTCCATCACCGGTGAGTGTGAAAATGACCTGGCCCTTGCCCTGCCCTGCCTTTTCAAACAGGAGGACCTGATCAAGGGTCCATTTAAACTGACCAGCCGTCTGAAAGCCCATGCCGAAAAGGAGGTGCTGATCAACGCATTTAACGGGGATATGAACTTTGAGGCTGAAGATGGCCGGATCTACAGGCTGACCCTTTTATCACGCCTCCTGTCTCTGCTCAATGTTTCAAATCTGTTTGAAGGTAAGCTGCCTGACATCACGCAGGAAGGGTTTGCCTATGACCGGTTCAGTATTGACGCGGAAATTATCGACTCCCGGGTTCATATCAGAAAGGCGATCATAGACGGACAGGATATGACCCTGATCTTCACAGGCTGGGTCGATCCCATCGAAGATCAGATCGACCTGACCTGCCTGGTTGCCCCGTTTAAAACCATTGATATGATTATTTCGAAAATCCCCATCATCAGTACCCTGCTGGATGACCGGCTGATCTCCATCCCTGCCAAGGCAACAGGCAAACTCGGCGATCCCCTAGTTGTTCCACTTCACCCTTCGTCCGTCGGGGAAGGCCTTGTCAACTTAATGGTACAAATTTTAAAAACACCTGTTCAACTCCTGGAAGATCTTCAATGACGCCGGATTCCACACTGACACGCACTATCCATTTTCCCTATTCAGGGATTACCATGTTCAACCAGCCCAAAATCACCTTTGTTTTGAGTATCTTTCAGGATATGGCGTCGGAGCACGCCGCACATTTAAAGGTATCCGGCTTTGATCTGCTTGAAAAGGGGTACAAGTGGGTCATTGCCCGATATCACATTCGATTTCATTCAACCATTAAATGGATGGATCGCCTGACTTGCCATACCTGGCGAACACCACACAAAAACCTGTATGAGGTCAGGGAGTTTAACGTAGAAGATCACCAGGGGGATCAGATCGTTTCAGGGTCCGGGGTATGGATCATGGTCAATAATGACACCTCCAGACCCGTTCGGCTGAGCCGTTTTATGACGGATGAGATGATCAAAACTCAGGAAAACAAAACATTTGATTTCCCGGATATTGAAGAACCGGTCGCTTATGACTTCAATACCACTGTTGTCCCCGGACATCAGGATATTGACCTGAATCAGCATGTGAACAATACGGTTTACATCGGCTGGGCCATCGACAGTATTCCCTCCAATCATTTAAAAGACCTGAGCCCGGATTCCATGTCTGTGATTTTTCATAATCAAGCCTTCCACGGTCAGAATATCTCAATCATGACCCATGTATCCGAACGCAAGCAGCATGTGGTCACCTGCCACCAAATCGTTGAGCAGACTGGTGAGAAGCGGCTTGCCATGATTGAAATCCTCTGGAATAAATCGGAATGAGCCCAATGACGGAATCCGCTTTCCATAATCCTGACAGGGAGTTTGAACTGGCATTTAACAAAGCCTTGCGTTATCTCGGCTATCAGGCCAGAAGCACCAGAGAGGTCCGAAGACACCTGGAAAAGCATAAAATTTCAAAGCGTTCCATTAGAAACGTATTGGATAAATTAACGGAATACAGGTATGTGGACGATCTTGAATACGCCAGATCATTTGTATCCAACCGGAAACGGACCCGGCCCAAAGCCGTATTTGCCTTAAGATATGAACTGGGACAAAAAGGGATCAGCGATATGATCATTGATCAGGTCCTGGACCGCGAGAATGACCATGAGCTAGCTGCACGTGCGCTTGATGGTAAATGGCGGCAGTGGAAACATCTGGATCCTGAGAAACAAAAGCACAAGGTGTTCGGCTTTTTGAGGAACCGCGGATTTAATTATGAACACGCGTTATCCGCGTGGGAACAGGTCAAACACCGGGATGGGCGAAAATTTGAGGAAAAAAAGTAATAATGTAGGAAAAACATTACCCAGATTTATAACTTTTTTTGCGTATTTCCAAAAAAAATGCCCCGGCAACAGCCTTATTTTACTGCCCGGTAATTTACATTTATGACGCCAAAGCCTTTCAAAAGCTTCTAATATAAGGCTAACGATTACACGCCTGAACAATCTTGGCCACAGTGGCTGGTCTTGTATCTATTGATGCCAAACCCTGGTATGAATTGTGCAATAACTGCATTGTCAGATAAAATCTCTTTGATTTGAGGTTTTACTATCCACGAAAGGGATTCTTGTATGGTTGGAAGAAAAAGAACTGTAGAACGACGTAAAAGCAAACGATACAAGGCGAATGAAGGCGCTTATGCAGCCATAAGCCCCTACTCTTACATGCTCGGACAGATCATAGACATCAGCATGGGTGGATTGGCGTTCAAATACATTGACACCGGAAGTGACGATCCAAGTGAACAGGACACCAGATCGCTTGATGAAACCATATTTCTAAGCAGTATGGGATATTATGTCGGCGATCTTCCTTTTCAAACCATTGCTGATTATGAGCTGACAGACAAGCCCTCGTTCAGCTCCATGAAAGTGAGAAAGCGGCACATTCAATTTAAAGACCTGAGTTTTAAACAGCTTTTTGACCTGGACTACTACTTGAGGCACAACGTTTCCGAACCGGTAGAGAAACTGGAAAAACCATCTACCTGATCCTGATCCCTTTTACCCCCAGGGGTATTATTCTTTTTCAGGGCCCAGGAGCATAAGTACAGTTTTGTCCGTATCAAGATAAACCTTGGCCAGGTGGTCCATATCCTGCTTTGTCACGCTGCCGTAGGCTTGGGGAAACGACCTGGCCCATTCAAATTTCTGTGGATAGAAAAAGGATCCTGCCATTACAGAGTGCAGCCAGTATTGATTTCGTTTCTTAAGTTCTCCCAGATGGGTCATCAAAGGCTTTTTGACCAGGTCCAATTCCCTTTCCGTCACGCCCTCACGGGCAAGCGAATCGGCGATGGATTTCAGTTCCATGGCAATCTGTTCCGCCTGATCCGGAGCCACGGTGACGACGGCATGCATCAGGCCGTAATCATCGTATGCTAACGACGAATCATTATACACATAGGGTGAATAGGCAGCACCGAGTTTTTCCCTGACCTGGATGCGAAGACGCTCGGAGAACAGGCGGGATAAAACCACCAATCTGCGGGTCAGGGCGATATCCCAATAATCCACGGTGGGAAATACCAGCCGGACCATGGATTTCTCTATTTTCGTATCCACTCTAAGATCAAACCGTTTGTCCAAGGGTAAGGCCGGGCTCTGCCGTTGGCCGGCACTGCGATAAGTTTTTGAGCGCTGGCCAATGGTCCCCAGCACCTTCCGGCCAAGGGGAATGACCTCCTCCGGAATAAAATCGCCGACCAGGGAAAGCTCCACAGGCGACGTTTTAAAATAGGGAAGAAGCCAAGCACGGATCTGGTCCGTGGTGATCCTATCAATACCTTCAGGGGCGGGCAACCCAAAGCGCGAATCCTGGCCCGCAAGAATTTTCTCACCCTTGATCTGCATCACGCCCTCAATGGTCCTGGCCATGTTCCGGTATGATTCCTTGTATTGCTTTTTAGCCAGCACCAGTGCATTCTCACGAATTCCCGGATCAAGTATAAAGGTCTGAATCACATCAAAGATCAGTGCGATTTGATTGGCACCGGCAGTTCCGGTCAGCGTAAAGAGATTCTCCTTGATCTCAAACTCATATTCAATATCCCTGCCTGCCAGAGCCTGCTCTAATTCATCCTGGGTCAGCCGGCCAAAGCCGCTGTCGTTAAGCACCTGTTCAGACAAAATCGACAACCCCGGCAGCATTTCGGGTTCGGTCTGTTTTCCTTTCCCGAAAACCAGTTTAAAGTTGACCTCATCTTTCTTGAAATCGGTCGGTTTAAGATTCAGGCAGGTATGGTTGTCAAACTTGATCTGACGAACCCCCAGATCTTCAATCACCTGGTCGGTAAGAACCGATACCTGATTCTCCGGCCGCAGAACATCAGCGGTTGTTAAATAGGGAAATGATTTTGCCTCGGTTATGGGATAGGGCTGAACCGGCTGTGTCTGTGCCAGTTTAAATGTTTCAAGAATCTGGCTCTCAGGGCTTTTACCGCCCTTGCCCTCAATGGGAATATGTCCGGTTACAGTGATCAGTCGATGGTTGTCTGACCATGCATGAACAAAGGAAGCATGGACCTGTTTGAGGGTTAACGTCTCGATAAAGGGTTTTAAAAGATCCTGTTCCTGACTTGCTGAAATAATCAGTTCCAGATTGCTCATCCGGTCCAGCAGTTCATCCGCGATATCCTTGCTTTTGCGTGTGGGAGCCCGTTTGGTACGGGAGTCCAGACCAGACAGCAGTTCGCGTTTGGCCTGGTCGAGCTCAGCGTCATGAAAGCCGTGCAAAAGGGCCTGGCGTAGTGTATTTTCCATTGTTGCGATGCTGGCCTGCCATTGAGACGTAATATTGGTACAACCGACCGCACTCATGGTAATGTGGCGCAGGAATGTACCGGAATATGCTCCGGCATCTGAAAAGGACGGATCTTCCTGCCGGAGTATTTTTGAAAACCTCTGGTTCAAGATCATGTTGCCCAGGCGTTTCGTGATATCCTGTTTCAAATCTGCAGCGGTCTCCGGCTCAAATGCTGATCTGGAGATGGTTTCTATCGTAATGTCGGTATCACCGGCCTCGGGTTCAAAATGATAAAATGCCTTTACGCCTGTGTGCGCCGTCCACCGGTTCTCAGGCATTTTTAAGAAATCATCGGTTCTGGGTTCAAAATCATTGAACCTGGCTTGGATCAGTGTTGTGACAAGTTGGACGTCAAAATCACCCACCATGACCAGAACCATATTGTCCGGCCGGTACCATTGGTCATAGTATGCTTTGAGTATGCGCTGGTCTGCAGTCTTTATGGTAGAAGCTATGCCGATGGGATGGCGTTGATTCAGAATTGATCCGGGCAGCTCAAACGCCAAGGATGCCTTCAGAGTGCGGTAGGATACTGAATCCCTGTCCCGCATTTCAGCGAGGATAATTCCCTTTTCCCTCTCAATTTCGCTGGGAAACAGGAGCGCGCCCCGGGCATAATCATCAAAAACCAGCAAGGCATCCCGGATACTTTGCGCACTGTTATCCGGCAGATCCAGATCATACACCGTGTTGTAGAATCCGGTATGGGCATTGGCATCCGCACCAAAATCCATGCCAATGGACTGGAAGTACTCGACCAGTTCACCGGGTTTGAAATGTGTAGACCCGTTAAAGAGCATGTGCTCAAGGTAGTGGGCCAGCCCCTGTTGCTCATCTGTTTCATGAACCGATCCGGCAAATATATTCAGATGCATCCGGATACGTTTTTCAGGGATGGGGTTCTTGACCAGGATATAACCGAACCCGTTGGGCAGCATTCCTGCAACCACACGCGGATCCTGGATCGTACCCTCAAGTGTCGTAAATACAGGTGTCGGGGCAGAGGATTGAACCGTGACAGGACTCTGCCCCAGACAGCCTGGCAGCAGGCAGAATACGACAACAAGGTACAGCCAGGATCCTAGGATTTTATTCATGCGTTATCCGGTTTTAATTGAAAAAATCCGGATTCACCTCGATATCACTTTTTGCTTTTAAGTTATCAAGCCAGGTCCTGTAAACCTGGTTCTGTTTGGCCATCAGAATCTCATCCCTGGTCTGGGAAAGCCCCTGGGTGATCTTTTCCTCTTCAGGCAGAAGCTTTTCATTCAAAGCGATAACAAAAAATCCTGCAGAGCTTTGAATCACCTCATCGTGGACCGCCTTGTCACCCAGCTTGAATGCCGCATCCAAGAGATCGGGAGAAGCACCTATTTCACCGACAGGGCCTGAGTTGACAAACGGGCGGGTGGTTTCCACCTCAAGGGTATGGTTTTGTGCAACGGTTTTCAGGGCCCCGGTTTCCTTGATCTCTTTGAGAATGCTCTCAGCAGTGGTTTTGGCCTTCTCTTCCTGGAGCTTTGCGGTCAGATCGCTGACAATTTTATCCCTGACCTGATCAAGGGGTTGGATCTTGGGTTCAATTACCTGGGTCACTTTGATCAGGTAGTAGGTATCCCCGATGGTTTTGATATCACTGATGGTATCCAGGCTCAGGTCAAATGCCTCCCTGGCAAACTGGCTTTTATCCTGTTCTTTGAGTTCGAAACCGGTTGCGCTGAACGGTTCGGTATGGTTTACGGTCTGCTGGGTCAGCAGGGCCACCTGCTCAAGGTCATCCCCTTCAATAACATGATCAAAAGCCTGACCGGCTGCATTGTACGCCATATCTTTGGCTTCGATGTCCACGAGTTTGGTTTCAATGGTTTTATAGGCATCTTCCATGGAGGTGACGGTCGCTTCAAACCGCTGATCCACCTTGATAATATGCCAGCCGAAACGGGTCTGTACCGGCTCTGAGATATCGCCGGGCTGCATGGCAAATGCGGCTTCCTCAAACGGTTTTACCATGGCGCCACGGGCAAAGGGGCCCAGGTATCCGCCGCTGGCAGCACTGGGACCCTCGGAATGGTTTTTTGCAAGCTCGGCAAAGTTTTCCCCTAACTTGGCCTTTTCATAGATCTCCATGGCCTTTTTCCGGATCTCTTCCACGGCAGCTTCATCGGCATCATCAGGAATTTTGAACAGGATGTGGCGGGCTTCTATTTTTTCCGGCTCCTTGAATTCATCCTGATTTTCTGCGTAGTAGATTTCCACACCCTCTTTGTCGATTGTCACTTTGCCTTTAAATGCGCCGGGTGAGTATCTCAGGAAGCTGGCCACCCTTTTGGGCTCTGTCTTGTAATCTTCCTTTTTCTCATCATAAAATGCCTGGATCTGTTCTTCCGTCGGTTCAATATCCTTGAGTTCCCGGGGATCAAATTTCAGAAAATCGAGGGTGACCCGGGTATTTTTATTGATATACCACTCTTTGGCTTCCATATCAGATACGGATACCGCGTCCAGGACGAGATTGCGGACCTTCTGATTTCTGAGTTCCGCACGGATCTGGGCTTCAAATATTTCAGAGTTGGTGCGCTGCAGTGCGAGCATCCGCTGATATCTCTCAATATTGAACTTCCCGTTCTCCTTGAATGCATCGATTTCCATGAGTTGGGATTGGATCTCCTCATCGGAAACGATGAATTCATGTTTATCAGCCTCAAGTGATACCAGATGATTTTCAATGATCTGGTCCAGTGCCTGCTGCTCCACATTGAACATCTTAAGGGTTTCTTCATTAATGCTGTCACCAAATCTGGCCCTCAGCTGATTGACAACCCGTTTGTAGGAGTCCTGGTATTCCTGGATGGTAACATCCTTGTCTCCGATGGTCGCAACAGTTCTCCTGTTTTTCGACCCATAACTTCCGACACCAATACCCACAAAGGCTATGACAATCAGACCCAGTAAGAATTTAATGATCCAGGACCCTGAATTTTCCCGCATGGTACGCAGCATTTATTTCTCCTTAAAACTTCAAAAAATATACAATTAAACAACACGGTTATTTTAAACGGTGCATAATATCGTTTCACAAAACCCTGTGTCAACATTTTATTATGGGTCTAACCAAAATGTCACCTAATTTTTCGTCTGAATTCATTTTTCTATTGACACCCGGCTCCGGATCTACTATAAGTACCGGGTCTGTGGGGCTGTAGCTCAGCTGGGAGAGCGTACGGCTGGCAGCCGTAAGGTCAGGGGTTCGATCCCCCTCAGCTCCACCAC
>QZLA01000142.1 GCA_004796375.1 Desulfobacteraceae bacterium
CTTTCATAGATTTATCATATCCTTATCAACTTAGAATTTTACAAATTAAAACAATTATTATATCAAATTTATGATGAATAATACAGATCACAAAGACGCCTCAAAGAACATTGACTCGACTTTTCATATGACACTTACAGACTACATCTCTCCGCCCCTGTTCGCAAACGGCCATATTCAATCCATTTTTCCCAATGTTTTCAGGAAAGTAAACGGTGTCAGGTATGAGCGAGAACGTATCCAAACCCCTGATGATGATTTTCTGGATCTTGACTGGTCCTGCAACGGACACCCAAATCTCGCAGTGGTGTGTCACGGTCTTGAAGGCAACAGCCACAGGGCCTACGTCAAAGGCATGGTCAAAGCGCTGAACAGCGGCGGATGGGATGCCCTGGCCTGGAACTACCGGTCCTGCAGCGGGGAACCCAACCGTTCGATGCGATTTTACCACAACGGTGCCACCGATGACCTGGATTGGGTAGTCAGGCATGTGGCCGGTAAAAACAGATACCGCAGGATCGCCCTGGTGGGATTCAGCCTGGGCGGCAACCTGACCCTGCTTTACCTGGGAAAGGATGACCCGGATCCAAGAGTTTCCCGGGCTGTCGTGTTTTCCGTTCCCTGTGATCTGAAAGCAGGGGCTGAGAAAATCGCCAAACCCGCCAATACCATATACATGAAACGGTTCCTCAAACTGCTTCATGAAAAAATAAAGGCCAAGGCAGAACTGTTTCCAGGAAAGATAGACGATTACGGCTATAGCTCAATCAAGGATTTCAAAGGGTTTGACGACCGCTACACAGCGCCCATCCATGGATTCAGGGATGCATATGACTATTGGGAGAAGTGTTCAAGCAAACCCCACTTGACGAATATCCGGATCCCCTGCCTGATCGTGAATGCCCTGAATGACCCGTTTCTGCCCGAATCCTGTTATCCTATCAAAGAGGTCGAGCAAAACCCCAAGCTCCACCTGATGATGCCCCGTTCCGGCGGTCACGTGGGATTTATCCGCTTCAACAGGGAAAACCTTTACTGGTCTGAAGCCCTGGCGGTTTCATACCTAAACGGAAAAATATGATGACTCAAGCACTCAGAACCTTCAGGGACTATACCGCCATCACCTTGGGAACCTTTTTCCTCTCCCTGGGTATCGGGGTATTTTTAATTGAAGCCCGGATCGTGCCCGGCGGTGTCTCCGGGCTGGCCGTGTCCGTCAACTATCTGACCAACGGATGGATCTCAGTGGGCCTTGTCATCTGGCTGATCAATCTTCCCCTTTATTTCTGGGGGCTCAAGGTTCTGGGCAGGCAGTTCGGCATCCGCACCTTTTACGGGTTCACCCTGAACTCTATTTTTATCGATCTGCTCCGTGGCAATATCCCGGGATTTTCCTTTATCCGGGTACAGGAGATGGTTGCCCTGAAAGATATGCTGGCCAATGATTTCCTCATCTTTGTGGCCACAGGCGCCATCCTTATCGGATTGGGCCTGGGAATCGTTTTCAAATTCCGCGGCACCACCGGCGGATCTGATATCATTGCCGCCATTGCCCAAAAGAAACTGGGACTCAAACCCGGCCATGTGTTCATGCTCACCGATTTCATGGTGATCTGCATCGGCGGTCTTGTGATCCATCTCAAGGGGATTTCACCGGACAAACCCGCCCTGACCCTGACCCTGTACTCATTTATTCTTCTGTTCGGATCTGCCCGGCTGGTGGATATCATAATTGACGGATTTAACTATGCCAATTCTGCCGTGATCATCTCCTTTAAATATGAAGAGATCTCCCGGGCCATTATGGATAAGCTCAGCCGGGGAGCAACAGTACTCCACGGGCGGGGTCTATACACCAATATGGAAAGGGAAGTGTTATATACCGTGGTGCTCAGAAAGGAGGTGACCCTGTTAACCGAGATTGTAAAGGAGATCGATCCGGATGCCTTTATCATCGTGACGCAGGTTCATGAGGTCTTGGGCCGGGGTTTCAGGCCCCGGATGTAGTTTACGCCGGCAATTATTTAGGAAGCTTGATCAAACGTTTGGCTGTGTCTTTGTGCTGCCGGTAGAGGATAATCACATGACCCACCATCCCGGCGAGATGAGCGTTGACCGCCTTGGTGATTTCATCTGACAATGCTTTCTTGACATCCTTGTCCTTGTAATCCACAAATTTTACCTTGATCAGTTCAGACGCATCAAGGGCCTGGTTGATCTCTTCTATCAGCTGCTCGGTGATGCCCTTCTGACCGACATAGGCGGCCGGGTTGAGGTTGTGGGCCAGTCCTCTTAAGAATTTTCGCTGGGAACCTTTGAGTTCTGTCAATGCTTTTTCCTTGGTGAATGTTTATGATGGGGGTTTTATAACATATTCCGGGGATTAATCATAGATTGGAGTATGATGTGTTAACCCGTCCGGTGTGTATTGGGCGTCCGCACCTAAATCTCCAACCGCCGTCCTGGCGGCTGGAGAAGCGAGAGATGACAGCATTATCTCATCCTGAACATGCCGTCATCTACGCCGGTTTAGACGCCCAATACACACCGGACTAGTCGATTCTCAACATCCGCAATAACTGCCCAGAAACATTAAGCTCACTAAGGGAAAATAAATTTGTTGACAGGAATATTCATTTGCTTTATCGTTTATTGACGATTAACGATAAATAAAACAGGGGAGCGTTTGGAATCCACAATTGATGTTGAGCATCTGGCCAAGATATTCAAGGCATTGGCCCATCCCACCCGGATCAAGATCCTCGAGCACCTGATCACCATTGATTCATGCATCTGCAACGATATTGTCAACCTGTTTCCCTTTTCACAATCCACCATCAGTCAGCACTTGAAGCTGCTCAAGGAGTCCGGACTGGTCTATGGTGAAATTGAGGGTCCGGCCACCTGCTATTGCGTGGACAAGACTGTGTTAAACCAATTAAAAACGTATACTGCACAACTCGGAGGAGAGTAACATGTCATCCATTCTGCCGTCCATGGATGGTATCGACCCGAACTGGACCACCGGCAAGGGCATTAAAGACGACAACCAGCAACCCGGATACCGGCTCGAACCCTTTGTTAAAGAGTTCATTGAAACCTGGGCAGGAAAAGTCCCTGTAATTGGCAATACTTGGTCTGCCCATGACTGGCAAAGCACGGTACTTGTCCGGATGGGATTCAGACGCCACCAGTACACGGTCAGCCCGGGGCTCTA
>QZLA01000031.1 GCA_004796375.1 Desulfobacteraceae bacterium
CACGGAAGAGCAGGATATCGACATCAAAGAAGCCGCACAATTGCTTGATGCGCATCATTACGGGCAGGAAAAAATTAAAGAACGCATCATTCAACATTTGTCCGTGATGAAGCTGAAAAAGGAGAAGCAGGGGTCCATTTTACTGCTTGTCGGCCCTCCGGGGACGGGTAAAACAAGTCTTGGGAAAGGCATTGCCCAAGCGCTGCAAAGAGAATATGTAAGGATCAGCCTTGGCGGTGTCCGGGATGAAGCTGAGATCAGGGGCCATCGAAGAACCTACATTGGTGCGCTTCCGGGAAGGATCATCCAGGGGATGAAGAGTGCGGGCAAAAAAAATCCCGTATTTGTTCTGGATGAAGTGGACAAACTGGTTTCAGCATTCCATGGTGATCCGTCAAGCGCGCTGCTTGAGGTCCTCGATCCTGAGCAGAACAATACATTTTCCGACCACTATCTCGAGGTTCCCTATGATCTGTCAGATGTATTTTTCGTGGCAACGGCCAATAACAAAAGAGGTATCCCCGCCCCGCTCCTCGACCGTATGGAGGTTATCGAGCTTTCAGGATATACGGCAAATGAAAAATTCCATATTGGAAAAGACTTTCTTTTGAAACTTGTCCTTGAAGAGCACGGGATAGGGCCGGATCAGCTTGACATTGATGATGATGCATTTAAAACCATCATTGATAAATATACAGTGGAAGCCGGTGTCAGGGCGCTGCGGGGGCAGCTTGCCAAAATCGCCAGGGTCGCATCTCAGAAAATTGTTTCGGGGGATACCGAACTGCCCTTTCAGGTGACTGAGGATTTGCTTGAAGAGATCTTAGGTCATCCAATCATCCGGCATGACATGGCACAGGAAGAAAACCCTCCTGGCGTAGTCACAGGACTGGCATGGACCCCCATGGGGGGAGAAATCCTTTTTATTGAAGCCACCCACATGCCTGGAACGGGCAAACTGACGCTAACCGGTCAACTCGGGGATGTCATGAAGGAATCGGCAACCATATCCCTAAGCTTGTTCAGGTCCAGGCTGGCATTTGCATTGCCGGACTTTGAATTTGACAAGAAAGATCTGCATATACATATCCCGGCAGGTGCCCTGCCAAAGGACGGACCTTCAGCCGGTGTGGTCATGTTTTCAGCCATCACGTCGCTGATCATGGGTCGCAAAATCAACCCCAAGCTTGCCATGACAGGTGAAATTACATTGCGGGGCCGCATTCTGCCTGTCGGCGGAATCAAGGAAAAAGTACTGGCCGCCCACCGGGCAGGTATTGAAAAAATACTATTGCCTGAGGAAAATGAAAAAGACTTGAAGGATATCCCGGACGATGTCAAAGAGCAGCTTGAATTTAAAACCATACATACGGTTGAGGATTTGATTAAGGAGACACTGGGACTTGAGCTGCCAAAACCCGAAGCCCTGATGCTCGGGACCTTACCCGAGGATATTGCCTTCAGCACCGAGTCCGTCGGAATATAAATAAAAAGGTGGTTGTGTTCTGCAAAATGATGGTAGGATACCTCAACTGATCATCATTCAAACCAGGAGAGGAATTAATAGATGCCCAGTGAACCAGAGCTGTTGGATGCAAAGATACGGCATTATATTTACCAGCGGTTTATAGACTCTACCTTGCCGCCGACCACGGAAGATACGGCCAGGCATTTTAACCAACCCATTTCCTGTGTTGAAGATAGTTTTGACCGGCTGGCGCAAGCACACCAGATTGCACTGGCTCCCGGGTCACATTCGATCTGGATGGCGCACCCATTCTCAGGTATTCCGACAAACCATGTCACCCGAATCGGGTCTAAGACCTATTGGGGAAACTGAATCTGGGATGTTTTTGGCATCGCCGCGATTGTAGAAAAAGATGCCAAAGGATACACCCCGTGCGGGTGTGGTGAATGCAGTGAAAAATTGGAAATCGACATCTCACAAGATCATGCGGTTTCATCGGACTGGCTTGTACATTTTGCAGTTCCTGCTGCACAGTTCTGGGATAATATCGGGTTTACGTGAGCAACCATACTTGCCTTCAGGTCGGAGGCGCATCTCAATACCTGGTTGTCCCGCAGAAACCTGATGACCGGATACATCATGTCATTACAGCAGTGTTTTTCTCTTGCCGGCAAATGGTACCCGAACCGTTCAAAACTTGATTGGAAACGCCCTGGTGCAGCCGACACCCAAAAGCTTTTTGAAAGTCTTGATTTGAAAGGTGATTTCTGGAAGTTGGGCCCATAGGGCATCCTTTCGAAGCCGCATGTTTCGGGTTGCGCCCTGCCTGCTCACAACGGGCAGTCAAAAAAAATGTTCGGATGTAGCGGGTGCTACAGACATATAGGAGAAAGACCCATATTATTGCTACAAAGTCGACCAGGAGCGCCGACACATTACCCGATTCAAGAAAGGAACAACCATCATGAAAGTATTGGTCACCTATTTCAGCCAGAGCGGCAACACCGAGAAAATCGCCAAAGCCATATGCGAGGAAGCATCAAAAGCCGGGAATGCTGATTTGAAGAAACTTGAGGAGATTACCCCGGATATGGCTGCCGGATATGATTGCATTTTCATGGGCTCCCCCTTGCACGCCGGCAGCCTGGCCGCGCCGGTAAAAAAATGCCTCAAAGCGCTTAAAGCCGTTTCCGGCCAGAAAATTGCCGGCTTCATCACCCATATGGCGCCTGCCTACCCGGATCAGGATATGGAAACCTTTGCAGAGCCCATGAAAGAGGCATGCAGAGAAAAGGGCATTGAATACAAGGGGTGTTTTGACTGCCAGGGTTTTCTGGCCGAATCCATGCACGGACCTGTTCAGGAAAAACTGAGCCTTGATGATGACCAGTGGGCAGATATGGTTAAACAGATGACGGGCCGTCCGAACCAGGATGATGTAGACAATGCTAAAGCCTTTGCAAAAAAACTTTTGGCCCAGAATTAAATTGTGTCTGATATGACGGCGAATTCAAAATATTCGCCGTCACTACTTCGACAGAATTACTAATGAAAGAGAGCTAAAAGGAGGGGATGGATGACAGAAGATGCGGTTTATGATGATTTCATCAAGTGGTTGGGAAATACCTGGTGGGAGCTGCCGGAATCCGAGCATCTCAAGCCGATGATCAAAGCAAATTACACATTAGAGGAAGCAACCTTTCTTACAGGCTTTCCCTTATCGGCCAAGCCCATCGAAGATATCGCTTCAATAAAGGGTCTTTCACCGAAAGAGCTGGAAGATAGAGTGGCGCCCCTTGCCAGAAAGGGAATGGTCTTTAAAAGCGTACGCAATGAGAAAACGTGGTACCGGCTGAACGATTCCTTCATGGCCTTGCTCAGGGCCAATCTCTGGCCGGGGGACGCTGATGAAAGAACTCAAAAGGCGGTTCCCCTGATCAATAAATATCTTGATGACGGGTGGTTTGATCAATACCTGAATATCCATCACAAGGGGCTCAGGACCCTGCCCATTGAGCAGACAATAGAAGACACCCGCTCCATCGTGCCCTATGAGGATGTTGTCAAGGTCGTTGATTCATTTGAGTATTATACGGTTTCCTATTGCCCCTGCCGGATGAGGCACAACCATGACCCGGACTTTAAAGAATGTCATCACCCGTTGGAGGTCTGTCTGCATTTTGATGATTTGGGACGGTATATCGTGGAAAATGGACAGGGCCGGGAGATCACCAAAGAAGAAACCCACGCCATACTGAAGAAATCAGCAGATTCCGGTCTGGTGCACGCGATCTCCAACTGGCGGGACAAACCGGATACGATCTGTAACTGCTGCAGCTGCTGCTGTATGTTTCTTGATGGGTATCACCGACTCGGTCACCCGGAAAGTACGAATGCGTCCAGCTATATCGTGGAAATAAACGCCGCTACGTGCAAGGCGTGTGCAAGTTGTGTAAAAAGGTGTCCCATGGATGCCCTGCAATTGAAGGTCAGTGAAAAGGCAGGGAACAAATTCGGGAAAGCAGTTGCTTTGGCGGTTGAATCCTGCATTGGCTGTGGCGTCTGTGTTCATAAATGCCCCACGGATTCTTTAAAACTGGTAAAAAAAGAAAATGAGAGTAACCCGCCTCAACATGTGAAAGAATACATGATGCACTTTATGAAAGATAAGAAAAGCGGTAAAATTGAAGCATAACATTTCTTTAGCTCCCCCCGGTGAGAAACCGGGGGGGAAGTCAATTTTTATACTACGCTACTCGAACGCCTTTATTGCCGTGCAAAAAGTTACATTCTGTCCGCGGTACATGTCGCTGTCCGGAAGAATGTTATCGTAAAACTGAATCTGGGTGAAATCCTTTTGGGTTAGAATTTTGGTCAGATCATCATGGGAGAAAAAGTGAGTCCAGAACCGATAGATTTCAGAACGATCCTCATCAATGACACAGTGCTGAGATAAAATCACCTTTTCCTCCGGATAGGCAAATGCGTCTGAAAGAAGCAGATATGGCTTATCCCTCCAGAATCCTTTCTTAGAGACCTCCCAGGTTTTATCGCCTGGATTTTCATCAAACTGTCCCTCATTCATGACATCAAAAAGAAAGCATCCTCCGGGTTTCAGTGCCCGATGGATATTTGACAGCAAGGTGGCCCTGTCTTCGGGCACCAGTACACCAAAATCTGTGAAGATTAAAATCACCAGGTCAAATTTGCCTTGGTCTTCAAGTTCAAGGTAGTTCTGGCAGCGGTATTCAATGTCAAGGTCATTCTCTTTTGCCTGATTCTTGGCGTAGCCTACAGAGTACTTTGAAAAATCCACCCCGGTCACCTGATGGCCCTTCTTGGCAAGTAACTGGGAATACAGACCAGGACCGCATCCCAGGTCCAGGATGTTCAAATTGTCCTTACCCGCAGTTTCCAATATCCATTCAACCGTTGTTTCAATGGTTTTCTTCTTCCTGCTTGCCAAATCAAGATCCGGGTTCAAATGAACATCCAAAAGTTGGCTGGAAATATATGAATCTGTCCACATAACAGAAGTTCCTTTTTTGTAAAGATCTGGTTTTACAGATAGATCCATAACATCATTTATATTAAGCATGGTTTGCTCCTAAAATTGTGATGAAATAAAACGTATACGCTCTAGGCGTGTAAATACAAACTGAATTTTGTGAAGATAAAACGGTATGTCTACAAAGATTTCATGGTGGGCCATCATATACAATCTTTCCTTGGAATGTACAAGTAAAATATTTAATCAGGCATCATTTTTCACCCGCTTAACCCGCAGATACAACATGGGAAACAGATTAAGATTTGAAATAGGTAAAAAAGTGTGTTTTAGTTAATGAAAACATTTAGCTAATAAGAAACACAATTAACCTAATAGTGAATTGCACCCTGTGCGTTCCGTACCTGATTATGAAAAAACCAACGTATGACGATCTGGTATCACAGGTCAAAAAACTGAAAAAAGAAGTTGCGGCCTGCGACCCGTTAAAAAAAGAGCTCAAGGAAAGCAGGGAACGTCATGAATCCATTCTGGAAAATATGGTCGAAGGGTATTATGAAGTTGACCTCAAAGGCAATTTCGTTTCCTTTAACCAGGCCATGCAGAACATGCTCGGTTTTGAAGAACAAGAACTCATTGGCATGAATAACAGGGATTTCATGGACAATGAAACCGCCAGGCAGGTATTTCAGACATTTAACAAGGTTTATAACACAGGAGAGCCTTCCAGGGCGTTCAACTGGACCCTGATCACCAAGGACGGGGGCAAACGATATATAGAAGCCTCCATCACCTTAACCCGGGACGGTAATGGCACCCCCACAGGGTTCCAGGGAATTGCCCGGGATGTAACCGAAATCAAGGTTGCAGAGAATCGGCTCAGGCAAAGCGAAATGAAGTACCGCGATCTGATAGACAACACCCCTGATCTGCTGTACCAGACAAACATGGAGGGTGTGATTGTGTTTATCTCATCCTCTGTTTACCGGTTATCCGGATATACTGTGCAAGAAGCGCTGGGTATGAAAATGGCCGAAGAGGTTTATGCCTTTCCGGAGGAGAGACAGCGTTTTCTGGCAGAGTTGAAACAAAACGGAAAAATCAGGGATTTTGAAGCCCGGCTCAAGCGAAAAGGCGGTTCCATATGGTGGGCATCCACCAATGCACATTTCTTCACAGATGAACACGGAACTATCCAGGGTGTGGAAGGTATTACCCGGGATATTACCAACCAGAAGAAAATGGAGATGGCTTTACGGGAAAGCGAGGAGAAATTCCGACTGGCATTCATGACCAGCCCGGACGCAATCAATCTCAACCGGGCCTCGGATGGGCTTTTCATAGATATCAACGAAGGGTTTACAAGCCTGATGGGGTATACCCGTGAAGAGGTGTTGGGAAAAACATCCCATGAACTGGATATATGGGTCGATGTAGAAGACAGAAAAAGACTGGTTGAGAAATTATTAAAGTACGGCGTTGTAAAGGATTTTGAAGCCAGATTCCGTCGTAAAGACGGCGAGATTGGTGACGGCCTGATGTCCGCCAGAATCATAAAAATCGATGATACCGACGTCATCCTTTCGCTGACACGGGATATCACGGAACACAAGCGGACACAGGAGGTATTGATACAGTCTGAGAAAATGCTGTCTGTGGGTGGACTTGCCGCTGGTATGGCGCATGAAATAAACAACCCCATCGCAGGGATTGTACAGAACGCACAGGTCATTGAAAAAAGGCTGTCCAAAGACCTTGAGGCAAACCGGACAGCTGCCTCAAAACAGGGCGTTTCAATGGAGAGCATTGTCCGATACATGGACGAAAGGAAGATTTACGACCTGCTCTCGTCACTAAGGCAGGCCGGATTGAGGGCTGCGGATATTGTCTCCAACATCCTCTCCTTCTCCCGCAAATCAGAGTCAACACCATCCCAATTCTGCCTCAACGACCTGATAGAACAGACCATCCGTATTGCGGAAAATGATTATGACCTGAAAAAGAAATATGACTTCAGGAAAATAATAATTCACCGTGTTACTGAAGAAAAGACGATATGGATTACCTGCAACGGAAGCAGTATTCAACAGGTGCTGCTGAATATTCTCCGTAACAGTGCAGAAGCTTTGTTTGAGAACGAAGCAAACAGCAGCCCGACCATAACCATAAGGCTTTCAATCGAAGACGCCTATGCAACCATTGAAATTGAAGACAACGGCCCGGGTATTGAAGCGGATCACCTGAAACGGATATTTGAACCCTTTTTCACCACCAAACCGGTAGGAATAGGCACCGGTCTTGGCCTGTCGGTTTCCTATTTCATTGTTACCGAAATCCATAACGGGATTATGAGGGCAACATCAGCCCCCGGGAAAGGCGCGACCTTTATCGTTCAACTGCCTGTTCTGCCCATGATTAGGTCCACTGTTTAGAGGGAGCACCGCAATTATGGCAACAAAAAGAAGTCTGGTGAACACCGTTTTACTGGTAATTTTAATCGTGGTTTCTTTTATGGCAGTCAGTTTGGGTTACTTTCTGGTCGCCAATGAAATTAAAAAATTTGATGTACAAAGCCGCCAATATCAGGAAGAATATGTTAACTTCCGCAAAGCAATGATCAAGGATGAAATTGACATTGTTATCAGCTATATTGAATTCAAAAAAAATCAACTCAATCGTAATGCCGATCTGTCACTGGAAGCGGTCCAGAACGACATTTTAAACTGGATCAATCAAATCCGGTTGAGGCAGAACCAATACGTCGTCGTCAATGGATTTGATGGAACGATCCTGGCCCATTATAAAAAGAAAAATATCGGTAAGAACATGTGGGATTTTACAGATGCCAATGGGATAAAACCGGTTCAGGAGGCCATCAAAGTCTCTAAACACCCTGAGGGGGGATTTATCAGGTATGTCGGTTCGATCAGGCCGAGTACAGGCAAACCCGGAAAAAAAATCACCTATGCCAGAAGTATCCCGGAATGGGAATGGACCGTCCTCACCGGTATATACATGGATGATATTGAGAATGTGATTGAACAGAGGGAAGAGGCACTTAAAAGAAATATTCGAACCAATCTGATACGCATCAGCCTGATTCTTGCTGTTGTTTTCATTATCTCACTGGTATTTGCGAAATTCATCACAGAAAGGCTCAGGTCCAACTTTGCGATCCTGGAGTCCTTTTTTAACAAGGCTGCCGAAAAATCTGAAACAATCGACCAGGACCTGATCAACTATTCGGAATTTCAAGATCTGGCGATCTCTGTCAACCAGATGACTGAGGAAAGAAATCTCATCAATGAAAAACTGAACAAGCATCAACGGCATTTGGAATCTTTAGTTGAACAAAGAACCAAGGCCCTTGAAGAAACCGTTCACAAATTAAACATAGAGATCAAAGAGCGTAATTTGGCCCAGAAAGATAAGGAGATCAAAATTCTGCAGCTGCAGGAGGCCTTGATCGAGGTCAAAACACTACAGGGTTTACTGCCGATCTGCGCGAACTGTAAGAAAGTCAGGGATGATACCGGGTATTGGCATCAGATTGAAACATATATTGAAAATCGGTCAGATGCAGTTTTCAGCCACGGGGTGTGCCCGGACTGCATGGATAATCTTTACGGTGATAAGGCATGGTATAAAAAAAGATAGGCTCCAACCAGAAATCTGAGAATCAATATTATCATTGGCAATTGCATGATTGCCACAGTCTGTCTATTCGTCGCCAATCCTGATAAAAAGACATTCACTAATGGGCGCACGGAGGAATTCTACCCAGGTCTGCTTTGGTGATGATATTTGGCTGTGAATCTGATATAAACCTGTTTGCGAATCCAATAAAAATCCGTACAAAGGGATGGTGAGATCCGGGATATGAAAAAAAAAGGGTATATTTCCACGGACAATTTCAGGGTCAGAGCACTTAAGGTCTCCCTGGTATTCACGTACATCCTATGTGCGCTGATCAGCGGAGTTTACCTTTACCTGGGAGCCTATCTTGCCCTGTCCATGATCGGCCTGGTCACTCCCTTCTACCTGTGGGCCTGGATTCTTGTAAAGCAGGGGCGAACCCTGACCGCCCGGGTGCTTTTCCTTGTGGTGCTGACAGCCCACCTGACAGCTGCCATCCTGCTTTTTTCAACCGCCACCGGATTTCACTACTACTATTTTATTTTGCCCACCACTACAGGGCTCTTTTTCAATCATAACGAAACACGGCAGCGTTATTTTGCCGGTTTTTTCTTTTTGGCTGCACTGGTCCTGTTTCTTGGTTTCATCCACAGCAATCCTCCCTCCTATTATACACTGACTGCTCAGTGGGAAAACTTACTGAGGATCTCCAGTGGGTTTATGACCATGCTGACCATTTTTGCCGGTTTTACCTTCATTGCCCACGAGATCCTTATGTCAAACAGAGAACTGTTCCGGTTGGCCACCCAGGATCCCCTGACCGGGATCTTCAACCGCAGGGAATTCTTCATCCGGGGGGAAAATGAGATTCAACGGAACACCCGATACAACACCCCCTTATCTCTGCTGATGATGGACATTGATTTTTTCAAACGTATCAACGACACCTTTGGTCATGCCAACGGGGACAGGGTGCTGAAGCAGTTTGTCCATACCTGTCAAACCCAGACCCGCTCCTCTGACATTTTTGCACGGCTGGGAGGTGAAGAGTTCGCTCTCTTACTCCCTGAATCCGGCCCGGAAGAGGCAAGGCTCACAGCAGAACGGATACGGCAGGAGATTGAGGACCAGGCGGTCTCTTCGGATTCAGGAGGGGATATTTACATTACCGTCAGTATCGGCATCAGTGCAAAAACCGTTAAAACCCCAACCCTGGAAAGGATGATTCATGAAGCAGACAGCGCCCTTTACCTGGCAAAGAGCATGGGCAGAAACCGGGTAGTCCTTACCCGGGCCTAAGCCCTCGCCTGCTTTACAGTGTTCCAGAATGATTTGTACAGAAAGCTGGTTTCATCCAGTTGACATAATTGCTCAAACATGGGTTTTGTCACAGTAAAGGCAAGGACCCCACCCGGCAAATAGGATCTCATGGCGATATCGGTTCCCCAGATCACCGCTTTTGGCTCATCAAAGTCCTCAAATATGGCTGCAAGCAATCCACAACCCGATCCGTAATAGGGTGCTTTTACAGGAGGGTTTGCGGTTGAGGAGTTGCAGTATTCAGCCCGGGTGATTTCTTCAAACCTTCATCTACAGCAAGGTAATGGGCCACCATCTCTTGCGGCACTGTGGATAGGTTACAGTTCCAGTACCCGGCACCCGGACATCCATAATTGCCGGCGGTCTGTTCTGACAGGCAGCTACTCTCGCCTTTCATCCAGCCCTGGTATCCGGAAAAAATACAATGCCCGGCTTCCGTAAACGACGCAAAGCTATCTTTTTCAGGTGTGTCATAAAACCCTACAAGCAAGTTCTCAATTTGTGCAATTTCCAGTAATTTTGAAGGATCAGGTACCATTATTTTCTCCCTGTTATTGAGTTTTTGTTAATACCGTTTGCATGTATCCAGGAACAAGAGCAAAGATCGGGCCAAAATAATTGCAATTTAAATTCAATTAGTTACACAAAGAATGAAAAGACATTTGTGGTAATTTTCAATTTTTCATTGTGGAATACCACAATCATGAATATTTATTGTGAAATAGGGTCTGATATGACTGATAAGTCGTACTCGATTTTTTTCCAAGGCATCCCTTGCTTTAATTACACCTAAATCCGCATAAGCTTGACTGCCTCGATGTTTAATCGGCTATACCAGCCTTGGTTCAACACGGCATACCATGGCCGATATTCTGGCATCTCGTTTGTCTGATTTTTCATAGCTATCCCAAATGAGTCTTAATTTTCTGGGATTACCAACATAGACGGAGCAGCCCATTTCGTTAAGCAGCCTGCTAATCCAGGGGGAATGAGTACCAGCCTCTATGGCAACGGTGGGCTCCAGCCTTCTCATCCTATCTATCATCAACCGCCCAAGTCCTTACCAATAAAGGCGTTTAATTCATCTGTTAAACCGGACCGTTTCCAAATTTGGCTGATCGACTCTGAATACCATCAATCAACACTATGAAATTATTTGTTTTGTTCAATCATACCAATGGAAGCGTGACATATGACAAAATGGCTGACAATATGAAGAATTGATTCAAGGTTACTAATTATGCTTGACAAGAAGTTTGTGCTTAAAGTAAATTTCCTTAAAATTTGCAATTGAAATTGCAAGATAGTTTTAAGAGCATATAGAAAAAAATTTTATAAAGCCAAGAAGGCCTGACAGCAAAAACCTGCTGTATAGCGTTCTTGGCTTTTTTTATTGGGAGGATAGAGTGCTCAAAACGAGGAAACCGACACAGTATCCGATCAAAGTGGCAAGTATGGCCCTGATAGCTTAGGCCCAGCACGAAACAGCATGTTGCTGTATGGATCGGGGAAGGAGGGCTTACCAAACATGAACTTATTGGAACTTAGCGAGTTTTGGTGCAACGGACGCATGAACTCAACCTATATGCGCCGGAAGAGCTATTCTCCTGATTTCTGGAATCACCATTGGCAGCGGGAAAGACCTCGGATGGAAGAGAGGAATCACTGGATTATTAGCAATCTTGAGCTTGAATCCATTGGGAGGACGGCCGCAGATATTGGTTGCGGCAATGGTGACATTGCGTTGGAGCTTGCCCGGCAGGGATTGGACGTCACAGCGCTTGACAGTTCTGAAGTTGCTGTTTCCATCCTTGAAACCCGGGCGGTGGAAGCCGGAATCCGGGTACAGGTCTTTTGCCAGGACTGGTTGACTGCTCAGGCAGAGAAATTCGGTGCGCCCTGGGATTTGGGGCTTACTGCTTACACCCTGGGCACGGTGAATCCTCTTCCATATCTTAACAAGCTGCTCAATTCAGCTGAAAAGGTCGTTATCATCGAACCGGCAGGATACCGCCACTGGCAGCATCCCGAATTCTGGCCGCTGCTTGACGGCACTCCTTTTGATCCCGGTCCTGACTATGATGTCATTGTTGATATTCTCAAGGCCATGGGCATGAAGCCAGAGGTCTGCCTGGGTGAATACACTGTTTACAGGGATTTTACAGATAATGAGGAGGGTATTAACTGGCTGCTAGCGCAGACCGGTGTGAAGGATGACTCTGGGTCTCAAGCAGCACGTGTATATCTGGATGATCGGCTTGTCCGCGTCGACGGAGGAGTCAGGCTGAAGCAAACACAGCATATTGCTATGCTGACAATTAATGGAAAAAAATATAGCTGAGAGGAATAAAATGTTACAACGATTTTTATTGATACTATTCTGTAGTTTTCTGTTGATCCCAGGAATATCAAATGCTGGCGAGATCAGGCTTGTAGACCGTAATGAACGGGAGGTTGTTTTACAAAAAGAAGCGAAACGGGTGGTTTCGCTGATGCAGGAATGTACAACAGTGATGCTGACGCTTGGTGCGGGTGACCAACTGGTGGGTGTGGATAAACATTCGGCGTCAGATAAGCTGAACGGTCTGGTCCGGTTCAAGGAGAATCCTGTAGTGAGTGTCGGAGAGACAAAACAGCCCAACCTTGAATTGATCGTTTCGCTCAAACCGGATCTTATCCTGACCTGGGGCGGTTATGGTACGGATTTGGCCAATGAAATTCAGAAGCATACAGGTGTTCCGGTAATGTGCCTGCATACACTCACCACCATTGACGGTGTAAAGGCCAACTACTCCCTGGTGGGTAGGGCTATCGGCAAACAGCAGCGCATGCAGGCCCTTCTCGATTACGGTGATGCCAGCATTGAATCAATAACAAAACTGACCCATGCCATACCGGAAGAAAAGCGCCCCAGGGTTCATCTCCTGTTCTGGGGATTCTGGAACGGTGTCAGTCGTATACCCATCTACTATGATCCGGTTACTATCGCCGGCGGAGTTAACATTGCCTCCGGACAGACCTCCAATGTTTATGGCTACTCAGTAAAGGTGCCGGTGGAGCAGGTAGTGGTCTGGAATCCTGATTTTATTTTCATCCATGGCTCACCCTCCTGGGCCAAGGTGACGCCAAACAAAGTCATGTCTGATCCGCGGATGCAGAACGTTACGGCAGTCAAGAACCGGAACGTTGACTATACACTGGGTATGTGGCGTGGATGGCATTATCCCAGGGCACTTACGGAGACAATCTATATGGCCAAGAAAATGCACCCTGAACTATTTAAAAGTCTTGACCCCCGGAGCAAGGGGGATGAAATTTATGAATTCTTCTATGGTAAACCCGGACTGTGGAGTGCCCGCGGCAAGGAACTCGGTCTTTTGCAATAACACCCATGGACAGCCTTGGTTCTTCATACCGGGCTTACCCATAGTTTAACATGTAAGAACTCAATGGGTTGACCCGGTTCTTTCATATAATCCGTAAAAGAGAGTTTAGGTTTGCTCAAAAAAGGTTTTATTTCCGGGACTGCGGTTATTCTATTGTTGATATTTATTTCCGGAATCCTGGCTTGCTATGCCGTGGGTATCGGGCCGGCCGGGATCGGGGGACTGGAAGCGTTCCAGGCGCTCTGTAATCATTTTGTTCCAAATACGTTTGATGTTTCGGCCATGACCCATACAGTGGTGGTGAATATCAGGGCTCCGAGGATCATCATGGCAAACCTGTCCGGCTTCGGGCTGGGTATCTGCGGTTATGCCATGCAGTCTGTTTTGAAAAATCCCCTTGCCAGCCCCTATACGCTGGGGTTGTCCGCAGCTGCCGGATTCGGGGCGGCATTGGCCATCGTTCTTGGAATTGGGCTACTGTCGTCACAATACCTGATTGTCGGTAATGCGTTTGTGTTTTCCCTGCTGGCTTCAATCCTGGTGCTTGGTTTTGCCTCTGGTCGTAATGCGCGGCCGGAGGCTGTCATCCTGAGCGGTGTTGCCGTGATGTTTCTGTTTTCTGCCGGCATCACACTGCTCCAGTTCATTGCCGACCCTTATGCGGTTCAGGCTGTGGTATTCTGGTTGATTGGCGATGTGGGCCGGGCCTCCTGGGATAAGATTCTGATCATGGTGCTGGTTATATGCCTGGTTACTCCCTTTCTTCTGTTTAAGAGCTGGGATATCGGCATCCTTCGATTGGGAGATGAGACTGCGGAAAGCCTGGGTGTTCGAGTCAGCCTTACTCGAATGGGAGTTATGGCCGCATGTTCCCTGCTAACAGCCAGTGTAGTGGCCTTTGTAGGTGCTATCGGCTTCATCGGTCTGGTGGCACCCCATATGGTCAAGCTTGCCGGCAGGGGGAGTGAACTGTTTCGTCTTTTGGCTTCGGGCATGGTCGGGGCCATCCTGCTGGCGTCGTCAGATATGGTCGCCCTGACTGTCCTGGCTCCCAATATTCTGCCGATAGGGGTGGTGACTTCGTTTCTGGGTGTGCCACTTTTCATGTTTCTGATAAAACGAGGAAAACAACCAAAATGAACATCAAAGTCAATGAGATCTGTTTTTCATATCCGGATTCCGGTAGGATCAACTTAATAAGCACAGAGGTGAAAGCAGGAGAGATTACTTGTATTTTAGGGCCCAACGGCTCAGGTAAATCAACATTTCTAAAATGTCTTAACCGGCTTCTGCCGGCCGCGTCCGGAACTGTTTATATCGGTTCCGAGGACATCGGTTTGATGAGCAAGAAAAAGTTGGCCTGCCTGATGGGCTACCTGCCCCAGGAACCGCCGCCGGATCAGGAAATTACTGTTCTGGATGCCGTGCTTATGGGACGCCGTCCTCATACGTTGTGGCGGCCCGGGAAAAGGGATTTTGACCTTGCTCGTCAGGCATTGACAAACATGCACCTTTTCCATCTTGCGGACAGGATGCTGGCAAGCCTTTCCGGAGGCGAAGTCCAGCGGGTCATGCTAGCTCGGGCTCTGGCTCAGGAGGCAAAGGTTTTACTGCTTGACGAGCCTACAAACAATCTTGATATACGGCATCAGTTAGGAGTGATGCGAACAGTACGGGACCTGGCAGACACGGTGAATCTTGCCGCTATAGTCGTGATGCACGATCTCAACCTGTCAGCGCGTTTCGCAGACAAGATTCTGATTTTGAGCAACGGTGAAATAGCAGCGGCCGGGATTCCGGCCGGAGTATTGACATCTGAGAACATAAGGGAGGTCTACAAGGTGGAATCATCCATTTATATGGAAAATGGTCTGCCCCATGTGATCGTAAAGGAGGAGACAAAAAGGTTGGCCAATTAAAAAGGATAAGCCAACCTGTTCACTCATAGAAAACCGGCAAGGCATAAACCGTGATTAAAGATAATTTTTCCTATCTGAAATTCTTGCAGAGGTGTGGATTAGGAAATGCTATCCTTTGTATTCATGAGCTTTTTTTGACCAATTAGAATTTCTACTCCTGCCCATTTTTTTAAAATAAAAGTGAACCCCAGACTATCATCAGTCGCCCAAAGACCTACCGAAAAGGCGACTACTTCTTCGGCCAGTACTTGCAAGATTGCCGTCAGCCTTATGGCAAATTCCACCCCAACACTATATCTGGTATGTGGAATTCCGACATTTTCTGACGAATGAAGAGGGCTTGGGGCGTGGACTATAATTTCGCCTGAAAGCCTCTTTTTTCAAGCATTCCGCTGAAATTATAGCCCCCACTCCAGGCTTCAGTAGGTTGTAGAAAGTTGCGGATTTCACAACTACCATATCTGGTATATTAAGACTGTATCCAGATCCGGAATCACGGAAATCCTACCACAGTTTTTCAAGGAAGAATCATCAATAAAGATTGCCAAACCGGATTTGTTAGCATAAACGATTTATGATAGTTTGGTTTTTGATTCAATATACTGAATCGGCTTTTGAGACTACTCCTTGGGATATAGTTCCCAACGGGTGGTCTCTTTTTATATATAAGCTCAAGGAACTCTTTTTATATGGTATGGTTGGCTTTAATAATCCTTAAATCCGGATCAAGGATCACTATCGGTTCACGAACCGAACTAAGGATATTGGTAAAGATGTCTAAAAAACGTCTGGCATTTATTTTTCTTTCTTTAACTATTGCTCACAAAATATGCAGGGAACGATCTTTTGTCAAAAAGTGAAACCCTGGCAAAAGGTTATTACCTGCTGATAAATCAATTAAAGTCCGTAATGCTATTTATCAATATGGTTAATAGCTAAAGTTACTTCAGATAACCGAAAAAGGCAAAAATTTTAATTACTTGGATCCATTTTCTTCGTGATCATAGTTTGACAGATGGAGGGTCAAACTCTAAGCTTTACGGTGCACTAAAGTTAACGGCACTTAGCTTAAACTAATACAAATGTGTTGAAAGAAAATGAGTAATTAAAAACCCTGGTATCATCTGTCGCCGAGATGCCTACCATAATAGAGCGTTCACTAATTCAACCAGGGATGGCCAGGCCGGGTTATTTTTGATTAAGCATTCTTATTCCGGCAGCTCATTCAGTGAATTTTTCAAACCACAACGTTTGGTGGTTGCGGATTCCAACATTCCCATCTGTCTGCAAGGAACAAGAAGGGTAACTCTGAGAACGGGCAAAATAATTAGTCGTCTTTATTGACATACACATCGGCGGAGCAAATAGATTGCCCACCATGATTTTACATTTACATGGCCCGATTCGCCAGTAGGTGCAATTTATTTAACGCGTACTTTTAATAAGATGTTCAAGCCCTTCAGCACATGCTCGACTCACACCGAAGTCAGCTTTTTCCTGTCCGGGCATTTTATCCCAGCCACCCTCTTCAATGAAATCTGATCTATTCCATGAATCTACATGCCCTAATTCATTAAGTTTTTTCTCATATCTCGGATCCGCTGTAAATTGGGCAACACAGATTGCTGCCTGACTAGCCAAAATCGCTTCATCGGTTTTCTCCTGGGCTGTGTTGAAGGTTGTCCACCCCCCCCAGTTAAAGCCGATGATCATTGCCATCGCTGCTCCGACAACAACCCCCCAAACGCCATACTTGATTTTCCCACCAGTTTCTGGTTTCATTGATAATATCTCCTTGAATTATGTTGTGATTTTTTTGAACGGCCTTTTCAATCAGTGTTTTAAATTCCATTCAGATTTAGCTTGCGTCATAATTTTTGCTTTCCATGCTATTTGTATGTATAGTTATAAAGCAATCATTGTGCCGGGAGTGTATCCTTGGGTAATTCCTTTTAACATGCTGATTTATTGTATAATAGCCTTATAGGGTCTCAAATCCACAACGAGATGGAAGGGGTTTTATTTGAGCAATGGGTCATATATGGCGTATTGATTTGGCAGGCTCATTGCTAACAAATGGTAATGCCGGTTATTCCCCATAGGTAGGGTACCTCCCATATTCGCACTTAAATATACGCTAAGAATGTTTTGTAATTCGAAAATGGATCCCATTATCCGTTTAGGAAATTATAGTCCCCACTTTTTCTTCCTTGCAGATAACCCAAAATGTCGGATTCCACAAATACCACTAGTTGTGGTTTAATAATTTTTTGAAAGGGATCTCAGAATAAAAAGATTCATCCAGGTTAACCTATCCTGGTCATCACTGACTGAAGTAGTATCTCCCCCATTGACAGGCCTCTCAACGACACACGATACCATTGTGCACCTTCATGTTACTTATTTGCCTTGTGGGTATTCATTGAATATAATATGATTTGGAATTATCAGTAGGTCATAATCTTTTTCTGGTCTTCGTTTTTTGACAAAAGATTGTTCCCTGCATATTTGGTAAGTAATATTTAAAGAATGAAAAATAAATGCCAGACGGTTTTTTAGACATCTTTACCAATATCCTCAGTTCGGTTCGTGAACCAATAGTGATCCTTGATCCGGACTTAAGGGTCATCAAAGCCAACCATTCCTTTTACTTGACTTTTTGTGTTAAGCCAGAAGAAACTGAAGGTGTTTTAATATACGATTTAGGTAGCGGGCAATGGGATATCCCCAGGCTCAGGGAATTGCTTGAAAATATTCTCCCGAAAAATACAGTATTCAACGATTTTGAAGTGGAGCATGATTTTGATGTCATCGGTTGCAAAATCATGCATTTGAATGCCAGAAGGATCTACAGAGACAAAAAGAAAACCGAATTTATTCTGCTGGCCATAGAAGATGTCACCGACAAGGAATATTATAAAAGACATCTTGAGGAAATGATTGAAAACAGGACAGCACAACTTGTACTGGCAAAACAGAAGGCTGAAGCCGCCCTCTGTGAAATAAACGGGCTCAAAGAACAACTGGAAGCCGAGCGGGCATATCTGAAAGATGAAATAAAGCTGGAACATAACCACGAGAACATTATCGGTCAAAGTGATACTCTCAAATATGTGCTCTATAAGGTTGAACAGATTGCTGACAGCGATACCACGGTATTAGTTCTGGGCGAGACAGGAACCGGAAAGGAGCTTGTGGCAAGAGCCATTCATGGTTTCAGCAAACGGAAAAACAGGGCTCTGGTAAAGGTCAATTGTGCTGCATTGCCTTCAAGGCTCATTGAAAGTGAATTGTTCGGTCATGAAAAGGGTGCATTCACCGGTGCTGACCGTAAGCACATTGGACGCTTTGAAATTGCCCATGGAGCGACCCTCTTTCTTGATGAAATTGGAGAGATTCCCCTTGAACTGCAATCAAAACTGCTACGGGTCATTCAGGACGGAGAGTTCGAACGACTGGGAAGTTCTCGCACCATCCGGACCGATGCACGAATTGTTGCCGCCACCAATCGGAATCTTGAAGAAGAAGTCGAAAAGGGCTGCTTTCGAAAAGACCTCTGGTATCGTCTGAATGTATTCCCCATAACCATGCCGCCTCTACGTGAGAGGGATGAAGACATACCGCTTCTTGTTGATTTTTATATAAAAAAAATTTCCAAACGGCTGGGCAAGACTATTGAAATGGTACCCAAAAATGTGATGAACACACTCAAAAATTATCATTGGCCTGGAAATGTCCGGGAGCTGGAGAATGTCCTTGAACGGGCAGTGATCAATTCCTCGAGCCCAAAGCTCCATCTGGTTGATGATCTTGAAAAGCCATACAAGCATCTGAGCAGAAACTTAAAAACGCTGGAAGCGGTTGAGCGAGATTATATTGTAAGGGTGCTTGAGCAGACCCACTGGAAAGTCAGCGGCAAAAAAAGCGCTGCCCAGATACTGGGCCTCAACCGCAGCACCCTTCGCGCCCGGATGCGCAAACTTGGCATCGTCATTCCTGAACGAAAGCCGCATCATCCGGTATAAACCCCTGACTCCGTTTTAATTTTCTTCAAAAGTGTGTCTGAAAAAGGGCCATATATGACCCCTTGGGTAAATATGACCCTTTTAACGGCACTGCACTATTTCACAGATCGCCTTCCTTGCTTCACTTATCATTAAAATTTAATACCATAGAGCTTTTCATTAATTTATCAAACCGTGGCACAATCATTGCGCTATATGGTGGTGTGCTGCAAAACATATCTTAATGGATTTAAACGCTATTAAACAACGAGGAGACATCATGGGAGACAAAGGGAAAAGAGACAAGGGCAAGCGAGAGAAACAGAAAAAAGCAAAGCAGACACCGAAAGAAAAACGCAAGCAAAAACGGGTGTCCCAGGAGAGCGGGCGAGGATCCGAGCTATGGTACAGAAAAGGATAAATCATTATGAAAGAATTTATTAAAACAATGGCCCGGGCTCTCGTGGATGAACCCGGGGAAGTGAGCGTTAATGAGATCTGCGGGGCGCAGACAATGATTTTTGAATTGACGGTCACAAAATCTGATATTGGCAAGGTCATTGGCAAAAAGGGCAAAACGGCCGCTGCCCTGCGAACTCTCCTGAGTGCGGTTTCCGCGAAAAATAAAAAAAAAGCCGTTTTAGAGATCATGGATTGATCGTGATTGTGTAAAACATACTTAAAAGGTGATACCAATGATCATTGTCAGAACAACGTTGCATGCGCTTCCGCAAAATCAGCGGGAAGTCCTGCAAACACTTGCCTCCCTGGTGGGTTCGGTGGAAAAGGAACCCGGTTGCATAAGCTATGGTTCCTTTTGCGATATCAATGATAGAAACCGGTTCATACTGTTTGGGGAATGGGAAAGCCGGAAAGACCTCGATCACCATATACAGTCCTATCGATTCGGTGTCCTTTTAGGGACAAAAACGCTTTTATCAGAGCCACCACGTATTCAAATCCATACGATTTCCCAAACCCAGGGAATGGAGGTCATCCATGCGGCCAGGAAAAATAAAGCCTGAAGCTAAAACAAAGTTTGACCAAGGAGTATGATGATGAAAATTCTGCTTGTTTATCCCAAATTTCCGGACACCTTCTGGTCGTTTAATTATGCGGTCGGTTTTATCGGGAAAAAAGCAGCTTTCCCGCCACTGGGGCTTTTGAGCGTCGCGGCCCTGCTGCCGGAGCAGTGGTCCAAAAGATTGGTGGATGAGAATGTACAGCACCTGACGGATGCTGATATCCTTTGGGCGGATATGGTTTTTATCGGGGCAATGGCCGTTCAGCGAAAATCTGCCGGCCGTGTTATTGAACATTGCGGGCGGTTGAGAGCAACCATTGTGGCCGGTGGGCCGCTTTTCACGTCCGAACCGGATGCATTTAATACCATCAACCACCTGGTACTGGATGAAGCTGAACTGACACTGCCTGCATTTTTATCAGATCTCGAAAAAGGAAATCCGAAAAAAATCTATCGGGCGAAGGGATTCAGTGATCTTGTCCAAACTCCGGGTCCTTTGTGGGATCTGCTGGAAACAAGACGGTATGCATCCCTGAGTATTCAGTTTTCCAGGGGGTGTCCGTTCAACTGCGATTTCTGTAATGTCACGGCATTGTTCGGACATCGCCCACGACTGAAAACACCTGCCCAGATTATTTCTGAGCTGGACCAAATCTATTCACTGGGCTGG
>QZLA01000368.1 GCA_004796375.1 Desulfobacteraceae bacterium
AGGGTATTTCTGGCTGCAGGACCTGCAGCAAAGATACACCGCTCTTCAGGTGCGTTTCAGGAAAAGACGGCCGCCGCATTGGAGGCATTTGGCTTTGTATTCGTGCATCACTTTTTGATTCCATTAAAAAAGCCACCCCGACAGCATGCTGAAGCGGGGTGGCGATCATTTATATGTCTACATTTCTTGGGGTTGACACAGATTGTCGGCCTTTGCAGCGCTGCGCCCGCAGCCCTGGCAAAAATGGGTGGCCGGCTTTATCAGTGTGATATATTTCTGCGGATCCTTGACCTGCAGTTCATCTTCAACATGGGCGCATAATGTTTTCTCATTGTCGTCACTCATGGTCCTTCCTCCGATTCATCAATTTAAATCTTTGTGGGAAACCGCCTGATAAATGAAAGTTTAACGAATGGATAACGGCGGCATGTTCAGCCCTTAATCTATACACGGGGCCGGACATGTCAAGCACGCAGCCATCCATGTACCCCCTCAGGTTCGTCCCCCATGACCTGCACTAACCCAGGGCTTCAATCAGTGCTGCATAGAACCTGCAGGCATCAACGATCTGACTGGTCTCGCAATTCTCGTTCACCATGTGGGCCAGTTTATATTCACCCGGCCCGAACCCGATGGTCGGGATCCCCATGGCCGTGGTGGTCACGGCATTGGTGCTGAAATCCCAGTAATCCTGCTCAGGGGCTGTCCCGAATATCTTCTGGTATGCCGCAACACAGGTAGCAGACAGCGGATGGGCCATATCGATCTGCCAGGGCATGTGGATCGGTTCATATACGATCTCCATGCCGGTCCAGCTTTTACGGGTCAAGGTGCCGATCTCCCATGTGGCGCTGGTTCCCGCAATGATGGATGCCATCTCCTTTTCAACGGTCTCCCGGGTTTCCCCAAGGGCCAGGCGCCGGTCCAGGTAGATCTCGCATTCAAAGGGCACTGCATTCAATGATGCACTTTTGCTGGAAATATCAGACGCGACAATCGTACCTGCGGTGTCCGGGTCTGCCAGAAGCCGGTTACTGACCTGCTCGACTCTCTGAACTATCCGGGCCATCTCATAGATGGCATTCACCCCCTTTTCCGGGGCAGATCCATGGGCGGAGACCCCGTGGGTTTTTATCTTGATCTGGGCTTTTCCCTTGTGCCCGGTCGCAAGCTTGTTCCCGGAGGGTTCGCAGATAATCATGTAATCCGGATTTATACCGCACGCTTTAAACAGGTGCTTGAGGTTTTCCCCATCGCAATCCTCCTCCATCACGGTACAGGAGACATATACGGTCTTATTTTCAACCAGTCCCAATGCCTTGGCTGTGGCAGCAGCATACACAGAAGCGGCTGCCGCAGATTTCATATCCACCGATCCTCTGCCATAAAGTCTGCCATCTACGATGTTCCCACTAAACGGTGGATGATCCCACACTGATTCATCATCCACCCGCACGGTATCCACATGGGAATCAAACATGAGCGCCTGTTCGCCGGTGCCGATGCGGCCCACCACGTTGCCCATGGCATCCACGGTCACCTCGTCATAGCCCAAGGCATCCATCCTGGCCTTGATATGGCGGACAATCTCTTCCTCCTGCCCTGGATAGCTTTTGATTCTCACCAGTTCCTGTGCAAACCCGATCAATTCTGCATGAATATGATCTACTGCCGCATTTAGCTCTTTCACCTGACATGTCCTTAATGAATTGTTTTCACCCGCCCCACCTGGCCGCTTTCCAGCCTGACCTTAATCCCGTGGGGATGGGAACTTGATTTGGTTAACAATGTTTTAACAATACCCCGGGTCAGTTCACCCGTTCGCTGGTGCTGCTTCAATACAATGGACACCTCGTGCCCGGGTTTTATATCAGCCCGGTTTCTACCGTCAGCCATTCGTTCGCCTCCAAACCGATTATTTTTATACCCCCGTTTTGATGAAGGGTTGACTCAATGTATTACCGACCTTAAATCATAGTGTTTGCAGCGGCTTTAAAAAGATCTACCAGGTCAAAGACCCTGGCCACGTATTGCGCTCTGAGTTTCAGTTCTGAATCCTTTTCATCCTTCAAGGCATCCTCGAGGCTGTCCACCAGGCGGTTCAACCGCTTCCCATGTATGCCCATACGGGCCTGGATAGGGTCGGTAATCACCCCGGAAAAAGCGGTCACCATGGTCAGGGCGGCCAGCACCCCGCTGGTGGACGCCACGACCAATCCCAGGGATGCCGTGGCCGGAAACATCCCGTAATATATCCCGCCAAGGGTGGGCCCAAGGAAAAAACCGGAGATGGCGCTTTGCTGGGCAATTGCTGCAGCCAATCCCGTACCGAAACTGATGCCGCCGGGTGTCATTTTACCCAGCATGCCCCCGCCTGCGGCAAGGGTGATAATATTTCCGGCCATTTCAGATACAGCCGTCCGGCTCACAGAATACTCTATAAGCCGCTTTTCCAGGGCCTGACGAAATCCCTCCTGTTTGGATTTGGTAACGATCATGGCCAGTTGATCCTGAAACAGGACTTTGATTTCAGGTTGATCCAGGATTTCTGACAAAAGGGCGTCTGGTTCATTTTTTTCATCACTTTTCTGGTATGGCAACTCTAAAAGCTCCAAAAATATAAGCCGGCTGACCTCCTTCTGGACAGCGGTTTTAAATCCGGCCGGCATTTTGTGGGCCAAATGTTCGACCTTCCTGAATCCCGCCCTGCCCAGAATCAGTGACGTCGCCTGGATTGCCGTGTATGGCAGTGCCCACATCACATTCAAAGGTGCCTTGATAAGGTCCGTCCCCAAGGCTTTCCTGTTGATTTTTGCTGCACCGGAAATCGAAAAGTGCTTTTGAACAAACCCGGGGATCTTTTGCCGCCTGGACTGGATATAATTTTGAACTGCCCGATCAAACGCTGCCTGGATATGACGGGTTTCATTTTGGCTGACTAAGGATTTCATACACGCCATTATATTCAAATATAGTGAATGTTTCCTGCTTTTTTTAACATGATTTTCATTTTTAAATCTCAAACACTTATGCTATTGCTTGATTGTATCTTCTCTTAATGTTTCACTTTGAGCGCTATCCGCAGGATATGCTGCCTGTGCCCACCCTCCGGATAGCCGGAACCGGTATTGTTCATTCCGATATAGTGACTAAATTATAGGTAATAGCACATGACACCGACATAAACATACTGTTTAAATCAGTATCTCCTGTTTTCCCTCTATTCCTGAAGACATTTACCATTGAAACCCTTGATTTGGAGGTAATTATGAAAACAACAACTGCCCGGGTCCTGGCCGGCTTGCTGTTAATTACTCTTGTCGCCGCAGGGCTCATCTACAAACAGTTTCTTGATGCAAACAACCGCCTTGAAACCCTCAAGGGTCAAATGAAAAAGAGTCATCTACAATCCGCACAGGTCATCGATGCCGGAGAAAAAATCATCAAGGATCTTCAGGCAGGCATCGAGCAATCCACCGCTGACATTGCTGCCCTGAAAAAGTCTGAGAGTCAAAATCAGGCAACCATTCTCAACCTTCAAAAGACCATTGAACAAAAAGAACAGATGCTGGCAACCACCCGGCAAACCGGGATGGCGCAGATATCCCGGCTTGAAAATGAGTTGGCAGACCTGGAGCAAACCCACACCCTGACCCTTGAGCGTGTGGAACAGCTGAACAGGAACCGGGAAAGTGATCAAAACAAAATCAGACAGCTTGAACATACGAATCAAAAATCCGTACAGATCATTGATGCCGGAGAGAAAACCATCAAAGATCTTCAGGAAGACATTGAGCAATCCGCTGCTGATATTGCAGCCCTGAAAAAGATCGAGAGGCAACATCAGGCAACCATTCTCAACCTTCAAAAGACCATTGAACAAAAAGAACAGATGCTGGCAACTACCCGGCAAACCGGTATGGCGCAGATATCCCGGCTTGAAAATGAGTTGGCAGACCTGAAACAAACCCACACCCTGACCCTTGAACGCGTAGAACAGCTGAACAGGGACCGGGAAAGTGATCAAAACAAAATCAGACAGCTTGAACAAACGAATCAACAATCCGTACAGGTCATCGATGCACGAGAAAAAGCCATCAAAGGTCTTCAGGAAAGCATCAGGCAATCCGAGGACATGATTTTGGCACTGAACTCCAAAAAGCAGGCTTTGGAGGAGAATACGTCCAAAACCCTACTGCAGCAGCAGAATATGAAAAACACCTATGATCAGTTGATCAGGGAGCTTCGGCATGAGCTTGGCAAAAAAGAGGCCACCATTGAAAAGTTTGAAAAACAGCTCACCGTTGTTTTTGTCGACCGGATACTGTTCCCTTTTGGAAGGGCCAGCCTCAGTGAAAATGGAAAAGAGACCTTGAGTCAAATGGGAAAGGTGCTGAAGAAAAACCCGAACAGTAACCTGAGTATTGTCGGACATACAGATAATGTGCCGATTTCAAAAGGATACCGGTATAAATTCCCCTCAAACTGGGAATTATCCGCTGCAAGGGCATCATCTGTTGCCCGGTTTTTCCAGGAAGTGAGCGCCATCGACCCCACGCGGATCAAGGTGGTGGGAAAATCATTTCATGAACCGCTGGCGGACAATACCACCCCTCAAGGTCGCGCAAAGAACCGGAGAGTCGAAATCATTATCACACCCGGCCGTTGATTGTCTTTATTCAAGCCGCGGAATAATCAGCCGAATGGTTCAGCCCTATGCCAGGGCAAAGGTTCGAAACAGCTACTGGTTGACAGACGCCATGCCTTCAGGCGTATACCGTTCTCCGAGCACCTGGTCTGCCAGTTCATTGAGCACTGCCCCTTCCGCCTCAGTGAGATCACAGTCAAGTGCGCCAAGGTTGGTCTCAAGATTGGCAATCCGGGTCGTGCCCGGAATGGCGACCACATGATCCCCCTGGCCCAGCACCCAGGCCAATGCCACCTGTGCGGATGCGCATCCCTTTTGGGCGGCGATCTCCTTGACCGCACCCACCAGTTTGAGGTTGGCCTCGATATTTTCCGGCTGAAACCGGGGCTGCATCTGGGCCCGAAAATCGGATTCGCTGGTGGGCCGGTCGCTGTTAGTTGCGTACCGACCGGTCAGCATGCCCCTGCCCAGGGGTGAGTAGGCCACCAGGCTGATCCCGCGGGCTGTGCATGCGGGAAGTATCTCATTTTCAACATCCCGGCTGAATATCGAGTATTCGGTCTGAAGCGCGGTAACCGGATGCACGGCATGCGCCCGTTCGATGGTCTGAGCAGAAGCCTCTGACAAACCGATGGCCCGGATCTTTCCCTCCTGAATCAATCGGGCCATCTCTCCCACGGTATCCTCAATGGGTGTGGCCGGATCAACCCGGTGGAGATAATACAGGTCAATCCTCTCAGTACTCAGGCGCTGAAGGCTTTTTTCACAGGAGTTCCGGACATTGGCCGGTGAACCGTCCAACCCGAGAAAAGCACCCGTATCCGGATCCCGCTGCGGGCCGAACTTGGTTGCCAGCACAATTTGATCCCAACGGTTGGCAAACGCCTTGCCCAGCAATTGCTCATTATGTCCCACACCATAGAGCTCTGCAGTATCAAAATGGGTCACCCCCAGATCCATTGCCTGATGCAATAATTTGATCGCCTCCGGTTCCTTCATGGGTTCTCCGTAAAACTCGGAAAGCCCCATACATCCAAGCCCGATGGCCGATACTGACATTCCTGATTGTCCTAAATTACGTGGCAGCATATCGCCTCCTTATACCCGCAGTTTGAAATATAGGAACCCGGGCCAGCATAACATTTATCATGGCATGCGATTGAACTTACAGGACCTTTCCACACACCCATACCAGGGTTTATTGTACCTGTAAAGGTATTTCAAATCAACGGTTTACTTGTTCAACACAAAGGTCAATCGACTGACATTTCCATGGCACAATTCGCAGGGTGTTTTTTTTATATTGCAGGATGCGGTGCGCCTGTATATGATTCCGTAACAAAATGGACGCTAACAGGAGATTGTGGACAAGCCATGTTTTTCAGAGACATTGATGAGGATACACGGATCGCACTGACCATCCCCCAGTATGCCGAGGAGCTGTTTGCCCTGGTCGACGCAAACCGCGCATTTTTAAAGCAGTGGCTGCCGTGGCTGGATAAGGTCCAGACAGCTGAAGACACCCGATCATTTATCTTGAACCAGTTGGAGCGGTTCCGGCGGCAGGAGGCGTTGCATGTTACCATTTTGCACCAGGGCAGGATTGCCGGGGTGTTGGGATATAACCGGATTGATCCGGAGAGCCGGATCGGGTATGTCGGGTACTGGCTTGGTAAAACCTATACCGGCAGCGGGATCATGACACATTGTGTCAGCAACCTGATCGACCTGGGATCTGAGTATTTTGACCTCCAGCGCATGGATATCCGGTGTGCGGTGGACAATGTCAAGAGCCGGGCCATTCCCGAACGCTTGGGATTTATCCAGGAGGGAGTTCTAAAAAATGCTGAAAAACTTTATGACCGGTATGTGGATCATGTGGTGTATGGGAGGGTGACATCATGATGGAACCGTTACGCGCATTTCGTATTCTGTGGGCATGTCTGTTGGGTGTGGTGATGATGATCAGCCTTTTGAATTCTTCTGTTTTGGCGGAAACCGGGTGGAGCCGGTTTACCCCCGCGACTTATGACACATCAGTATACCCCCTGACACATTTGGAGCAGCCCGGCACCCGGTTGATCTATATCAGTGCAGCAGGCAGCGACACCGCCGCAGAACTGTATTTCTGGGATGGATCACGGATTGTGGATTCCTCGGGCAGCCCGACCGGTGCAGGCGGTGTGGCCTACGGCACTGATCCTATGGACCCTACCGGCCCGATCAAGCCGTTCAGGCGGTGGCCCTATGTGGCACCGCGGCGTAATGCGCTAGAAGATATCGGCACACCATGGGACGGAACCAGCTACCTGGCCCCAGGTGAACACCGGGCGGCCACCCGGTATGAATTCCCGGACTGGTGGCTGTTCAAGCGGGGAGACACCTTTGACCTTCACCAGGATTATCTTTCCTTTGCCAGGGAAACCAACCCGTCGGTATCAACGATAAGTGCCGGCACCCTGGCCGTATCCGGCGGGAAATCAGATACCCAGTGCCAGGTGGTCGGGGCCTGGGGCAGCCTGGGTCTTTCCCGGCCCCGGTTCATCAATGCCACGGGATCCTCTTTTCTCTCCAGGTGGTCTGATCCCCAGCCCAAATATATCACCTGGCTGTCCCTGCACTTTGACGGCCGGGGCAGTGACAGCGACCGGCGGGGCGGATTCAGCTTCCTGGGTCAGAATGACGAGGCAAAAGGGATCCGGTTTGAAGACTGCTGGATTGATGCCACCACCGGCATGGTCATCCAGAACACCTCGGGGTGGTTTACCCTTTTCAGGTGTGTGGTGACCGATTCCTACCGTGAAACCCACAGCCCCCATGTGCAGGGCATCTATTATTACGGCAACCGTGACAGCCGGCTTCGCATTGAAGAATCGATCCTCATGCGTAATGGATTCGGCCATGGGGATCCCATGACGGTATGGCCGCCCTCGGGCCAGCAGTACTATGATATTTTCAACCGAAATCTGTATCTCAGCGGTGAATGTGAAAACATGGCATCCGGTCTGTTTTCATCCATCAGCATGATGGGAGCATCCGGCGATCAGTTCCGGCCGGGCATGCGGATAGAGAAAAACTTCTTTTACCAGGGGTATGTCCAGATGGGTGCCCATGGCGGATATCCTTCGGGCGACGGTCCCACCGGAACGATCCTTGACAATGTGCTGCTCCGGTTCAAGGGCAGCGGCACAGATGATAACCGTGGGCATCCGGGATGGGGTTTCGGCCTGACCTCAGGGGCGTTCGGTGTGGAGATGGCCCGCAACATTGTCTCCAGCGCCCAGCACGAAGCCGACCAGTACGGTCTGACCCTGGAAGCCCTGGGGTGGTATTGTTACAGCCACACCTACCACCATGCCACACGCAGCAACAATGTTCATCACAATATCTTTGACACCGGTTCAGCCTGGCGGGCCGTCAATGTATCAGACGGTGTGGACAATGACAGCCTTGCCTGTTCCGGATGGAGTTATCCCGGGATCACCGGTAATACAATCAGCCAGAACTGCCTGGTCAACGCCAGGGGGATTGAATGGGAAAACCGCCCCCATGAGTCGGCCGCAGGAATGAGCAATAACACGGTGTTCTCGAATAACCGTCTGTATGACAGCCGCAGCCAGGCTGCTGCAGCTGAAGGATGGCCCTTTCCCGACCGGACCTTAAAAACCTATATGACATCCCTGGGCGAGGTGGTGACCACCAGCGACGGCTTCCTGGAATTTTTCATGCAGGCCCGGCAGCAGAGAAAAGGATACTGGCGTTCCCGATACGCCTCCCGCGCCCTGGTGAACTACTTCAGAAAGGGATTCGGCATGACGCAGCTCCCACCGTCAACGCCGGTGGTAACGGCACCGCTGCACCTGTTGATCTCGGAGTAACCCGTACATGCACGTTTTTCAGACCTGCTCCGGATGCTTAAATCGGATGAAAAATCATCCGGATTATGGTATAAGATTGACCTTTAACTGTGGAATGAAGATTTGTAACATGCAACACAAATATGGGGTCATCTGAATCATGAGTAGCACAGACCGTTATAATAAAACCTATCCTATTTCATGGGAACAGCTCCACCGGGACGCCAAGGCCCTGGCCTGGAAGCTTTACCGAAACGATAATCCTTGGGAAAAAATCATTGCCATCACCCGGGGCGGCTTAGTTCCGGCAGCGGTCATTGCCCGGGAGCTGGAAATCCGCATTGTGGATACGGTGTGCATCACGAGCTATGACCACAAGACCCAGGGTCAGGCCAGTATATTAAAATCCATTGACCACAGCGGCGAGAACTACCTGATCATCGATGACCTGGTGGATACGGGCGCCACGGCCAAAATCGTTCGACAGATGCTGCCCGAAGCCCATTTTGCAACGGTCTATGCCAAACCGGAAGGCAAACCCCTGGTGGACACCTACATCACAGAGGTCAGCCAGGATACATGGATCCTGTTCCCCTGGGACACAGAGTCACAGTTTGTCGCTCCCATTTCCACCCGATGACCGGGATACGCGGGCGTCATCAAAGGAGGCCATCTGTCCCATGATGCGGCAGGCCGCATCGATCAGGTCAATGGTCAGTGCTGCACCCGTACCTTCTCCCAGGCGCATGTGAAAATCGATCAAAGGATTGAGCCCCATATATTCCAGCGCAGCCATATGGCCGATCTCAACCGATTTGTGGCTGGCAAACAGATACCCCTTGATATCCGGGTTTATCAGGTAGGCAATCAGCCCGGCAGCTGTTGAGATCACCCCGTCCAGGACCACGGCAGTCCCACAGCTGGCTGCGGCAAGTGCTGCCCCGGCAATCCCGGCGATTTCAAACCCGCCGATTTTCTGAAGGATCTCCAGACCGTTTTTCGGGTCTGGCTGATGAAAGGCCAGCGCCCGTTCAATCACCTCGGTCTTGTGCTCAAGCCCTTTGTCATCCACCCCGGTTCCCCTGCCTGTTGCCTGGGCCGGTGTAATCCCGGTGACGGTTGAAATAATGGCCGATGCTGACGTGGTGTTCCCGATCCCCATCTCTCCCAGGCCCACAATATCGATCTTTCGCACTTCATGGGCATTTAAAAATGCCTGCATGCCCCCTTCAAGGGCATTGATCATCTGCGCCTCGGTCATGGCCGGCTCAACTGCAAAATTTCTGGTGCCCTCTGCCACCTTGTTCCGGATCAGGTCCGGATGGGGGGCAAAGGATACGGCCACGCCCATGTCCACCACCTTCAGGTCAATGCTGTGGTGGCGGCACAGCACATTGATGGCCGCCCCGCCATTGAGAAAATTCTCCACCATCTGGCCTGTGACCTCTGAGGGGTAGGCCGAAACCCCCTCCTGGGTGATCCCGTGGTCACCGGCAAATACAAAGGCAAATTTTCCTTCAATGACCGGGTCAAGCGTGTCCTGCACCAGGCACATCCGGATGGCCAGGTCTTCCAGGGATCCCAATGCCCCCAAAGGCTTGGTCTTTTCATCCATTTTCCGGACCGCTTTCTCATACAGTGTTTGTGAAACCGGAAGTATTCCCCGGATGGTTTGCCGGCACAGATGGGTCTCGTCTATGTCTATAGCATCAAGGATCTTCTCTGGTGTACTAAAAGACTGTATCTCAGGCTCCGAGGATACTGGCACTTTTACGGGCCTATGGGACTGACCCCTAAAATCAAGGATCCATTTGTACCCTTTTCCCTCAAGGACATCCGGGATCAGGTCCGGGGCCTGCTCAGGGGGGACCACGCCCTGGATCAGCAGTTCAAGTTCCTTTGCGTATGCCGCCATGAAGCCGACGGCCTGCTCCATCTGATTTTTTTTGCAGCCGTATGCGCCGGCCAGCCGAACCTCTTTATAGTGGAGAAGATTGAGCAGATTGGTTTCAATGGATTCGTTCTTGCTCATACCGGAGAAAAAGGAGAGGTTCCCGGCTTTATCCACTTTGGTAATGGCCTGGCAGAACGCAATAAAATCTGCACAGGCATTGATCACCATGTCAAACTCACTCTCATGGGTTTCCTTGGCGCAGGCAATACCGGTCTGCTTAAAAAAGGCCTGACCCTGTTGAATCTTTTCCTCGCTTTTCTCGATCACCAGGACCTCGCATCCCAGGCTTTTGGCGTACAGGGCTGTGACCAGCCCCATGGTGCCGCCGCCGATGATCAATACGCGGAACAATGATGCGGTATCTCTATCCAGACCGCCCGGCAGGCATTTCTCAAATGCATTGATGGCACAGGCCACAGGCTCGGCAAAGCAAGCAATGGCTGCATCCAGGTCATCCGGGATGGGGATCAGACTGTCCTGAGGCACCTGGACCGTGTCTGCAAACCCGCCGTCGGTATGGAACCCCAGGATCATCATATCATCACACAGGTTTTCTTCCCCCTTGAGGCAAAACCGGCAGGTTCCGCAGCTTTTACCGGGCCAGGCCACACACCGGCCCATCTGCGGTGAATCCACCACCATTTCATGCCCCAGGACCCTCGGGAATACCAGGTCACGGTGCCCCTGCTCCCACATCTTGGCGTCGGTCCGGCAGATGGCGCAACAGATCACATCAACATTGACATACCCCTGTGTATCGGGGGATTCTGACGGCCCCAATGAAGACGGGTCTGCCGCAGGGACCATCTCCAGCTTCCTGAGCCCTTGAAGAACCAGTTTCATGAGAACGCCTCCTCGGTGAGTATCAGTTTTTTAATGACGACCGCTTCAAACCCCTGGGTTTCAAGTTCACAGGCCAAGCCCCGAACCTTTTCCACCTGATCCACGGGATATACCGAGGCCTTTTCCAGGCCGCACCGGTTAAAACCGTCATCCTTGACCCGGATATAGTCCGCGCCGGCACGGATAATTAAAAGTTCTGTTTTCATATGAGTTTACACCAGCTGTTCAAGTTTTTTGAGCCCCTCTTCCGGGGCTGTATTCTGTGTCACCACCCACTTTTCAAGGGTGTCAAAGGCTTTTCCCGACTCCAGGATGCCTGCTGCCATGTGAATGCCGTCATCAATACTGTCCGTTTTTCCAGCCGCATAGAATACCAGGCCGGCGTTTAATACGGCCGC
>QZLA01000301.1 GCA_004796375.1 Desulfobacteraceae bacterium
GTTTATGTCTCTGGCAGATATGCCTATGTCGTGAATTTCATTTCCGGTGATTTAAAGGTGATTGACGTATCTGACCCCAGCGCTCCAAGCCTGGTTGGCAGCCTGGGGATTGGAGCGCTTCCTAACGCTGTTTATGTTTCCGGAAGATACGCCTATGTCGTGGATCAAGATTCTGACGATCTCAAGGTGATTGATGTATCTGATCCGAGTAACCCCAGCCTGGCCGGCAGCCTGGTCATTGGAGGTGCCCCGCGCGCTGTCCATGTCGCCGGCAAATATGCCTATGTCGTGGATCGTCTTTCCGACGATCTAAAAGTGATTGACGTGTCTGATCCAAGTTCTCCCAGCCTGGCCGGCAGTCTGGGCATTGGATCCGACCCGTATTCAGTTTATATTTCCGGGAGATACGCTTATGTCGTGGATCAAGCTTCCGATGATTTAAAGGTGATCGATGTGTCTGATCCAAGTTCTCCCAGCCTGACCGGCAGCCTGGGCATTGGATCTTCCCCGTACTCTGTCTATGTCTCCGGCAGGTATGCCTATGTTGTGGATGTCACTACCGATGACCTAAAGGTGATTGATGTGTCTGATCCCGGGGCTCCCAGCCTGGCCGGCAGCCTGAGTCTTGGATATGCTCCTAATGCTGTTTATGTCTCCGGCCGTTACGCGTATGTTATTGATTCAGGTACCGACGATCTAAAGGTGATTGATGTGTCTGATCCGTCCTCTCCCAGCCTGGCCGGCAACCTGGGCATTGGCCCCTACCCGCTTTCCGTTTATGTATCCGGCAGATATGCATATGTCGTGGATCTTGATTCCGAGGATCTCAAGGTGATCGACATATCCGGTGCAGAGGTAACTGCCATGACGGCCCATTCACTGGAAGCCGGGAATGTACAGGTGAGAAATGACGTGATCGTCCAGGGGCAACTCCAGGTGACCGGCGGGGTCTCTGTGGGCAGCGGCGGTGTATTTTCAGACGGCAATGTTGGGATTTCCGGCACGCTGGCCCTGTCCAATGGTATTGCACCGACATCCTCTCCTGTCAACCTGGTGCAGATCTATGCCGAGGATGTTGGTGGCAGCTCTGAACTCAAAGTTAGAGATGAAGCAGGGAATGTGACCACGCTGTCTCCCCACAATTTCTCCCTGATCGGTCGGCCGTCTGAACCCATGGCCTGGTCGTTTTACTCTGAAAATGAACACGGTAAGGTCAATGTGGATATGATGCGGGTGGTACGATCGGTTGAACAGCTTACCGGTGAGAAACTGGTTCATATCGAAGGGGATGAGGCCGGCAGCAACCCATCCGGGTTAGAGACCTTTGGGGTTGACGGTGAGGCGGATTATCTGCAGAACCTGTTTTCAACCGTGACCGGCGATACCGGTTCCACAACGGCGGACAGCCAGACCGATACCCTGAACATTCTGGGCAACGGTACAGTTACCACATCGGTGTCAGGGGATACGCTGACTATACAGGTTGCGGAAGACAACCTGGATTTTGACCAACTTTCGGACACCATGATCCTGGATACGACCACCGCTTTTGACATGGACACCAATGGGGCTGACCTGGATATTGACGGCGAAACGTTGTATGTTGAATCCACAGACAACCGGGTGGGCATCGGTACCAGCACCCCTGAGGCTGCCCTGCACCTGAAGGGGGGCAGTCTGCTCCAAACACCGGTCAGCCCAATCCTTGCAGGAAGTTTGGGTATTGGAAGCACCCCAGTCTCGGTCTATGTCTCCGGCAGATATGCCTATGTATTGGATAACGTTTCCGATGATCTCAAGGTGATTGACGTATCTGATCCCAGCGCTCCCAGCCTGGTTGGCGCCCTGAGTATTGGAAGCTATGCGAATTCTCTCTATGTCTCCGGCAGATATGCCTATGTCGTGGATTCCGGTTCCGATGATCTAAAAGTGATTGATGTGTCTGATCCAAGTTCCCCAGCCTTGGCCGGAAGCCTATACACTCCAGGTGCTCCACGCTCTGTCTATGTCTCCGGCAGATATGCCTATGTCGTGGATTCCGGCGCCGATGATCTAAAAGTGATTGACCTGTCTGATCCTTCCTCTCCCAGCCTGGTCGGGAGTCTGAGTGTTGGTGATTTCCCTGTCTCTGTTTATGTGTCAGGATTATATGCTTTTGTTGTGGATGAAAGTTCCGATGATCTAAAGGTAATTGATGTGTCTGATCCCAGCGCCCCCACCCAGACAGGCAGCCTGGGTATTGGAGCTGACCCGCGCTCGGTCTATGTATCCGGCAGGTATGCCTATGTTGTAGATAGCGATTCTGATGATCTCAAGGTGATTGACGTATCTGATCCCAGCACTCCAGTCTTAGCGGGCAGTCTGGCTATTGGTGACTTACCTATTTCTATTTATGTGTCCGGAATATATGCTTATGTCGCGGATGGAAGTTCCAATAGTTTAAAAGTAATTGATGTGTCTGATCCCAGCGCCCCCACCCAGACAGGAAGCCTGGGTATTGGAGCTGACCCACGCTCGGTCTATGTATCCGGCAGATACGCTTATGTCGTTGATAATGGATCCAATGATCTTAAGGCCATTGATATATCCGGAGCAGAAGTTACATCGATGATGGCCCACTCAGTGGAAACCGGCAATATGCAGGTAAGAAACGACGTGATCGCCCAGGGTCAGCTCCAGATCACCGGCGGTGTCACTGTGGGCAGCGGTGGCGTGTTCTCAGACGGCAATGCGGGAATTTCAGGAGTACTGGCCCTGTCCAATGATATTGCACCGACATCCTCTCCCGCCAATCTGGTGCAGCTTTATGCCGAGGACGATTCCGGTTCCTCCGAACTGAAAGTAAGGGATGAAGCAGGAAATGTAACTATTAAATCCCCCCACAACTTCTCCCTGATCGGACAGCCGTCCGAACCCATGGCCTGGTCGTTTTACTCTGAAAATGACCACGGTAAGGTCAATGTGGATATGATGCGTGTGGTCCGGTCGGTTGAAAGGCTTACCGGTAAAAAACTGGTTCATATCGAAGGGGATGTGGCCGTCAATACCCCATCCGGGTTAAGCTATGAACAGAGGATCAAACAGGTCAAAGCAGAGTACCAAAAGGTGAAAACTGCCAATCGACAATTGAGACAGGAAAATGAACAGCTTCGAAAGGACATTGAATTGATCAAGGCTGCTTTAGGATTGAACTGATAAAACCCCTGAAGGATAGTCTTATGAAACCGTTCACAAATTCCGTTTGTCTGTTGGCTTTATTCTTTGGGTCTCAATGCCTTTCCAGCTTTCCGTAATACGGTTCAAACAATCCGGATTTGTTGGTGCGTTTTCCTGAAATCAGGCCCGCATAATCCGTAAGTTCAACCATATCCACAGATGGAAAATTGATGCTGAACTGACGGGTTTCACGGATTGCCTTATTTGATGCATGGCCTTTGTTGACACCGATGCCGATGAGCTGGGGTTTAAAATTGACCCGGGTTACCCATCCCAGGGCCATGTAGTTGGTTCTGCCTTCATAATGGGTCCCGAGGATGGATTGGGGCATGGGCAGGGTAAACCCGTGTGTGCCGATGTTGATTTTTTCCATGAGTTCCTCCTTTTGTTTCATTTTAGCATTTACAGGATTGAAACGCTTTAACAGCTGCTGACAGCTTTTTACAGGGTGTTGACCGACGTTTATTTAAAACTAAAAAAATGGTCTGAGGTGTAGAGATCCCCGGAAAAGTTCTGGACTCGTTTGATTTTTCCATCAACGATCTGGTAGAGAAGGATCCAGTTCAGGTCCACTTTTTTGTTTCCTTTGGTATTCCAGCCCCTGTGTGCATCGATCACATAGTTATCATTGGCGGCCAGGATCATGACCTCCGCCTTAAATCCCAGATCTTTGAGCTCCTCGAAAAAGGAGATCAGTTCATCTACCCCCCTTTTGATGCCTGACAACGGGTGCCGGCCCGGGATATACCATCCAATGTCTTCGGCCACCAACTGCCGCAGAACCTCGGTGTCCCCCTTTGCATAAGCGTCAAACATTTTCATCACCAGTTTCAGGTTCTCATTGTTTTCTGAGCCGGGTGCCACTGGATTGCCGGGTTTGGCCCATATAGATGGTATGTTGATGGCGATGGCATCCTTTGTTTTAGCCGCATGAGTGATGTAGAGATCCGGATGTTGGGCGGCTCTTTTTCCTGCAATTTCCAGTACATCGCGGGTGCCTTCTTCTTTTTCAAAATTCAGGGTCAGGCCGGCAATTTTCCATACCTTTTTGTCCCGGATCAACTCATAATCATAGGTTCCCTTGATTTCCCAAAACAGGCCTTGCACATAGTGTTCTGCCCGGATATCCGCCGAAGCGACCGCAAATGTTTTCTTGAAATGATCGCTCACAAGTTCGACGGACCGGGTGACCGCATCCGGTCGATCATAAAAATCAAACTGGGATACCGTGTCTAACCAGACGATTCTGGCGGTATTTCCCATGCGCGTTTCGAACGCCTCGACCCCTTGGGGAATGGCAGCATCCCGGGAGTGAACCAGCAGGGTGGGCACATGGATATGGTCTGCAGCCTGCTGGGCATCAAAGGTAAGCCATCCTTCCCAGGAAGCGACATTGAACCGGTTGTCGTATTCGGGAATCAGACCGCGGTCCCTTTCCGTGTAGTAGGGAACGTTGTACATCAGAGATTTCTCATTGGATTTGCTGGCGGCTTCAATTAGAACCGGCTCACTGGATTTTTCAGCCTTTCTGCCCATGGCGATCAGTTTTTGTACCCCCTCTTCACCACCGTAGACCTGCCTGACAATTTCGGCATCATGAAGCCAGGGGGCAACCATGGCAAGCGCACTTATTTTGCAAGAAGTTGCAGCGGCATGGGCCATGTAGCCTGATGAGGCACAGATGCCCAGGCCGGCAATCTGTGTTGGATTAATGTCCGACCGGTCCGACAGGTAAGCGACGGCTGCAAGGATATCTTGGATTTTCCTTTTGGGGTTTTCCAGATACTTAGTGTTGTCAATTGATTCTCCCCATCCCCTGAAATCAAACGTCAACGCTGCGTATCCTTTTTCGGAAAGCGCCTTTGCATAGGTGGCCGGCATCTGTTCTTTAACCGTGGTCCAGGCCCCGGTCACCACAACCGCAGCGTATTTCTTATCTTTTGCAGAGGCTTCAGGCAGATATAGGTTGCCTTTGATCGTGCTGCCCTGGCTTGTAAACGCAACCTTTTCAATGTTGGGGGATAGGCCCATGCCAAAAGAGACCTGTGTTAAAGCAAGTATCACCCCCAAAACCACCATGCCTGCCCAAGCAATACGGCCCTGTCGCAGTCTGCCGATCATTGGTTGTTGTCTTTCTATAGTCGTTTTTGAAATCATTCTGAGTGTTCCCCATGATTATAAATTAATTTTTTTTACCAATCGACGTTGAGGCAATTATCCATGAAAAACAGATAAAGGATTGAATGATCCTGTTGTTTTTTTGAATGATCCTGCTTTAAATCGTACTGAGAATATAACTAAGACGTGGATTTTCTAAACGCGCTGGGCGTCACCCCTTGGAACTGTTTGAACACCCTGCTGAAATGTGCCTGATCTGAAAATCCGCATGACAGGGCGATATCAATGAGGGGAAGCTCCTTTTCACTCAATTGCTTTTTAGCCTGTTCGACACGGTATGACATGACAAACTGCATCGGGCTCTGGCCAATTGTCTGCTTGAAAAGACGGGAGAAATGCGAGGGGCTTAAGGCGGCCTGTTTTGCAAGATCTTCTACGGAAATGGCCTCACTGAAATGCGCTGCCACATAATCAAGGACACCTTTATAATGGGCAGAGGTAAATCCCCTGGCAAATCTAAGTTCCTCTTCGGGCCGGTCCCCGTATTTTTGTATCAATTTTACTAAAAACACCCGGGCCAGGGATTCAAACAAGACATCCGACCCGATCTCCTTTGATGTTTCATGCCATTTCCATCCGGACCTGATTCCCGCAGGTGTAACCACGATTTCATCTTTTTTATAAATAAAATCAATGTGCTCCCCGTCCCTGAAATTCTCAACCCGCATGGGCGCGTCTCTCAGATTGATCAGTACGTGGTGCTGATCAAATATTTTTTCCGGCATTTGACCGGGCGGTGCCTCAAAGTATTCCAGGGTCAAAAGATCAGCCGCAGATGGCCTCAATAGTGCACCACTGTCCAGTATCGGGGATGACGGATAAATGTCCTGATAGCGGTTGCCCATGGCTACTTAGCCTTGCCTCCTTGATGAAATGATTCGATCAGATCCACCGCACGTGACGCACCATTTTCGTCAGCAATCCGTTTACCGATTTTTTTTGCCGCCGACCGGTATGATTCGTTCCGGGTCAGGTCAGCCAGGCCTTTTGAGAACGCTTTTGCGTTAAGTTTTTTTATCGATAGCGGCTTGGGTCCTATCCCGAGAGCATGGATCAAACGCCCCCAATAGGGTTGGTCAAAAGCTGCTGGACAAATGAATGTCGGAAGCCCTGCCCGAAGGCCGGCAGCTGTTGTTCCGGCACCGCCATGATGTACGACTGCACTGACATAATTAAATAAGCCGTCATGGGGTGCGTTTTCAATTAAAAAAATGCCCTCCGGAAGACTGATTCTTTTCAACCCACCCCATCCCGTTGAAAGTATTGCTCTCAATCCCGCATCTTGAACACCCTGGATAATCTCCTTAGTTAATCTTTCAGGATCTTTTGTCGTCATAGAACCAAACCCGATATATACCGGCTTTTCCCCTGAATTGATGAATTCGAGGAACCCAGGATCCGGCTGCCAGTTTTCTTTCTCTTCCAGAAACCAGTATCCAGTGGTGTGAACCATCGCGTTTCCGGTTTCCGGATATTTCATGACAGAGGGTGATACCGCACACAGCCGTAATACCGGATTGGCTCCATGGCCATCAAAAGGCATGAGTATCTGGCTTTTTCCCAAACCCAGGGTTTTGGTGCGCCATTTATTAACCATTTTAATAAAGAAAATTCGAGACAAACTCGTCAACTTATATGAAAGCGTGTTGAGAAAAGGACCGAAATTACCCCTGAAAATAAAAAACGGAAAGGCCGGGGTTTGAAAAAGAGGAAACAGGGCGGTGCATATGAGGCCGGCGCCTGTGGCTTCCGCTACATCAATTGCGGCGGTTGCCTTTGGATGATAGATGAGCAGGTCGGCATCTTTGCCATATTCCCATGAGATATCAAGTGTTTTTTGAATGCTCGGTACAACGATCTGCTTCCAGATCTTTATCAGGGTAAGGACGTTACCGGACAATAATTTCTTACCTTCAGGGGTTTGAAGAAAGGCCTGCATATCAATACCGATAGAACAGCTTTTAAGCCCGTGTTCTTCAACCCAGGAGCAAAAGTTTTCAGGGCATGCAATCAACACATCATGTTCTCTTTCCTGTAACGCCTTGCCCAACGCAATATAGGGTTGGACATCTCCCCGTGTGCCGCTTGTCAGTATGGATATTTTCATGGTCTGCCCCATTACGTGTAAACCATCACATTAAGCAGATGTGCAACATCTTCCCCCGCATTTATAATTTCATGATTTGCCCTTGCGTTGAAACGAATGGCATCACCTTTATATAATGTTTCTCTTACATCGCCCGCCTTGATTGTGACTTCACCATCCAGAGCAAAAATATATTCATCAACCCCACTCAAATGACCAGGATTTGACAGCTTTGAAAACGGTTGCAACTCAATCCTATGGATTTCGAGATTGTGCTGGTCGTAAAATGGAAACAAGCTGAATATATTGAATTCGGGATCATTGTTTATCTTGATTTTTTCACTATCCCTAACGATAAGATACTCTTTCTTCTCCTCTTCAAGCAGGTGGGTTAAAGGGATTTTCAGTCCTTCAGCTACTTTCCACAAAACCAGGATTGTTGGATTGGTCCCACCCCTTTCTATTTCACCCAACATACTTTTGCTCACACCTGAAATACCTGCCAAGTCTTCCAGAGTCATCCCTCTTTGTTTCCGGATTGCTTTTAGATTGATTGAAATATTTTGATTGATCTTTTCCATATGCGTTCCATCTAAAAAAATAAATTCCAACATATTGACAAAAAATCCGACATATTATACAAAACCCAAATATAGGAATTCTGACCAATATAGACTACATCTATTCAAGGAATTTGTCATGGAAAAATTTAATATCAAATCATCATTTAACCAGCTTAATCAGGACGAGAAATCAGACATTGAATTGTGCCGATTGATAGATGGTGAAACCTCCTTTTTAATTGCAGAATTAAAACCCGGGAAAACGCTCCCGGCACATTTTCACACTGAAGGCTCGGAAATTTATCACATTCTGTCAGGTACAGGTAAAATGGAAACAGGCAAAGTATCAAAAAACAGCGTGGCCTGGGAAGGATCTCATAAAATTGCCGCGGGTGATGTGTTTGAAATCAAATCAAACGTGGTGCACCGGTTATCCAATGAAGGCACGGACAGCCTGAAAATTGTCTTTGTCACCCCCCCATCACATCTTGGTGACGACAGGTTTTTTATTTAACCCGGGGAGTATGAGGAGGTACGCATGAAGGCGTTAAGGTTCAAAAAAATCGATGCGTTCACAAAAGGGTTTTCCTCAGGAAACCCGGCCGGGTATGTCTTTTTGGACAAAAATGAACATCTATCGGAAAATGCCATGCAAAAAATGGCCAAGGAACTTAAAGGATATGTCAATGAAGTCGGCTATGTGCAAAGGGTCGGTGATGAATTTTACTTGAAATTTTACTCATCTGAATGCGAAGTGGACTTCTGCGGTCATGCCACAATCGCCATTATGTATGACCTGCTTGTCAATGACAAGAACCTGCGGTCACAGGAGGAGGTCTTTATTCGTGTGAACGCAGGCAAACTGCCCGTTTTCAATCGTATTGCAGATGAGGACGCCGTCTACATCATGGCGCCGCCTCCTGAGATCCTCGAATGCCGACCTGGAAGATCAGAAATCGCAAAAATTCTGCAGGCAGAGATAACGGATATTGATGATTCCCGACCGGTCAAGCTGATCAACGGCGGATTGAGAACCCTGCTGGTCCCGATTAAAACACTGTCGGCCTGTTTGAATCTCCTGCCGGACCCGGAGTCATTGCGCCTGTTTTGCCTGGACAATGACATTGATATTGTCCATGTGTCAACCCGGGAAACGGTTCATCCTGACTGTGAATACCGGACACGTGTTTTTGCCTCAAAATTCGGATATCTTGAAGACCCGGCAACAGGCTCGGGCAACGCCGCGTTCGGATACTGCCTGATGGATCAGGGATTATGGAATGGAAAGATGACCATTGAGCAAGGGCCTTCCACATCTAATCCCAACTTTGTGAAACTGGACCGATCCTCTGTCAATGGAAAAGACCGTATGATCTTTGGCGGATGCGGCACCATAAGAATCCGGGGTCAATATTGTTTACATGACGCCGAATAGAGAGGGTACCATCCAACGCATCACGCATGGCCGACCCGTGTTATTTTACCAGCCTCAACACATGGGTTTCCTGCAGTTTTTCCCACATGGCCTGGATAATGGCCATGGCGGGATCGGCATCCTCCCTGCCTGAATCCTCCATCGATTTCAGGCATGCATGCAATAGTAACTCATTGCCGCTCCACAGCCGAAAGTCCCGGGTAATTTGAAGCCCGACGACCTGGTTGACCAAATCCAGTTCTTCGGTTGTCATCGACCCCATCCGGGTTCGATCCAGTAATCTCAAATCAGCCAGAAGTATATTAACCGCCTCATCAATTGTTGACGGTAAGTCTGAACTCAAGGGTTTTGTAAACATGCTCTTCCTGCTACTTTCTTTTGGCTTCTTCGGTTCTGCCGATGTATTCTTTTCCATACAAAAACAAAAACCGGATGCTATCGGCAAACCTTTGTAATATGGGCCTGTCTAAGGAGTATAGTAAGGAGGCAGGAGACAAAGGCAAGGGGTTAAATATAAATATCCTTGGCCAGTCCCTGGAGTTGCTTTTTATCAATAATCGCTATTTCCCGGTTATTCTTTGTGACAATACCTTTGTCCTTAAAGCTTTTTATGGTTCGGGTCAGATGCCGGTAGCTTGATCCCAGAAGATCGGCCAGCTCGGTCAGGTTGTTGGTATGGATTTCACTAACAATGACCTCCCCTTTTTTACCCGGTTCGGACACGGCTGCCAGATAACTGGCAAGCCGGTTTTCAAGTGGAAACTTCTGATTCACGGCACTGATCATATTAAAACTGGCCAGTTTCAGGCCAAGTGATCTGCACAGCAGCATCAGCAGCCTGTTATTTGATTCAGCGGCTTTTCTGATTTTCTCAACCGAAATGCCGACACAGGTGACCCGGGTTAATGCCTGCAGATTGCAGATATTGGGCATGTCACTGAATATTTCCACATCCCCGACGATTTCAGGAGGGTTATAAAACCGGCACAGCAGAGACTTTCCATTATCCAGGAGCTGATAGACCTTTGATTTGCCTTTGACATAGAAATAGAACATCTCCGGTTTTTCGTGGCTCCTTACAATATGCTCACCCGGATTAAAAACATAAAGCTTCATCTGCTGAATCATCTCATCTTCAAGAATCTGGGCAAATCCGTATTGCGTCAGGTACTTTTGAACCCGCTGGATGTTTGTCTCAATTTCCATGGCATTCCGATTTTTTTTATAAACTAGGACATATGTCCTAATGGCAATTTATCAAATCTGGAATAATGCGCAAGAATTTCTCAAAAAGGAGCAGACATATGTATATCATAGGTGCGGGTCTGGTAGGTATGCTGGTTACACTGATGGCCACCTTCAACAGCCAGTTGGCTGTCAACGCCGGACAGTTATTATCCCTGTTGATTTTTCATCTGTGCGGTTTTGCCTGCATCAGCCTGATAATAATGGTTATGCAGCAAAAATCCGTGAAAAAAGAGGCCCCGCTTCACCTCTATTTCGGAGGCATTGTAGGGGTTCTGGTTGTCTATCTGAACAATCTTTGTTTTATTCAACTTGGTGCATCAATCACCCTGTCCATGATTATCATGGGGCAATCCATCGGTTCCGTGCTGACCGATTCCACGGGGTTTTTAAACATGGAAAAACACGCCTTCAGGAAAAACAAACTGGCAGGTCTCAGTTTGATGCTGCTGGGGATCCTGGGGATGGTTGATCAATGGCAGCTGGACTATATCTTCATCCTTTTAGCACTTCTCACCGGCATGCTGGTTCTGTTGTCTATTCTTCTGACATCTCAGCTAGGGCTTAAAATCGGTGTTTTAAAAGCAACACAAATCAACTATCTGGCAGGACTGATTACCGTAACTGCGTTAGTGATCATTGGAAATTTCAACCTGTCCGGTTCTTTATATACCCTCCCGGAAATCCATCCGGCTTTTATTTTAGGCGGGGGGATATGCGGGGTACTCATCGTTATTGGATTCAATACCATCGTACCCAAGATTCCGGCCCTCTATACCACCATACTGATGTTCATCGGCCAGATCCTGACAGGCCTGGTGATCGATTATCATATGGGAAAAACGATTTCAGCCAGATTAATTACCGGGTGTATCATCGTTTTCTCCGGACTGATGATCAATATCTATATTGATAAGCGCAATCTTCTGAAACAGGAGCGATCGCAGTCACTCAGCCTTTAACCAGCCCTCCAGGTCAGGAAATATCAGATTTTTCATCTCTTGACACCTTAGAAGTTTTCTGGGTATCAAATCTGCAATTGATTATTCATCAACAGAATACTCTTAAATCCTCAGGAGGCATGCGAATATGTCTGCAAGACGATTAAAAATGAACATGCAAACCCGACTTTTGCTGGTAATCCCCGCCTGGGCAGTTTTCTGCATCGGATACCTGTACGCCTCCCCTGGTGTTGATCTTTTATTATTACTCAATAATGAAGAACAGAAAACTTATGAATTAAATGCGTCTGCTCTGGTACCCATGCATTACAGCGATATCATCGCAGCTGACTTTGACGGGGACGGAGATATGGACATTGTTCAAAGCGGGGATCTCTCAACCGGAACGGAGATGCACTACTACAATAACAAGAAGGGCACCTTTGTCCGAATATCCAACCCCTTGGATACGGACAACAATGGGGTCGGCGACAGTGCCCTGCCCGGGGTCGGGTATGAGGCTGTTCTTGATGCGGCAGATATGGACAAAGACGGGGACATGGACTTGATCGGAACCGGCAGCGGCAATACCTATCTACTTGAAAACCTGGGCAGTGGCGTTTTCCGGAACCGGTCAACCTGGGTGGATACGGATGCAAACGGTACGGGTGATGCCGTTTTTGCGGGTACCTGGCAGGGGTTTGTCAGTTTTGCCGATGACAACCAGGACGGGTATTATGATGTCCTGCTGAATGCCGCGGATGGGACCCCATCACTCACCACGCTATACCGCAATGAAAAGAACCATACCTTCAGCCTTGTTGCCAACCCTGTCCAGGGAACCAGTGAACTGCTGGA
>QZLA01000046.1 GCA_004796375.1 Desulfobacteraceae bacterium
ACGATGATTCAGCAGATCAACCCGGCAACCGGTACGGTAACCGGCACCTCCATCACAGGCCCCCTGAATCCCAACCGTGCACTGGCGTATGATCCGGTAACCGACCATTTCTGGACCGGTGGTTTTGGCACGGATATATATGAAATCAACCGTTCCGGAACAGTGATCAATCAGTACAGCAACGCTAACGGGATTTACGGTATGGCCTGGGATAGCCATACGGCAGGCGGTCCCTGGCTCTGGGTCTGGTCCCAGGACGGCAGCGGTACGGTATGCTCCCAGTTTGATCCGTCATCCGGTTCCTATACCGGTGTGACCTACTACGGGGTTAATCCGCCCGGTGGTATTGCCGGAGGTGCCGCCTTTGAGAGGATCGGGGCGGATTTCCTGTTTATCGGGCTTCATCAGGCAGACCCGATTGACTACATTGTCGGATACCGGTTCCCAGGGGATATGAACGTTGTAAATCCTGCGCAGTTCCTGCTGCTTTTATTGGAATAGGATTGGATTGTCACGGAGGGTGAACACCACCCTTCGAGGTAAGTTGGGGATTCGGGTCAGGGAAGTACCACCTGCCAGTAGCCCACATCAATCCATTGATTAAACTTGAATCCCACCGCTTTGAAATGGGCCACCTGTTTCATGCCGAATTTTTCATGAAGGGCAATACTTGACGGGTTGGGCAGTGCAATACCGCCGATGACGGTGCGAACATCCAGGGGTTTCAATTCGTTAAACAGGGCCTCATACAGTTTGCTGCCCAGCCCCTGTCCTGAATGGGTATGGCACAGATAAACCGTGGACTCCACAGAGAACCGGTAAGCTGCGCGGCTTTTCCAGGGGGAGGCATAGGCATATCCTGTAATGGATCCATTTGATTCAGCCACCAGCCAGGGAAGGCCGGCATCAAACACCTTTTGGATCCGGTCCGCCATCTCAGCGGGTGCCACTGCTTCCTGTTCAAAGGTGGCAATGGAATGCTCGATATAATAATTATAGATGTCGGCAATGATATCTGAATCAGAAGCCGTTGCTTTGCGAATCATTACCTGGAACTCTTTGTTATGATATCAGGTCCGGTCAAAGTCATGTGAAAAACCGGCTATAAGTGGAGTTTTTTCTCCAGGATTGCTTTCACATCTTCATCCCTATAGGACAGGACATTTACCGGTGATCTTTTGAATACCTTCTCTGCCACGGACCCCATGATACTGTTTTTCAATCCGGTCCGGCCGCGGGTTCCCATTACCACCAGATCAGGGGACTCATCATGGATCATTTTGAGGATTTCATCAACCGGTTTGCCGATTTTAAAGGTCAATGAGACCTTTGCCTTATCTATACCCACCTTGGAGATCATTTCCTTCAACATCCGGGCTCTTTCTTTGCGGATATTTTCCACGTAATGATCGGCATCAACATCATATCCCATGGATACGACCGTTTCGACCGATGCAATATCCCTGTCGTTGATAATGCTGAGTACAACCAGTTGGGTTTTCTCATTACAGGCCTGGCAGGCACACTCAAATACACCGGCTGAGTAATCTGTAAACGCCAGGGGAACCAGTATTTTTTTAATGTGATCCAATGTTTGTCTCCTTGTGAAGGGCGTTTTTTAAGCAGTTGGCAGGCCGCTTGACCATGTGTGGTGTTTAGCAGCTTATGGTTTAGAACCATAATACCAAACGTCTAAATATACAACCACGGAATACAATTATCTCAAGCTAGGGGGCAGATTTTTTAATTGTCGCCTGATCCAGGCCAGCCCAAGCCGGCCCATAATCCTGTAAAGGAACAGGCCTGGAGGGAGGACGTGCTGTGTGAACCGGTTCAGGTATACCAGCCTGACCAGCTCAAGGTATATCCGGTTCAGGTCGCGGGCCTGGATCGTGACCTGGGGACCGTGGGCTTCAAGATTCCATCGTGCGGCCAATTTTTGTGCCTCACCTGAGCCTTTCCGAAGGGTGACCTTGGCCTCAAACGGGCCTTTGGGGTTAAACGGACGGCCGGCGGGGCTTTTTAGGGCCGCTGCGGCCGCTGCGGCCATCTGCTCTCGCCAGGTCATGGCGCGCGCTTCAGAGCCCCTGATCTCCTGATGGAGTGGAAAGCTGGTCAAGCCATCAATCGCGTTGGCTGCATAATCACATGCCGTTGGACAACCGGAAATAAACAGGGGAACCAAACCAAAGGGAGCAAGCGAGGCACAAAACAATTCTGCTTCGGTCATCAGGCGGCCGTTCACCTCCAACCGCGCAATCCTGGATGTCAGGGTATGGGCCAGGATGGCATCGGCCCCTGACGGCGCATGCATTCCCGTCATGACCAGGCCGGTGGCACCATGTGCCCGGCCGATACCCGGCACCGGCCCTTGACGGTATCCTTGAACCACCCGGGCTCTTTTGTCGATTATTTCAGGAAAAATATTAAAACCGGTCCGGTGAAAATCCTGGACCGTAACCTCCCGGGCACCCGCGTTATAAAGTGCCCGGACCACGGCATTGACATCCTTGCTCATCCCGAGACAGGCACGTGGCCAACCCCTGCCCAGGAATGTGGTGGACTCGTAGTCCCGGCACAACGAGCTGCCTTCAATGTCTGAGATAATGAGGATGTTCGTGTGCTGCATAAACCCAAGATATCCTTGTCAGGGTGGAGGGGA
>QZLA01000290.1 GCA_004796375.1 Desulfobacteraceae bacterium
CCAGTAATATTGGCCATTGTTTTGAACAGTCGCCAGGTGTTGCTGTTTGCTGCCCCCTTGCCAGGTCAAAAGCAGTTTCACCTGGTCGCTGGGAGATACGCTTTTCTCCCAGGCAATACGGAGTTTTCGGCTTTTTCCGGCATGCGCATCGGCGATCAGGCCAGATTCTTTTCCTGTTCCATCTATCCCGGTTCCCCTGAAGCCCGGTGTCAGAATCGAGAATACCGGCACCAGGACCACAATCAGAAATATAGATAACATTCTTCGCTTTTTCATAATTTGCCTCCCACACCCAAGCGGTTAACATCATTATTCACACAAGAACGAATTATATTTTATTTATGATGGTCAATGATTGTATTTGAAAATGCACCTTAGGAAATGGTCGATCAGCTTGTCAAGCAAAGGGAGAAACCCTAACAGAATCAAAACACAGGGCAGGTAATCAAAGTCCTGTCTATGGTTACATCGTATTGACCTCTCCTGGTCCGGAATTTGATTCCAAGCGCCATCCACGATCAAGCAGAATGTTATAAATATGTGAGATAATTAATTCTGATTGACAATAAAAAAGGGCGCTGAATATAAAAGCAGGTATAAAAATTTCGACTTCTGAAAAGGATGACAGCGATGTGCCGATCAAACAGGGTTTTTAAGGTGGTCTGTGTTTGGGGGCTTTTTTGCGCCCTGATTATTTTTCCCGCTTTAGATATCATGGCAGCCGATCTTGGAAAAGATATCAAGGGATCAAAAGACATACCGGGACTGCCCCGTTATGAAGGATCTGTCATCAGTGGATACCGGTTCAGTAAATTTGATGAATCCAATATTCCGACAGGTCCATGGAAAGGAAAGAAAGGGTGGGAGAGCTCAATAAAAAAAGCTGGCAGAAGAACCCGGATCATTTATCTTGCTCCCCCTGACCGCAGCAGTACGGAGGTGATCCTGAACTATAAAAATGCACTTAAAGAGCTGGGCTATGAGACCTTATTCGAGTGTTCAGGATATTCGGAATGCGGACAGGATATCGAAGCGTTCTATAATAAAAATGCCGACGGCAAACAGATAAAAGACAGCCAACTCCAGGAATATGCGTTCTCCCCCTATTCTGTAAAAGATCCAAAAGTGTTCACCGGCAAGGCCACGATAAAGGGCAAAGAGTCATATGTGTTTATATTTACGGCCTACCAGGATAATTACGGGGTATCAAAAGCCGGCAAACGGGTCGCTGTCTTTCTTGAAGAAACCCGTCTTGAAAAAATGGAAGAAAAAATGGTGACATTGAAAGCAGAATCCCTTCACCGGATGATAGCGGAAAAAGGCAAGGCTGCAATCTATGGCATCTATTTTGATACAAACAAAGCCGTCATCAAACCTGAATCGCAGCCCCAGCTTGAGGAGATGGCCAAATTTCTTTCCCAAAACCCTGAGTTACAGGTGTACATCGTCGGCCATACAGACAGCCAGGGAACGTTCCAGTACAATTTGGACCTGTCACAGAAAAGGGCGGAATCGGTCATTTCCATGCTGAGCAGCCAATTGGGTATCGCCACCTCACGGCTGACAGCAAAGGGTGTGGCATGCCTTGCACCGGTCACATCTAACAGCACAGAAGAGGGACGGGCCAAGAACCGCCGGGTGGAAATGGTTTTAAAATAACTCAACCCACAATGTCAGCCCTGCACCATACAGTTAGGGTTTTCAACGACCATGGAAACAGGACAAGCAAAACAGCCAGTTTTTTTAAGCACCTGGCTTTCTATTCTATTATTCGTATTCGGGTTTGCTCTTGGATACATCGGCTGGAAAATCTCGGTCACTCCAATCATATTCTTTGGTTTGCTCCCCATTGGTACCGCGGTTGTGATGTGGGGAATCGAATCGATTCGGAAAAAATACAGTTCATACGACAGCAGTGTTGAAGGCGGGGGATCTGGTTACTACTACTCATACACGGGTATTGCCGCCGTTATGGATGGCATCACACTGACCCTGCTCGGGGCGGCCATTTTTATAACCGGATTTATCGGTCTTTTTAATCTGCAGGGAGCCCTCATCTCCTATATGAAAGCTCGACCGGGTTTTGCCATGCTGTTTGCCGGTATATTCATGATCAGCGCCAGTGTGACCCAGATTTTCGGGGCAAGAGAAGAAAACCGCATGTCATTTCAAATGCTGATGAGTATACCCAAGCGATTTTTCAGTATACTCGTTCTGGTCCTGGGGATCACCCTGGGCCTGGCCGGTTGTTTTGAAATCCTGATGCCCATGGCGTTCGACCGTTCAATGGATGGGTTGGTCGACAAGATACGTCCGCCTGTTATCCGTTAGCCAGAAAGGGAGAATCGGGTTTTCATCAACCTCAATATCCTTACGATGCGAATATCATCGGAGCGGTTTAAACCGCCCCGATGATATGACCTTTCACCCACTATCAGATCGATACCACCAGATAATCTCCCTGAATACGGTATTTGAGATGTCTGGTAGACACCTTTGCCTTACGGGCGTATTCCAAAATTTTATCTGCTTTTTTAATACTTGTCTCGAATTTTTCCTTGAATCCACTGGCTTTCAGGGTTTGCAACACCTTTTTAGAAGCGCTGGCTTCAATTTTATCCCTGGCATTTCTGACGGCTTTGGGTTTAAGCCACTGAACCAGTTTACCTTTCCAGTTGCCGACCATTTTCATGTCCCTGATCTCTGTTTTTACGTTGGTAAATTCATAGGTCAGTCCCTTATGATCCGGTGTCGGTTTCAGCTTGAAATCCACATGGATATGGATGCCGCTCATCTCCGCATCCGGTGCTTTACTGTCCTTATCCCCTTTACACCGGATCCCCTTGATCTCACGGTATTTGGTTTCAAATCCTATGGTAATTCTGTAGTTGCCGCCCTTTTGATGCTTGGCTTTGAAATACTCCGAGTCGATATTCTGGACAAAAAACCGCATATCCCTGAACGGTTTTGGCGGACTCAACTTATAACTAGGGATCTCAAAGGTTTTCTTATCATGGTAATCAGGCAGCTTGATTTCGCAATAGGAATCCTGCTTTTTCCAGTTGTTCATATGGATATGGGCATACCCCAGCACACCGTTCATGGCCCCTTCCAGGTATCCGAGATGCAGTTTTAACGGGGTAATCCTTGGTTTGGTTGAAGCCGAGGAACCGGCTTTTCTGACCGTAAAATTATCACTCCATGATGTATGGCGCCCATTCAGGCTTTTCAGGCGAATCGCATATTTATGGTAGCCCGGTGCCAGGTTTGACGGTAACCGCCATTTACAATGCCGTTTTTTAATGCCCACCTTGGTACGAATCGTCGCCACCTTGGTTCGCCGGTCACTCTTGTACAGGTCGAGCCTGGCATATCCTTTTTTAATAAAGCCTTTGGTCGCCCACTGGATGCTATGCTCCCGTCCCAATGTCCACTTGGCTTCATCGCTGGGTGCTGTGAGATGGACAGAAGCCGCCCAAATGGTGTTTGCCTGAAAAAAAACCAGAACTGCAATGACAATAATCGGGATTACTCGTTTCATTTTACTCTCCTTTTTGCTTGATTGATTTGATTGAACCTGTTTACTCTTGCTGTACGCATAAACAGTTTCACCAGAGGACTGATACGTTCAAAAAAAAATGCAGGAAAGGCGGTTCCTAACAAAATCGGAACAAAGACTCATTAAGACTGGATGACAATGCCCTGAAATTTAACCAACCAAAAGGCGATAACGTACCCGAAGCGTATTCACCCACGCCACAGGAAAAGGAGAACAATGAGTTCAAAAACCTATGTCCCAATAATCTTTCTTGCTGCCGCCCTGATGTTTTTCACCTTTTCAGCCCATGCTTCCGACTCTGAAGAGTCCAGTGAACCACAGATTGAACTTCAATCCGGTGATCCGCCCATTCATCTGCTATCACCTGATATCGAAGAAGAGACCATTGACAAAAAACCTTTGATTCATTGCCGCATCACCGGTGAATTCGACCCGGACACCTTGTATATTGAGCTGGATTATTCCGATGTGACCGTACTGGCAAAGATTCTGGCCGACGGCTTTGAGCTGGCGCCGGTCCAGGTGCTTCCCCCGGGGGAGCATACCCTTGCGGTAAGGTTCTCTGATGATTCGGGACAGGAGGTTTCAGAGGAGTTCGTATTTACCACACGCCACACCCGGGCTTTTGAAACATTCTATTCTGAAAACACAGTCTCAGGCCAGTATACCCGACTCCTTGAAAAGCGCGGTGATGCAAAGCAAAGGGAGTTGAACCAATGGGAAGCCCAGGCCAATATCAGCACACAGAACAAAGCCGCCCAAGGCCCGTGGGAATTAACCTTCACCTCCAATGCCCGGTACCAGGACCAGGAACTTCCCATGGATGAGCCCATGGATGACGGCCTGGAACTGGCGGACTACCTGCTTTCAGCCCGGTATTCAACCGAGCAGTATTCCGCCGGCATGGATTTTGGGGACATTTCAGTGACTGGTACACGGAACACCTACAACGGCCTGTCCCGGCGAGGCGGTTCCCTGACCCTGGGATACGGCCCGGTGACAGTGTCCGGGTTTACAATGCGTAGCGACCAGGCATACGGGATCGACGGTGAATGGGGACTTGATACAGAGGAAACCAATCATTTTCACGGCGGATCCGGGACATTGACACTCATGGACGACCGTCTGGAAATTACCCTGGCCCATATCCGGGGCGGGGAGATCACGGATGATTCCTATGGCCTGTGGTCATCAGATCCGGGCGGTATCCGGGGAAAAGCCACCGGATTGAGCCTCAAGACCGATTTTTTCGATCAAAAGGCCCGAGCGGTCCTGGAACTGGGATGGTCCGACTATGATGAAGATACCAGTGACGGTATCGACTTTGTATCTGATGATTCATTGTATGCAGAAATCAGCGGCGATTTTGAACGGTTTAATTACCAGGCCTCTTACGAACACAACGGGCCCAATTACCAGGTACCTGGAAATTCAGGGGTGGATTATGACCGTGAAGGGTTTGACACCGCTGCAGGATACACCTTTGAGTATCAGAGCGTATCGTTAAGATACAGCCGGTTTAATGACAATGTGGATGATGACCCGGACCGGGCCGTTATTACCACTTCGGATTACGGCGTGGACTACAATCTTAGCAAATTTGAATCTGTGCCCATATCCCTGTCTTTGAGCCGGAGTGTCCAGGAAAGCGATAAAGAGCCCAGCCCCTGGGATGAAATGCACATGGTGACAGATACCTGTTCCGGAAATGTTTCTTATATGTGGGACCAATGGAGTATCTCTCTGAGTCCCAGTTTTTCAGACCAGGATGACCGGACGAGTCAGGACAGTGATTCAGACACCAAGTCCCTGACACTCAGCAGTACCTGGTCCGGTGAAAAATGCATGGTATCCGGGTCCGTCATGGTTAATGAGTCCACCTACCACCCGACAGATCTGGATACCACCACCTACAGCATGAACCTGGCATGGAGCTGGACCATCTTGGATCAACTGACATTCGAAAGCAATGCCAGCATGAACCGCCAGAAAACCAGTGATGATTCCATGGACCAGGACTATTGGAATGCGGATCTCCAGTTAACCTACAGCCTTGAGCACCCGCTATGGGGGATATTGTCTCCCCAAATCATGCTCAAATGCGTCTATGACGGATCCGAAGACAGGACCTATGATACTGATACGGACGGCACCCTGATTTACCTGGCGCTCACCGGTGATCTGCAGCTGTCGTTTTAATGGGAGACCATGCCATGATATTCGCTCAAAAAAAACCAATCTGCTTTGTCATCCTGATCCTGGGCATGCTGTTCATGTCCGTTACCGCTGTCCATGCCATATCCATCATGCCCAGTGCTACCCGGGTAGAGGTGGGACAGCCCGTAAATTTCACCATTACCGCCTCTCCGTCACCCAACAGTCAAATGATTTACTGCCCCATTGAAATGGACTTTGACGAGGGCCAGGGCTTTGTTGAGGTCGGTCTCTTCCTAGAGTTTGTGACGGTGTTTAACATATCCCATACCTTTACCCGCGCAGGAACCTATACCGTGCGCGTCCGGGGCGGGGATGACTGTGATGCCATGCCGCCCCGGAGCGCCCAGACCACCATTGTGGTCACTGCTCCCGGCACACTGGCTGTGACGGCCACTCCCAGTGTGGTCACCACCAACCAGCCGGTGAATTTCAGGGTCCAGGTGAATATGGTATCCGACATTTCCTGTCCCATCTTTATTGATTATGGTGACGGCACTCCCGGCCAGGAGCTTGGCAGAACCAACAATGACAGGGTATTTAACGCAACCCACTCATATTCATATCCCGGAAATTACAGGGTCACGGTACGAAGCACACCCAACTGCCCCGCACTTGATGATGTCCAGGCGTCCACAACGGTCAGGGTGAATATATCCCCGGGAACCATGGGTATCACGGCATCAACCAGCCGGGCCTATGTGAATGAACCGGTCTCATTCACCATACAGGTGCAGATGGATACCAGTGAGGTGCCGTGTCCCGTTAACATTGACTATGGAGACGGGTCCGGATTTCAGGAACTGGGACGTGTGAGCCGCGACACCACGTTGCATGCCACCCATGCATATGCCCGGCCCGGAATGTACCAGGTCAGGGTCAGAAGCGCGGGATCATGCCCGGCCCTTGCAACAGCCCAGGCATCTGCCAACGTCAGGATACAGAATTTCATCATAGACCGGATACAGGTCTACTTTGACAACAACCGGCCTGAAATCACTTTAAATCGTAATGATCCGGCACCAGGCCTGTTCGTGAAAATCAACTTTTCCGGAGCCGGCCTTCTAAAAGCATACTGGGAGGTGGACGGCATCCGGAAACATCATGTGATTGACCACCTGGGGGGTGGATTTCAAAAGGTCTACACCTATCCAAATGTACCCCCGCTACCCACCTATACCCCCGGCAGTCACCGGGTCAGATTTGTGATCACCAACCCGCCCATGGAAATCCAATTTCCACAAGGGTTGTATTTTGTTACGGCCCACGAGCCCGACAAACTGGCGACACTCTTGTTGAATACGCCTGAAGACAAGGCCATACTGGCATTTGAACCCCTGACCTTTACCTGGCAGACTGTGGATCAGGCCCCATTGTATTTTTTACGGATATTTGAAAAAAATACCGATAAAGATGCCGTGGCCGACCAGATGATTTTTTCAGCATATACCGGCAAAGGGACTTATCAATTGCGACCCGAAGTAATGAATTCCCGATTGCAGCCTGGAAACACCTACTTCTGGGATGTACAGGGATTTGATTCGGAGAAAAAACGGGTGGCCCAAAGCGGGCAGCGTCGATTTGCATTTGATGGCAAGACCGCTTTTGTGCCCGGACAGATACTTCTGGCCATCCACCCGTCAACAGCAACCCAGGGAATCCTTGAAGCCCTTACCAGGGATCATGGACTTACGGTCCTGGAGAACTTTATGCTTGAGACCCTTGGTCTTGAGGTCTTCATTGTTCATACAGACCAGGATGTTGACGTAAAAATCATGACGCTGAAAAAGGTACCAGACGTTGAACTGGCCCAGCCAAACTATATCTTTCAAACCCTGGCCGAGCCCATGAACAACCTTCAGACCATCCGGAAAATGATTGATTTTGAAGCACTGCATAAACGATATACCGGTAAAGGTGTTCAGGTTGCCGTGGTGGACACCGGTGTGGATAAAGGGCACGCAGACCTTGCAGGCGCCGTGGTGTTATCCGAGAATTTCATCCGTCAAAGCAGGTACAAAATCGAGGTCCATGGGACCGCCGTGGCCGGGCTGGCAGGTTCCCGGGCAAACCGCTCCGGCATCAGCGGGTGTGCGCCTGAATCCAATATTTTTGCATTAAGGGCCTGCGAACAGCTGTCTGAATCAAAACCCGAAGGGCGCTGCTATTCGTCATCCATGGTAAAGGCGATCGATACGGCTCTGGTCAAGGGAGCAGATATTATCAATATGAGCCTCGGCGCATTGGTGGATGACCCGATCATGTCACGGCTGATTGAGACGGGCGTTGAACAGCAGGTGATATTTGTGGCCCCTGTGGGAAATAACGTACATGCTCAAACCGTATATTTTCCGGCCTCCCATCCCGGGGTGATCGCGGTGGCCGGCAGGACCGAAGAGAAAAAGCTGTTCCCCAATGAAACGGTGGCCGCGATGGCCGATATCCTTGCACCCAGTGAAAATGTGTTTGCCCCCATCCCGGGAAACAGTCATAATTTCATGAATGGAACCTCTTTGTCGTCAGCCCTGGTATCCGGTATTCTGGCCCTGGCCCGGGAAAAGGACAGCGCATTATCCAAGGAAACACTGCCTGAATTTGACGGTGATCTCGGAAAATGGATAAACACCATTTTTGAATAAAGCCGGGATTGCGCAAGGATTGTTCAGTTCTTCATGACCAGGCCCTAAAACCAGGGCATAGACAGTTTAACGGGTCCAGGAGAAGAGCAGGGAACCAATGGTCAGGCAGATGGTGGTCATGACAGCCAGGACCATCATCTCCTGGGTGACCATGGAGAGATCAGCCCCGTCATTGATAATTTTGCGCAAGGCACCCAGAAAATGAGTCAAAGGAAACACTTTGGCCGTGGTTTTTACCCAGCTGGACGCCCCTTCCAGGGAAAACCATACTTCTGACAGGAACATCATGGGCCAGGTAATAAAATTGATCACCCCGTTGGTCAACTCTTCACTGGTTCCCCGGGAGGCCACAACCAGCCCCAAAGACACCATGGACACCGTGCCCAGAAGAAATACAACCGCCGCGTCCAGGTAGGATCCCTGCATATTAAACGAAAATAAAAAATCACATCCCAGCCAGACAACAGCTGCCGTACCCATCAATATAATCACCCGGGACATCAACTGGGCGGTCAGGTACTCAAATGCGGTCACAGGGGTTGCCTTGAGTCTTTTGAGCACCCCGATCTTGCGGTAGCGGACAATCACATATCCCACACCGAACAGGGCGGAAAACATGATATTCATCCCCAGGATCCCCGGGAACAGCCAGTCAATATATCGAATCTGGTCCCCCTGAATCTGCGATTTTTTCAGCAGGTGATCCAGGCTTCCAGGAGCAATCACGGACTCCCTGAGTACCTTTTCCATGACCCAGCCCTTGGGCGAAGCGTCTGATATCCAGTATTCATAGGGTGGTGTCCCGTTTTTGATGAGCATGTCAATTTTATGGTGGACCAGTTTGCCCATACCGTTCTGAAACTGTTCAAACGGCACCACCTGGATAAAAGAAGACCCCGTCAGTCCGGCGGGTAGTTTCAGATCGGGGGCCCACTCTGCTGCCTCGGTTTTCTCCTGCTCTATCAAAGGAAACACACCGAGTTTATACCGTGTCGGGGTATCACCTGAAAACGCCACACCAAATCCGGCCACCAGAAGAAATGGAAACAGGATATTCCATCCGAACCCGGCACGGTCCCGCAGAAACTCGTAATTACGCGCAA
>QZLA01000385.1 GCA_004796375.1 Desulfobacteraceae bacterium
GTCCAGAAGCAGGGCGTTGTCCTCATTGAAATCCAGAAATCGTGCAAACTGTTTCCTCAGGCCCTTTTTGTTTTCTTCGATCTGTTCATAGGTAATGATCTTCCTCAACTCGGTTTTTCCTGAAGGATCCCCGATCAGACCCGTTCCTCCTCCGACCAGGGCGAGAGGCCGGTGTCCGTTCCGCTGCATGTGGGCAAGGGCCATGATGCACACCAGGTTACCGACATGGAAGCTGGATGCTGTGGGATCAAACCCGATATAACAGGTGGCTCTGTTATTTGACAGATATTCCTCCAACTCCTCCGTATGGGTTAGATCCTCAACAAAGCCTCTTTCCTTCAGTACCTCTAGAACACTCATTATCTATGCCTTTATTTTTTCGTATATTCCACTGCCCGGGTCTCTCCGATCACAACCACTTTGACCTGTCCCGGGAAGGTCATCTTATCCTCGATCTGCCGTGCAATATCACGTGACAGCATGGTGGCATCATCATCATTAATCTTTTCACTTTCAGCAATCACCCGAATCTCACGACCCGCCTGGATGGCATAGGTATTGACAACGCCGTCAAATGCATTGGCAATCCCTTCCAGGTCTTCAAGGCGCTTGATATAATTTTCCAGACTTTCCTTTCTGGCACCCGGCCGTGCACCGGACAATGCATCACCGGCCTGTACAATATAATCATACACGGTCTCCGGCATCTGATCCTCATGGTGAGCGGCAATGGCATTGATCACATTTTCATGCTCACCGTATTTTTTGGCCAGCTTGGCGCCGATAATGGCATGGGCACCATCAATTTCATGATCCACAGCCTTACCGATATCATGGAGCAGGCCCATCCGTCTTGCCAGTTTGACGTTCAGTCCAAGTTCTGCAGCAATCGTCCCGGCCAGGAACCCGACCTCAACCGAGTGCTGCAATACATTCTGTGCATAGGATGTCCTGAATTTGAGCTTACCCACCACCTTAATCAATTCTGAGTCGATGCCATGAACCCCAAGGTCAAAGGCTGCCTGCTCTCCCGCTTCCTTGATCGTCTGATCCACCTCTTCGGTGGCCCGTTCCACCACATCCTCGATACGGGCCGGATGAATCCGCCCGTCAGAGATCAATTTTTCAAGGGACAGACGCGCGACTTCACGCCGGACCGGGTTAAAACCGGACAAAATAACGGCTTCAGGTGTATCATCAATGATCAGATCAATGCCGGTGGCGGCTTCAAGTGCCCTGATATTCCGTCCCTCACGGCCGATAATACGCCCCTTCATCTCGTCCCCTGGAAGATGGACCACCGATACGGTCCGCTCTGCCACGTAGTCCCCGGCATAGCGCTGAATGGAGGTGGCAATGATTTTCTTGGCTTCTTTGTCTGCCTGCTCCTTGGCTTCAGAGGTGATCTTCTTGATCAGCTTGGCCCCTTCATGCTTGGCGTCTTCTGCCATGGCCTTCAGGAGCAGATCTTTTGCCTCCTCTGACGTCAGGCCGGATACCTTTTCAAGCTCTTTTTTGGTTTCCTCCAAAAGATTGTGATACTGGCCCTCCATCTTGGACGCGTTATCATGTTTTTTCTGAACATCTTTATCCTTGCGGTTCAGTTCCTGTTCCCGTTTAGCGGATTGTTCTTCAAGCTTGTCCAGTTTTTCGCTTTTTTTAGAGAGCCGGCGCTCCTCTTTTTTCAGATCCGCACGGGTTTCAGCGGTTTCCGTATCAAAATCGCTTTTCATCTCAAGAAGACGACTCTTGGCTTCAAGTTTGGCTTCCTTGAGAAGCGTCTCTGCTTTCCGCTTGGCTTCTTCAAGAAGAATCGCCTGGTTTTTTTCTATATCCGTGCTTTCCTGGTTCAGTTTCTTTTTCAGAACCAGAAAGGTGATCACACCCGAACCTATTATAATCAGGGCTGAAAAGAGTACTATCATATATTCCATTCAGTCGTTCTCCTGTTTAAAGAGTTGTGCAACTTGCAATTATCAAATTTGTAAAACTATGAAATCAGATAATGGAGAAAGGAGGGAATAAAAGACAAAGGGATTGAATTAAAATCGTAGCCCCCGCAGGCTGCCGTGTTGCATTAAGCTTTGAACCAGTGGTTCAAAAGGTGGGCATCCAGTAACGCCTTTAGGCTTTTCCTTGCTTTTGAGGAACCTGCTCACCGGCATCAGGGTGGATTCCCTTTTAAATATGCGTTAGGACAAAGACCGTCATACAATCACGCACATTGCAGGGGTGGTATCTACTTGATCTATTGATTTATATCCTATTCAATCCCTTTATCAATTTTATTTGCCAAGGATGATATCTTGTTCATGACTTCTTTTTCAAATCTATGGTGTTTTGTTTTCAACTCTTCCAATTCCTTTGAGAGATTGATAGCGGCCAGAAGCAGTACGGCAATTTTGTTGCTCCCTGAAGCATTTTGCTTGAACAGTTCACTGGCCTGTTCAATATGCTGCTCCAGGCAATGGACCACGGCATCAGCATTCTCTATGTACTGGTCTGATTTAAACCTGAACTCTTCTCCAAAGAAATCAATTTTAACAATTTCATCCAAAAAGACCCCTTTTACTTGAAAAGTATTTGGTGATGAGCTGCTATTCTAACGCCTGAGCATCAAAGGTGCTGTCTTTTGAAAACTCCCTGAGTTTTGATAAGAGTCCATCTATTTTTGATTGAACCTCTGCCTGCTGCTCGTAGTATTGATCCTGTGCAGCATCCTTTTTTCCAAGTTCAGTTTCCAGTTCACGTACCCGGTTAACCAGCTCTGCATTTTCAGATTGAAGGCTTTGGCAAAATTCTATCAGAAAATCGACCTTAACATCGATCTCTTCAAACTTTTCGTTTAAAAGGTTATTATCCAATTTCATAATCTCACAATGCTTGGTGTTCCACAGTATAGTTCATATGCAAAAAGAAAGTCAAGGCAATTCATTGCACATCTCAGCCATGAGATTGTTGGCTGTTTCAAGCTGTTCAAGGGTATTGACACCCATCACTTCACGGGGATCCTGAATCGCCACTCCACCTATTTTTCCCCCGGCGCGGTGTACAATTCCAATAATATCCGTCAGGTAATATTCCTGCTGCTGGTTGTTCGAATCGATTCGTTCAAGTGATCCGGACAATACATCTTTGTTGATCAGATAGATCCCGGAATTGACCTGGCATATGCTTTTTTGCGCCTCTGTGGCGTCGGCCTGTTCCACGATACCCGACACCCGGCCCTGGTCATCCTGGATCACCCGCCCATAACCTGTCGGATCGGGCAAAAGAACGGTCATCACCGTGATGTCCAAACGATCCTGCTCATGCTGGCGGATCATGGATCTGAGGGTTTTCGTGCGGATCAGGGGGACATCACCGCAAAGGATCAGGACAGATTTTATGTGGTCAGGCAGAAAAGGCAGTGCCGCCTTGACCGCATCACCCGTCCCAAGCAATTGCTCCTGCAGTGCAAATTCAACCGTATATTGATCCGAAACAACCGTTTTCACCTGCTCCGCCTGGTGACCCACAACTACGTATACCTGGTTCCCGACAAGGGGAAGAACCGATTCTATGACATGAAGAATCATCTCTCTGGATTGAACCTTGTGAAGCACTTTGGGAAGCTGGGATTTCATCCGGGTTCCCTTTCCGGCAGCCAGGATCACAACACCCATATCTGGAAATTCGCTCATACCGTCTCTTTGATTGATTGGTTCACAGCCCAAAACAAAGGGGATGCTTATTTAAGCATCCCCTTGATCATCAACCATGCAATACCGGGTCAATCAGTTCAGACCAGACCCGATATTACGTTGTTCTCTTTAGTGATATCCGATGGATGGCGCGCTTCAATGCAGCTTCAGCTCTCACCATATCCACCTCTGATGCCTTATCGGCCAGGCGTTTTTCAGCTCTTGCCTTGGCCTGCTCGGCACGTTCAAGATCGATATCTTTCCTGCGCTCAGCAGATTCGGCCAAAATGGTCACCTTATCCGGTAACACCTCTGCGAACCCGCCATTGACAAAAAGATAGCGCTCCTGGCCACTTTTATCTTTATACCGCAATGTGCCGACCTTCAAAGAAGTCAGAAACGTGGTATGTTCTTTGAGAACGCCGAACTCACCTTCGGAGCCGGGCGCCACGACCATCTGTGCTTCCTCGCTGACAATCGCCTTTTGCGGGGTTACAACTTCAAGAACTAACTTTTCAGCCATTTTGTGCCTCCGGTTGCTTATTCTGCTTTAGCCTTTTCAATAGCTTCTTCAATAGAACCAACCATATAGAAAGCATTTTCAGGCAGATCATCGTGTTTACCGTCAATAATCTCTTTAAATGATCTGACCGTGTCTTCAACCTTAACGAATTTACCCGGCATGCCGGTAAATGTTTCAGCTACATGGAACGGCTGTGACAGAAACTTCTGAAGTTTTCTGGCACGCTGTACAGTGACTTTGTCTTCATCAGAAAGTTCATCCATACCCAGAATGGCAATGATATCCTGGAGTTCTTTATATTTCTGCAGGGTCTGCTGAACCACACGGGCAACATTGTAATGTTCTTCACCGATGTAAGCCGCATCAAGGATCCTGGACGTGGAGTCCAGCGGATCCACCGCAGGATAGATGCCCAGCTCGGCAATCTGACGGGAAAGAACAACGGTTCCGTCAAGATGACCGAATGTGGTGGCGGGTGCAGGGTCTGTCAAGTCGTCGGCAGGTACGTAAACACACTGAACCGCGGTGATGGACCCTTTGTCCGTAGATGTAATACGTTCCTGAAGCTCACCCATGTCAACCGCAAGTGTCGGCTGGTAACCAACAGCTGAAGGCATACGACCAAGTGTTGCAGATACCTCAGCACCGGCCTGGGTAAAGCGGAAGATATTGTCAACGAACAGCAGTACGTCCTGTCCCTCTTCATCACGGAAATATTCCGCACATGTCAATGCAGACAGTGCAACCCTGGCACGGGCTCCCGGAGGTTCTGTCATCTGGCCGTAAACCAGAGCACATTTCGGAAGAACACCGGAGTCCTTCATTTCATGGTAAAGGTCATTACCTTCACGGGTTCTTTCACCCACACCGCCGAATACGGAGATACCACCGTGCTGCATGGCGATGTTGTTAACCATCTCCATCATGATAACGGTTTTACCAACACCGGCACCGCCGAACATGCCCATTTTGCCGCCACGGGGAAAGGGAACCAGAAGGTCGATAACCTTAACGCCGGTTTCCAGAACCCTTACCGTTGTATCCTGCTCGGTAAATTTCGGTGCATGTCTGTGGATGGGCAGGGTTTTTTCCATGGAGATGTCACCCATGCCGTCAACCGGACGGCCGACAACGTTGAGAACACGTCCGAGGGAGGCTTCGCCAACCGGCATTCTGATCGGACCACCGGTATCTTTTACCGGCATTCCTCTCTGGAGGCCGTCGGTTACATCCATACCAATACATCTGACCACATTGTCGCCCAGATGCTGTGCAACCTCAATAACCAGGTTGTCTTCCATATCACCAATAGTAGGGTTGGTTACTGTCAGAGCAGTCAACACCGGAGGGAGGTTTCCGGGTTCGAACTCAACGTCAACAACAGCACCGAGTACCTGTGCTATTTTACCTATATTTTCAGCCATTTTATTCTCCTATAAAGCTGTTTTTCAATTAAGTATATCTTAAATTTATCCCTTAAGTGCTTCTGCACCACCGACAATATCCATCAGATCGGCGGTAATGGCCGCCTGTCTGGTTTTGTTGAATATGGTCTGGAGTTCTCCAACCATGTCTTCACATGCCTTGGTAGCATTTTCCATCGCCCTCATCCGGGCAGCATGTTCACTGGTTGAAGTCTGGAGCAGTGCATCATATATCTGAATATAAATATTCTTGGGCAGCATCTCTCCAAGCAGGGCGTCGGAAGACGGTTCACAGATATGCTCGGGCAGTGAGCTTTTTTCTGTGTCCTCTTCTTGTCCACCGGCCACATCGTCCAGGGACGGGATCGGCAGAATCTGCTTGACGGTCGGTACCTGCCTGGCGACATTCTGAAACTCAGAATAAATCAGATATACTTCATCAACAGCTCCTTCTAGGAAACTGTTTATCATTTTCTGTCCTGAAGAGGAGGCAATGGAAAACTCGATGTTTCCACCCATCACACCGATGTATTCATCCTCAATCGGTGCCGGGTTTTTCTTTGCCCAGTCTCTTCCACGTTTACCAAAGCAGATCAAAGACACCTCTTTGCCTTCAAGCTCTGAGGCCATGAATTTATCTGCCTTGTCGATCAGGTTTACATTAAAACCGCCGCAGAGTCCTCTGTCTGATGTACACAGAATGAGGGCCACTTTTTTAACTTCCTCTTTGGGGACCAGCAAGGGACTTGCTTCCTCCCCGGCATTGCCGGCAATACTTCCCAGAACTTCAGCAAATTTGGCGGCATAGGGCATAAACGCCTCCATGGCCATCTGGGAGCCGCGCAATCTTGAAGTGGCAACCATTTTCATGGCAGAGGTAATCTGCTTAGTCTTTTTTACACTGACTATTTTAGATTTTACTTCTTTTAACGTTGCCATATGATTTACCTTTCAAGCCTGTTGTTAGCGAATAGTCTCACAGAATCATCCAAAGTTAAATGAGCGAATCTTTGACTTCTTCGTCATAGGCTTCAAGGCATTTCTTGAGGATGTCCTCGATGTCCGAAGTGATCTCCTGTTTCTCTTTCAGACCGGAAAAAATCTCAGGGAAACGGTTCTCAACAAACGGATACAGACCCTCTTCATACTTGGCAACCGCTTCTCTTGGATATTTATCCAGCCAACCACGGGTTCCGGCATACAGGGCTGTTACCATCTTTTCCATGGGCAGCGGCTGGAACTGGGGCTGTTTGAGAAGTTCAACCAGTCTCTCACCACGGGTCAGCTGTTTCTGGGTGGCAGCATCAAGGTCGGAACCAAATGCGGCAAATGCCTCAAGCTCACGATACTGGGCCAGATCCAGACGCAGGGTACCGGCAACCTGTTTCATGGCTTTTACCTGAGCGGCACCACCAACACGGGATACGGACAAACCAACGTCAATGGCCGGGCGGATACCGGCAAAGAACAGGTCTTTATCCAGGAAGATCTGACCGTCGGTGATGGAGATAACGTTGGTCGGGATAAATGCGGACACGTCACCTTCCTGGGTTTCGATGATGGGAAGTGCGGTCAGGGAGCCGGCACCTTCAGCATCGGACAGCTTGGCTGATCTTTCAAGAAGTCTGGAGTGGTTGTAGAAAATGTCGCCAGGGAATGCCTCACGTCCGGGAGGACGTCTAAGCAGCAGGGAAACCTGACGGTAGGCAGCAGCCTGTTTTGACAAGTCATCGTAAATGATCAGGGCATGTTCACCTTTGTCCCTGAAGTACTCACCCATGGCGCAGCCGGCATAGGGCGCCAGGTACTGCATGGCCGCAGACTCAGATGCCGAGGCAACAACAACTGTTGTGTATTCCATGGCACCGTGCTCTTCAAGGGCTGCAACAACCTGGGCAACCGTAGATTTTTTCTGACCGCATGCCACATAGATGCACTTCATGTCGGTTTCTTTCTGGGCGATGATGGCATCAACCGCAACCGCTGTTTTACCGATCTGACGGTCACCGATGATCAGCTCACGCTGACCACGGCCAACCGGGGTCATACCGTCAACCGCTTTGGCACCGGTATAGCAGGGTTCATGAACTGATTTTCTGGCAATTACACCCGGTGCAACCAGTTCCATATTCATGTAAGTATCGGAGTTGATCGGGCCCTTACCGTCAACCGGCTCACCCGTTGTGGTCACAACACGCCCCAGCAGGTCTTCGCCGACCGGAACGGAAGCGATACGGTCGGTTCTTTTGACCACGTCACCTTCCTTGATCACTTTATCATCACCAAGGATGGCCACACCCACGTTATCTTCTTCAAGGTTCAGCGCCAGGCCCAGGATTCCACCAGGGAATTCCACCAGTTCCATCGCTTTAACTTTTTCCAGACCATACACACGGGCAATACCGTCACCCGCGGACAGAACCACACCGGTCTCACTCAGGTCGACTTCCGCGTCAAACCCCTTAATCTGGTCTTTTATAATTTGGCTTATTTCTTCAGCTTTAATTTCCATTAGACACTCTCACCCTTTTTTAATGTTTCTCTCAAGTTGATCAGTTGAGTTTGAACACTGCCGTCAAGCACAAGATCCCCTATTTTTGTAACCACACCACCGATGAGACTGGGGTCCTGCTCAACATCCAGAACAATATTTTTACCGGTTTTTTTAGATAATGCTTCTTTGATTTTATCAACCGCATCTGATGACAGTTCCGTAGCGGATACGATACTTGCTTTGACGACTCCGTTGAGTTCATCAACAAATTCTTTGTAGAAAGAAGCAATGTCCCTGATAAAACCGATCCGGCCTTTATCAAATAAAAGCACAAGAAAAGATTTCATGATGTCTGAAAAATCAGATTTTTCCAACACCGCTGACAACACATTTTTCCTGTCGTTTTTATTGAACAGTGGATTGGTCAACGCCTGTTCCAGGCTTTCCTGGCTGTTGAAAAGATCCACTACACCTTCAAGCTCTGTGTTGTATTTGTCTGCCTGACCATCCTCTTTGCCGATTAGAATCAGTGCTTTGGCATAACGCCTTGAAACTGCTAAATTTTTCATTATGCCACCACCTTTTTCAAATATTCATCAACAAGTCGGTCCTGATCCTCAGCGGAAATAGAATCCTTGATCAAGGTTTCAGCTTTGTCCATAGCCATTTCGGAAATTTGAGCCTGCAGTGCTGCCTTTGCAGCCTTGAATTCCTGCTCGATATTACGCTTTGCGGTCTCTTCAAGCTTTTCAGCCTGGGCTTCAGCCGCTGCAAGAATTCTCTTCTTAGCTTCTTCACCCTGTTTGATGTAGTCCTCTACAATCTGTTTGGACTCCACATCCAGGTTTTTGAATTTGGCTTCGTATTCAGCAAGCTTTTTCTCTGCGTCTGCTTTCTGCTGCTCAAGATCGGCCAGTTCCTGCTCGATCCCTTTTGCCCGGTTTGAGAAAAACTCGGAAACCGGTTTTCTGGCAATAAAAAACAGTGCAACGATCAGAACCCCAAAGTTGAGCACTTTGTAGGTATCTGAGGCGATCCAGTGAACGGGCTTGGCTTCATGCCCGCCACCACCGGCAGCCATAACTGCTGTACAGCAAGCCAAAACCAGTACAGATGCTAAGAAGCAAACCAGATTAAACCGCTTTGTACTGAGTTTGAATTTTTTCATTAGCATGCCCTCCCGAGTATCTTTTCACCGATTGCTTTGGCATAGGCGTCGACCTCATCTTCAAGGGCCTGCTGGGCTTGAGCAGTCTCGTCGGCCACCTGCTGTTTAATTTCAGCAAGATTGGCCTGAGCCTTTTTGTTAATTGAGTCGATAATTTTCTTTTCTTCTTCAGACGCGTCTTCAACAAAGGCTTCTTTCTTCTTAAGCCCTTCTGATCTGGCCTGTTTCAACCCGCTTTTGTAATTCTCTTCCTGCTCGGTCAGATCGGTTGAAATGGAATCAACCCGTCCGGACAAATCAGAGATTTTCTCCTTTCTTTCAAGAAGAATACCGCGGATCGGTTTGTATAAAACCAGATTGAGCACCCAAAGCAGAACAAGGAAATTAATCATCTGAATCACAAATGATCCATCAACACTAACCATAAATTCCCCTCCGCCAGTTAATAATTACAGTAATAACAACTACTTATATCGTCTTTGCTGTTCTCAGAACGAAACAGCCTTCCATTCAATATAAATCGAAACTTGAGTACCATTCAAAGGCGGGTTTGTCAACATTGAAACGTAAATTATTTGCGCGACTCCCCTGCTCTGAAACTGTCACAAAACAGTTCTCCTGACTGAATTTTAGCTTTCCTTTAAACATTGTTTCGGGTTAGATATGAGAAATCACTGGAAGAATTATTGATTGCACAGCTTAACAAAGGAAAGCGTTTTGAAGGAACTCATCGACAGGTATCAGCTGGCCCCCCACCCTGAAGGCGGGTACTACAAAGAAATCTTCCGATCAGACCATGGGGTATCCTCACCGTTTCACCAGCAGAAACGAAGCGCGGTCACCCACATCTATTTTCTACTGCTCGAAGGGCAGGTCAGCCGGTTTCACCGGGTGACCCATGATGAAATCTGGAATTTTTACGAAGGCGACCCCCTGGAGCTGATCTCCTGGGATGAGAAAAATCTGTCCATTCAGACGCTGGGTCGAGAATCCGTCTATGCCGCGGTAATTCCTGCCGGCTGCTACCAGGCGGCAGAATCGACGGGTGAGTATTCCCTGGTGGGATGCACGGTTGCCCCGGGATTTGATTTTAATGATTTCAAATTTCTTGAACAGGATCCATCCGCATCAGATGCGCTGCGCGAGCAATACCCCTCCCACGGTCGGTTTATCTGAATGAACTGCTGACAAAACCTTCCATCAGCTTGTTCTGAACTTTCTCATACTGATGTTCATCAATATGCCAAGACCGACCATATTGGTAATCACAGAGGATCCCCCATAACTGATCAACGGCAAAGGAACGCCAACGACCGGCATCAGCCCCATGACCATCCCGATATTGATAAAAATCTGCCAGAAAATCATGGATGTGATGCCGAATGCTAGGATGGATCCGAACATATTCCGGCAGGAATAGGCGATATTGAGCCCCCAGAACAGGAGAAAAAAATAAAGAACCAGCAGCAGGCTGCAGCCGGCAAATCCCCACTCTTCAGCCAGCACCGACACAATAAAGTCAGTATGCTGCTCCGGAAGAAATGACAGCGCGTTCTGGGTCCCCTTCAGGTAACCTTTACCGTAGATCATGCCCGACCCGATGGCAATCTTGGACTGGATAATATGATACCCTGCGCCCAGCGGGTCGCGGTCCGGGTTTAAGAATGTCAATACCCTGGATTTCTGGTAGTCCTTGAGGGCAAACCATAACATGGGAACCACAGCAATCCCGAATGAGAACAGGGTAAAAAACACGCGTCGCTCAAGCTTGATGAACAGGGTCATGGACCCAGCAATCAATAGCAGCAGCAGCCCCGTGCCCAGATCAGGCTGGCGCGTGATCAGTAAGAAAGGAATCAGGCAGATGATGGCGGGCTTGATCAGCTTTGGAAAGGTCAGTCCCTCCTCGGATACAGATGTGGCATATATGGATGCCAGGCTGATGATCAGGCCGATTTTCATCAGTTCCGACGGTTGCAGTGTCATGACACCCAATGACAGCCAACGTCTGGAACCGCCGACCACTTTACCAAAGAGGAGTACGGCAACCAGCATACCGATACAGCAGATATAGATCAGCACACTGAGTTTATCCAGATCATTAAAGTCGATGATCATGCAGATCAGAAGGATTCCCATCCCACCGGAAAGCCAAATCATCTGCTTTTTGAAGAAAATATGGGTAGACAGCCCGGTGCCCGCGGTCACGGCGCTGTAGAGAATCACAAGTCCCACCGAACTGATCATGATGATCAGCAGCAGCAACCCCCAGTCAAAGTTCTCCACCAGCCTTCTGTCAAACATCATTTACTCCGTTTTTTTCTCTACTATGCCCTTCTGTTCCAGGCATTTCTCTATGACAGCCCTGGCCACAGGTGCGGCAGCCGTGGACCCGTGCTCCCCATGTTCGATAATGACAGACACCGCGATCACCGGATCTTTGGCCGGCGCATAGGCCACAAACCAGGCATGATCCTTCAAGGTGTATTTGAGTTTTTCCATATCCACCTTCTCACCCTGCTTGATGCTGAACACCTGCGCCGTGCCGGTCTTGCCGGCGATCTGGACCTCTTTCATCCGTATCTTTCTCGCTGTTCCCCTGACCCCCTCCACGACACCCAGCAACCCCTTTTTTACAATAGCCAGGGTCTCTTTGCTGGCCGGGAGTCCGCCGATAATCTCGGTTTCGATCTGCTTGACCACCTGGCCGCCGGGTGCTTCAACCGATTTAAGAATCCGGGGGCGGTAGAGCGTCCCCCCGTTACCTACCGCCGCGGTCAGCACACACATCTGCAGCGGCGTAACAAGGTTGAACCCCTGGCCGATGGCAATCGACAGTGTCTCCCCGCCCTGCCACGACTCATTATACCGTTTCTTTTTCCAGGATGCGGTGGGAATCAACCCCCTGAGTTCATTATCCAGGTTCACCCGCGTGGACTTGCCCAAACCGCACCCCTTGGCGTACTGGGCCAGGACATCCACACCCAGCTTATCTCCCACGATGTAAAAAAACACATCACAGGATTCAGTCAGGGCCTGGGTGACGTTGACCTCACCGTGACCATGTTTGTTCCAGCACCGGTATACCCGGTTACCATAGGTCATTTGCCCGGGGCAGAAAAAGGTGGTGGAGGGATCGATGATTTTTTCCTCCAAAGCTGCCAGGGCTGTCACGATCTTATAGGTGGATGCCGGCGGGTATACACCCTGTATGGCCTTGTTGGTCATGGGTTTACCCGGATCTGAAATCAGTGTTTTCCATTTCTTGCTGGAAATGCCGCCAATAAAATCATTCAGGTCAAAAGAGGGAGAACTGGCCATGACCAGGACATCCCCGTTTGACGGGTCCATGGCCACCACCGCCCCGCGTTCACCCTCCAGAAATGCTTCAGCCACCTGTTGAAGCTCAAGATCCAGGGCGAGATAGAGATCGTTTCCAGACAATGGCTCAACGGTTTTGAGCACCTTGATGATGCGGCCGGAGGCATCCACCTCCACCTGGCGGCCGCCGCGCTTCCCGCGAAGAAAGGTTTCAAAACTTTTTTCAGTACCATAACGGCCAATGGCATCTCCTGAATTCACCCCCGGATATTTTCCGCTTTTCAATTCATTCACATTAATTTGCCCCAGGTAGCCCAGGAGATGGGCAGCACTTTTCTTGTAAAGGTAATGGCGGTGAGGTTCAATATCGATATGGATCCCCGGCAGATCAAACTTGTGTGCTTCGATAATGGCCAGTTCTTCCCGGGAGATATCCTTTTTAATCAGTAACGGTTTGTAAAATGCCCCCCTTGGGGCCTTATCAATAATCTGGTCGAGCTCCTCCCCGGGCAGGTTGATCAGTTCATCGAGCTGTGACTTAACCCGGTCGAGGGGTTTGGCATCTTCCAGGATGATGTTCAAATTGAAAGAGGGCCGGTTGTCTACCAAAAGCTTCTTATTCCGGTCAAAAATCATTCCCCTGAACGGTTTGATACTTTTGAGCCGGATACAATTGGTTTCGGAGAGCCGTCGGAACTCCTCCCCTTTGATAACTTGCAAGTAGATCAGTCGTAAAAAAAGCAGGATGAACACCAGGATGATGCAGACACCTGCACCCATGAGGCGATGTTTAAGCCAGTCTCTATCCGGTGGTTTCATGGATACCCCACTCCTATTCGCTCATGATGGTTTCGATCTTTTTTCTGAATTGCCTGGCCTGGGCCGCCCAGATGGAATAGAGGATATTCATGATCCCCAGACCTGGAGGAATCAGGACAACGCCCATAATCATCTGCTTGAGCATCAGTTCATAATCCAGCAGCCCGATCCCGGCAGTTCCCTGGCGTATCAATACGGAGAACACGAACAGCAGGTGCTGGATCAAAACAGAAACCAAGCTGATGGCGAGTAAAAACAGGATGCTTCTTGAAAATACGAAACGCCGCATGGCTTGAACCAATGCCCAAATCCACAAATAGGAAAAGGTATAATAAAAAAAAGGAGTCCCCGAAAGGCTGTCCATGATAAAACCGATCACAAGGATGCTGAACGCCAGACTGTAATGGGGCACATGAAGGCTTAAATACAATATGTTGATGATCTGGAGGTCAAAGCACAATTCAAACCAGACCGTTCCGGGCAGCATCACGGTCTGAAAAATGATAAAACACAATGTGGATAACAGATAAAATACCAGTTTCATGATGTGGCATTTCCGTAAAGGTCAGTCTGCACGTCTGAATACCAGAACTTCCTCGAGTTTATCGAAATCTACACTGGTTTGAACAGTGATTTTCTGGAAAAGCTGTGAATGCTTTTTCTCTACCATCAAGACAGATCCGATTTTCAGCCCTTTGGGAAACACCTGGTCCAGACCCGAGGAAACAATCACCTGTCCGGCCTTGATATCCTCTTTCTTGAGGGCATATACAAAGAAACAGTTTTCAGAGGAATCCCCCTTGACAATTCCACGGACCCGGGTCTCCTGTACCAGTCCGTCCACGGCAGAGTTCCGGTCTGTAATGAGCAGCACCTTGGCATACCGGTCAGAGGCTTCTGTGACCTGCCCCACGATACCTTCCGACACCATGACCGGATTTCCCTTCTGGAGTCCGTGCTGCACCCCTTTGTCGATCATGATGGTTTTGAACCAGGGGGACGGGTCCCTGGCAATGACCTGGGCGGCCACATATGAGTGTTCAAGAGACCCGGTAAAATTGACAAATTTTTTAAGCCGCTGATTTTCAAGCTCCAGTTCCTCGTAACGGTTCTGGATTTTAAGTGCCTGTCCAAGCTGCCGATTCAACTGCCTGTTTTCCTCCACAGCCAGGACCGCCAGAAAATAGGTGCGCCAGATTCCTTTTGTAAAATCGATACTTGCGTTCACAAAGGACTGAAACGGGGACACCAGGGAGAAGGTCACCTGCTCGGCAGTGCTTGACGGAAGCGCATGCCTGCTGCTCAAGGTCATCACGGTGAAACAGAATCCGATGATACACGCGATCAGGACCAGGATGATCATCTTCCTTGAAAACATTCGATCAGCTGATGACCACTTCTTTCAGTATTTCAATGCTGTCAAGCGATTTGCCGCAACCCAAAGCAACCGTTGACAACGGGTCATCGGTCACGACAATGGGCAGACCGCTTTTTTCCTTGAGCAGTTTATCCAGATTCTTCAGCAAGGCACCGCCGCCGGTCAGTACAATGCCGCTGTCCACGATATCGGCGGCCAGCTCGGGCGGGGTCTGTTCCAGGGCAATACGGACGGTTTCGACAATGGCATCGATCTGTTCAGAGATGGCCACCCTGACCTCCTCGGAATCAATGGCCAGGATTTTGGGTATGCCGGAGACCAGGTCCCGACCTTTGACCTCTATGGTCTCGATATTATCAGGGTCAGGATAGGCATTGCCGATGGTGGTTTTAATCATTTCAGCCGTGCGCTCGCCGATGAGCAGGTTATATTTGCGTTTGATATGCTGGCTGATGGCGGCATCCATCTTATCCCCGGCCACACGCAGCGATCGGGTATATACGATACCGGCCAGGGAGATGACAGCCACTTCAGTGGTTCCGCCGCCGATGTCCACGACCATGTTACAGGTGGGTTCCGTGATGGGGAGCCCGGCACCAATGGCGGCAGCCATGGGTTCTTCGATCAGGAAAACCTCCCGGGCGCCGGCAGATTCCGCAGACTCCCGGACCGCGCGCTTTTCGACCTGGGTGATCCCTGACGGCACTGCAATCACAATTCGGGGGCGAACCAGGGTTTTCCGGTTGTTATGAACCTTTCGGATAAAATGTTTAAGCATGGCTTCGGTAACTTCAAAGTCGGCAATCACACCATCCCGCATGGGGCGGATCGCCACAATATTGCCAGGCGTCCTTCCCAGCATCCGTTTGGCTTCGGCCCCAACAGCCAGCACCCGGTTTTTGGACCGTTTGTCCATCCTTACGGCCACCACAGACGGTTCACTTAAAACGATCCCCTTCCCTTTTACATAAACCAGGGTATTTGCCGTTCCAAGATCAATGGCCAGATCATTGGAAAACGCGCCAAGCATCGAGTCTATAATCAGGTTCATAATTTTCCTTCACAACAATGTATCATTAAATTAACCGAAACAGCTCCATTTTTTTAAACCTATTTGCTAACAAACTTACCCTATTTTTACAAGACAAAAAGCGGATGACCGTGAATAATGATCACATCATAACGCTCATGATCTGATCATGGATCAGGGGCCTGAACATTTTGATTTTCATATTGTTTCTCGACGGATGAACCCGGTTGGTCAGCAAGATCACTATGATCGATCTTTTGGGGTCGATCCAGAAGGATGTTCCGGTGTACCCCAGATGCCCGATGGTGTTTGACGAGAAAAAGCGGCCGCTGGAAGAACCGCTTTTGGAAGGCGTATCAAACCCGGCCGCCATGACATGCCCGGCTTTCTTCTGGACACAATGCCGGAGCAGCAGCGGGTCAATCACCGGATGGCTGTTTGAATAAAGGGCATCCAGTATCGCACAACATATCCGGTGCACCCCCCGGGCGTCCCCGAACAGCCCGGCATGCCCCTCCACACCGCCGCTGATCCAGGCATTGTCATCGTGGACCTCCCCTTTGAGGGTGCGTTTGCGCCAGGGGCACTGCTCTGTTGATACCAGGGGGACCCTGGCCCGGGGTTGCCCCGGACCCTCTTTGTGATGGTTTAACCGCCTGAATCCAAGACGGCTGATGTCTAGGGGAAGATAGATGTTTTCGGCTGCAAAAGTATCCAGGCGTTTGCCTGAAACCATTTCAACGATCCAGCACAGCAGGATAAATCCAAGGTCTGAATACACCTGGGTCGCTCCGGGGGAGCTTTCCAAAGGTTCTGCCAGAACCAGTTTTCTCAACCGCTCCTGATACTTTCTCTTGAGATCCCGAATTCCGATAGGACCATACCCTGAAACGGCCAATGCGTCGCTTGGGGTGCCCCGAAACGCCAGTGTTCTGAAATATTCCCTGTGTGCGGGCAGGCCTGATGAATGGCGAAGAAGCATGTCAATGGTGATACCGGCTTTTTCTTTCGGGACCTGAATATCGGTGGTTGCTGAAAAAACCTGATCCAGGGTTGTGTCAAACGACAGCTTATTTTTCTTGATCAGGTATAGAACCGCAAGGGTTGAGGCCAGGGGTTTGGTCAGTGACGCCAAATCAAAGATACTCTCTTTAATGACCGGTTCACCCGTGCCAAGATCGGCCACCCCGAACGCCTGATGATATATGATTGCTTTTTCACGGGAAAAAAGGAGAACCGCTCCGGGGAACACCTGCTCATCAATGCCCTGCGCCATGAGACGTGTAACCGGTTCAAACATGACTACACATATTCCAGAAAACCGGCCTGTCCCAGAGCGTTCAGCCTAACCTTACCCCCCATGGGAAGGGACAGGTTAACGGCATCATGCCCTGCACTCAAACCGGTGCAAATCGGAATTTCAAGGGACTCAAACCGCTCAATCAGCACCTCATGAATCATATCAACCGGACTGCAGTCGGTCAGTGTACCGATCACCACCCCGTTCAGCCCCGTGAACAGGCCGGCCAGACTCATCTGGGTCAGCATCCGGTCAACTTTGTAGGCCGGCTCCGCAATGTCTTCCAGGAACAGGATGGCCCCGTTCAGGTCGGGTTGGTATAGGGTCCCCGTGAGATGATTCATGGTAGCCAGGTTTCCGCCGACAAAAGATCCTTCAGCCTCCCCCCTGATCAATACCGGGCCTTCAAGATCGATCCGGCCGGGGGGCCCGGTGCACAACAGGTGGTAAAATGACTGCCGGGTTTCGGGATCACCCTTACCCAGGGATATCACGGTTGGGCCATGTATTACCGGCACCTGTGACAACTGAACCAGGGACAGCAGGAGTGCAGTGGCATCGGAAAACCCCACAAATGGTTTGGGGTTGGAGCGGATCATTTCCCAGTCCAGGTGATCCAGAATCCTCATGGCGCCGTATCCCCCCCGTGCGCATACAATGGCCCGGATATCCCTGCGCTGAAACAAACGGTTGACGATACCCGCGCGGTCCCGGTCTTTTCCGGCCAGATAGCGGTGTGTCCTGTCAATCCCTTCCGGTATGACGGTTCTGAACCCCATCTGTTCAAGGGCCTCTGTGCCAAGGGCAAACTCAGCCGTATCAAAGGCACCACAGGGGGCACACACACCAATGGTATCTCCAGGGGATAATCGTTTAAAAGGCTGGGTAAAACTCAGGGCAGATAATCCTCTCTGACCGGTGAAAACACCTCGATGGCCACGGAGTCTTCCAGAACTTCCGCCCAGTGTTCCACATCTCCGGGGATGGACCACGTGTCCCCGGGTTCGGCGATAAACTCCTCATTGTCGATCACCAGCATCAGTTTCCCGGACAGCATATATCCGGTCTGCTCCTGGGGATGCGAATGTTTGGGCAGGACGCTTCCCTCTTTCAAATGGAACTGGGTAAGCAAAGAGTTCTCCCCGTATGCAAGGGTCTTCATCCTGATCCCTTCAATCGGGGTGTGAAAGCCGGCATCATCTTTTTTCACAAACATGGTCATAGTACATCCTGATGGTTAGCTTGCCAAAACTGCCGATGTGACATTCTGACAAATTTTCTAAAATAATCAATATCTTTATAAATAAAATGACGCATTGACTGAAACCGGATTATCCTGTATTTTACAACATTTCAATAGACCAACTAAGATACCCAAAAGCCTGTATCATGTCAAATCCTTCAGCGTTAACTGTTCCTGAAATACTGGCACCGGCCGGTGACACCCAGTCGTTTCTTGCAGCCATTGCCGCAGGGGCAGATGCCATCTATTGCGGCCTCAAGATGTTTTCCGCCCGAATGGAAGCCGACAACTTCGGGATTGAAGAGATCTCCCGGCTGACCCGTCTGGCAAGGAAAAAGGAGGTCAGGGTGTATCTGGCACTGAACACCTTGATCAAAGAGGGGGAACTTGAAAAAGCGTGGAACATCCTCCAGAAGATTGTCAAGTACGTTCCCTGCCATGCCCTGATCATTCAGGACCCGGCACTGGTCAACCTGGCCAGGAAAGCCGGATTTAAAGGAGAATTTCACCTCTCAACCCTTGGAAACGCTACCAGTGTCTCTGCCCTGTTATCAGCTCGCCGGTCAGGCTTTGACCGGGTCGTTCTTCCCAGAGAGTTTACCATCGATGACATCAAAGCCCTGGCACAGTCAACCGTAGAAGATTTGAGCCTGGAGGTTTTTATCCATGGCGCCTTGTGTTATGCCATTTCCGGGCGATGCTACTGGTCCAGCTGGTTCGGTGGAAAAAGCGGCCTGAGGGGACGATGTGTTCAGCCCTGTCGGCGGGTATATGACTATAAGGGACAGCAGCAGCGTTTCTTCTCGTGCATGGATTTTTCCATTGATGTTCTGGCCAAGATTCTCAAAGCAGTTCCCCGGGTCAAAACCTGGAAAATTGAGGGGCGAAAAAAAAGCCCGCACTATGTATATTATACCACCCTGGCATACCGCCTGCTTAGGGATCACCCCGAGCGGAAAAAAGAGGCCTTGGGCTACCTGGATTATGCCTTTTCCAGGACGACCAGCCACTACCGGTTCCTGTCCCAGCGCCCAAAAGATGTCCTGGATCATTCTACCGAGACCGGATCCGGATTGTTTACCGGACGGATTAAAAACCCGTTTGACCCCTATTTTATTACCCGTGAAGACCTGCTGGTCGGAGACCTCCTTAGAATCGGCTATGAAGACGATGATGCCCACCGTGTTCAGCGGGTGACCCGGGCAGTTCCTAAAAAAGGGAAGTTCCTGCTGAACAAGGGGGCCAGGGGAAAGGTAAAAAAAGGAATGCCGGTATTCATCATTGACCGAAAAGAAGCCCATATCCAGGAAAAAATCTTTGACCTGGAACAAACCCTTGAACGCATGGACAAGATCCAGGTAAAACCCGGCACCCTGTCCATCAAGCAGAACCTGCCCAAAAAGCACCTGGCCAAATCAGGCATCAGGAAAACCACGGAGATGCTGCTGATCAACGGTAAACCCAGGCGCTCATCGAAAGCACCGGCCCGGTGGCTGCCCCTGGCTCCCATCATGTCCAAACCTTCAAAGCAGGACAAATTATCCTGGTGGTGGCTCTCCCCCGCCATCTTTCCGAACACGGAGTCTGACTATCAGGCCAATATTGATAAGATGATAGGGGCGGGTGCCAGAAAATTTGTACTGAACGCCCCCTGGCAGATCAGCCTGTTCAAGCAGCCGGAAAAACTGAATCTCTGGGCCGGGCCTTTTTGTAACATTGCCAATACGCAGACCATTCTCAGGCTGAAAGATATGGGATTCTCAGGTGCGGTGGTCAGCCCGGAGCTGGACCAGTTCACCCTGTTATCTTTGCCTGAAAATTCCATATTACCCCTCGGAAGCGTTATCTACGGCAACTGGCCTTTGGCCCTGTCCCGGATCGCTCCGGAGCAGATCCGCCTGAACCAGCCGTTTGTGAGCCCCAAGGGGGAAGGTGCCTGGA
>QZLA01000134.1 GCA_004796375.1 Desulfobacteraceae bacterium
GTACTCGACCAAAGAAACCGGCCTCAGCGAAACCGGCCCCGGCCAAATCAGCTCCGGCCAAACCTGCTGCCGCAAAAAAGGAAACGCCTGCACCCAAGACGGCTCCAAAATCTAGAGCCAGAGCCAAAAAATAGGGTTTTCCTACCACCTGTCCCGCTTTTTCTGCCATTCGGCTTAAATTCCCGGTTCGCGCCTTTTAAAATACCAGGCTCTGGTGTATAGAATGGGCTGAACCGGGTAATTGCTTTCAAACATCACAAGGAAATAAACATGAGTTCCCCTCTTGCTGTTTTTTTCAGGTTGGTCAGGGTCCTGGTCGTTCTGGCCATTGCAGTGGTCATCGCTATGGGTCTTTTCAACCTTAGAGAAGAACCGGAAAAAAAAGAAGTTGAGATCAAGGTCCCCAGTGTCACGGTCATGGCGGTACAACCCCGGACACTGACCATGACGGTACAGGCCTTTGGAACCGTCAAACCCCGGACCACCCTAAAAATTGCTCCCGAGGTGCCGGGCCGTGTGATCGATATTCACCCTGCGTTCCTGAACGGGGGGTACATTTCCAAAGGCGAGGTGTTGATCAGGATTGATCCGAAGTCATATGCCCTGGAGAGAAAAGCCGCCAAAGTGAGCATTCAACAGGCCAGGGTTGATCTTGAGCGACTTGAACAGGATATTCTGAATTTGGAGAAAGACCGGGCACTGGCCATGGAAAACCTGGCACTTGCAAAAAAGGAGCTTGACCGGTTAAGTGCTTTGAATAAAAAGAAATTCGCTTCTGTAACCAGTTATGAAAAGGTCAAGCAGCAATACCTTTCAGCCAAAAGTGCGCTGCAGCAGATCGAGAATCAGCTGGCATTGTCCGGTCCTTTGAAATCACTGAAGCAAGCGGCCCTTGATATGGCCCGCGTGGCACATGAACAGGCAGATCTTCGGTGGTCCAAAACAACGCTGACAGCGCCGTTTGACGGGTATGTGATGCAGAAGCATGTGGAAAAGGGAGAGGTGATTGCTGCAGGGCAGCTTCTCGGGACAATGTATGAAAAATCACGGATGGATGTTGAGGTACGCATTCCCGTGGAAAAGGTTCAGTGGTTTGAAAAAAGGTTTGAGGGCCACGGACTGCCCACTGCCATTGTTGAACCGGCCGGCAGGAATGGGCAAAACAATCCCGGCCATGCCGATCCCTGGAAGGCCAGAGTGACACGGGTACTTTCCAGCATAGACGAAACCACACGGACCCTGCCGCTGATCCTTGAAATCGAGTCCCCCGATCATATTCCAAACGGGAATCCGCACCAGGGGATCTTTGATCTGCGGCCCGGCACATTTGTAAAATGCACCATCATGGGAGAAAAGATTCAGGGCCTGTATGTCATCCCCAGGCACTTAATAAACAGTGATGACAGCGTTCTGATCTTTGAAAAAGGCAAGCTTCTCACAAGGGTTGTAAGGGTGTTCAGAAAGTTTGAAAATGAGGTGTATATTGATCAGGGCCTGAGCCCGGGAGATCAGATCATCACCTCACCCCTGCCCGGTGCCCGGGAGGGGATGATGCTGACGGTTAAGGCCAACGGGGAGAATTGATCATGCGGGCATTGGGAAAATGGTCGGTGGAACACCGGGTCACGGTTAATTTGATCATGGTTTTCCTCATTGTAGCCGGGGTATATACAGTGTTGAAAATGAACCGGGAAATGATGCCCCAGTTCAACCTGGACATGATTGATATTGGCGTGACCTATCCCGGCGCTTCCCCGGAAGAGGTGGAAGAGGGGATATGTATCAAGATTGAAGAGCAGCTTAAAAGTCTTGAGGACGTCAAAGTGATGTACTCGACGGCTCTTGAGGGTCACGGGTCGGTATTCTTTGAACTTAAGGCCGGTACGGATGTGGATAAGAAGGTCGAAGAGATTAAAAGCGAACTGGATCTGATCGATACCTTTCCGGAAGAGGCCGAAGACCCGGTGGTCACAAAGATAAAAAATAACGACCCGGCCATATATGTTGCAGTTTACGGGGATGTGTCCGAGCAGGTTCTCAAGCAGACCGCTGAAAAGATCCGGGATGACCTGGTGGAGTTTGATGAGATCTCCCTGGCCAGTGTGTCAGGCGTCAGGGATTATGAAATCTCCATTGAAATCTCAGAGCCGGATCTCAGGCAGTATGCCTTGAGTTTTGACCAGGTGGCCAGCGCGGTCAAATCCGGCAGCATGGATTTGCCCGGGGGACGGATCAAGACCCGGGGCGGAGAATTTCTGGTCCGGGCCAAAGGAAAACTGTATACGGGAGAAGAGTTTGAGCAGATACCGGTCAAAACCCTGGCAGACGGCACCATTATCCGGCTCAAGGATGTGGCCGAGGTCAAGGATGCATTTGAGGACCAGGATCTCAAGGCCCGGTTCAACGGAAAACCCGCTGCCATGGTCATTGTTCGGCGGACTGATACCCAGGACAATATTGCGATTTCAAAATCGGTCAAAACCTATATCAAGGCGAATGCATCTAATCAGCCCAAGGGCGTGAATCTGGCCACCTGGTTTGACATGTCCCTGATGATCCAGGACCGGATCGACCTGCTGCTGAAAAACGGGCTGCAGGGGATCTTACTGGTATTTATCATCCTGGCACTGTTTTTAAACCTCAGGCTGGCCTTCTGGGTTGCCCTGGGGATTCCCATCTCATTCATGGGGGCGTTCATCATTCTGGATTACCTGGGGGCAACGGTGAATATGCTGTCCCTGTTCGGGTTTATCATGACCCTGGGCATCCTGGTGGATGATGCCATTATCGTGGGTGAGAATGTATACAGCCATTATTCACGAGGGAAAACCGCAAAACAGGCCATCATCGACAGCATGGGCCAGGTCGGAGGGCCCGTGATCATGGCCGTGTCCACCACCATTGTGGCGTTTGTTCCCCTGATGAACATTGCCGGGATCATGGGAAAGTTCATTGCGGTGATGCCGCTGACTGTGATCTGTATCCTGGCCATCTCCCTTGTGGAGGCGTTGATCATTCTGCCGGCACACCTTGAGCATGCCCTGGAACCTTCCAACGGCCGCCTGGCCTGGTTGTTTGATCCGCCGTTTATTTTGTGTCCCAAGTTCTTGCGAAATGATATCCTGGTGATCAGCGAGTGGCTCCGATCCCATATAGAATCGGCCCTCAACGCATTTATCATCAAAGTTTATCAACCGGTTCTTAAGTATTGTGTCAGGAACCGTTATTTTACCCTGTCCATCGGCGTCGGGATTCTGATCATCAGTATCGGTGCCGTTGCCGGCGGACACGTGCCCTTTGTGTTTTTCCAAAAGGCGGATTCCAACTGGATCGTCGCAGAGATTGTGTATCCCATGGGCACCCCTTTTGAAAAAACAGAGGCCTCTATCAAGCAGATTGAAAGCGGCGCATTTGCTTTGAATGATCATTTTCAGGACCGGGTGATCAACACCAATAGTTTTGTGGTGAACAATTTTTCCCAGGTCGGTATCATTCCCCGAAGGGACTGGAAGCCGGGTGTGTATGGCGGTCATTGCGGTGAAGCCTGGATTGAGATACAAGCTTCAAAAGATCGTCCTGATGTGTCTGCAGCAGAAGTTACAGCCATGTGGCGGGAACTGACCGGTGATATTCCGGGGGTGGAATCCCTGACGTTTACCATTATCGGTGGTGGCCCCAGCGGGGTGCCCATTGAGATTCAGCTCAAGGGGGATGACCTGGAGCAGCTTCAAAAGGCCGCTGGCGAGCTTAAGCGGGAACTTTCCACCTATCCGGGAACATATGATATTGCCGATAACTTCAGGCCGGGCAAGGTGGAAAAAAGGATGAAAGTCAAGGATGGTGCCCGTTCCATTGGTATTACCATGGCGGATATCGCGCTTCAGATCCGCCAGGCCTTTTATGGCGAGGAGGCACTCAAGGTTCAGCGGGGCAAGGATGACATCAATGTGATGGTGCGCTATTCCAAGAAAGAGCGGGAAACCGAATCCAGTATTGATCATATGCGCATAAGGACGCGGGACGGCCGGGAAATCCCGTTGAACCAGGTGGCGGAGATTGAGTCCAGGCGGGGATATTCAACCATTCAGCGGGTGGACCGAAAGCGGATCATCACGGTTGAATCGGATATCAATGAAGATGTGGCCAATGCCAGTGAGATCGTCAAGGATCTGAAAAGCGGGTTTCTCAATGACCTGGTCGCCAGGTATCCAGGAATCAGCTATGACCTTGAAGGCCAGGCCAAACGGACCGAAGAATCCATCGAGAGCTTGGTTACCGGGTTTTTATATATATCCATGATTATTTTTCTACTGCTGGCCAGCCAGTTCAGGTCTTATATCCAGCCAGTGATTATCATGACCGCCATACCGTTCGGATTGACCGGCGCCATTGCCGGCCACTATATCATGGGGATCCCATTCACCATGATCAGTATTTTCGGTATAGTGGCCCTGTCCGGGATCGTGGTGAACGATTCACTGATCCTCATCGATTTTATCAATTCACGGGTCCGGAAAGGCATCAAGGTGTTGGATGCGGTGATCGAATCCGGGCAGGACCGGTTCAGGCCCGTGCTGCTCACCTCGGTCACAACCATTGCCGGCCTGTTCCCGCTGCTGCAGGAAACCAGCTTCCAGGCCCAGTTCTTGATCCCCATGGCCGTAAGTATCAGTTACGGTCTGCTGGCGGCCACGCTTCTCACCCTGATCTTTGTCCCGTCACTCTATGTGGTGATCAAAGATTTCACTGACCTGTTCGAGCCCCGCGACATTGTTCAAACCGGGGAGGCTCCCTTGCAAAAGCCTTCAGAACGTGTGCAGGACCTGGCCTCAGCAACTGATAGACCCGTGTTGGAGAAATCATGAACTCGATATTTGAGAAGGATTTCTGGCTGGACCAGTGGCATGGGGATAAACGAGAGGATACCTATAATGTTCACCGGGGGTTTTCCACGGTGGCGTATTGGGACCAGGCCGCCCCCACCTACAATAAAGTCCGGGATGAAAAGCATTCCAGGAAACTTGAGAAGACCTTGGCCCTGTTTAAACAAAAAGGGCTGCTGTTCAAAGGCATGACCGTTCTCGACATCGGCTGCGGTACCGGGTATCTGGCAACGGAATTTGCCCGGCACGGTGCACGGGTGACCGCCATTGATTTTTCAAAAGGGATGCTGCATCGATTTCGAAGGGAACTGCCGTCTGAATTGGAAGGGCAGGTGGATATCATCCACCGGGACTGGAACGAGCTGGATATCACCGGGCTTGGATGGGAGAAGCGCTTTGACCTGGTGATCGCATTCATGTCGCCCGCGGTATCCACGCCTGCCTCCTTTTTTAAAATGATATCCCTGTCCCGGGATGGATGCGCCATGCGCGGATGGTCCGCACGAAGGCAGAATCCAGTACTGGAGGCGCTGTGGCAGAAAATCATGAAAAGACCCCTGGCGGACAAGCCCCAGAGTATCCTCTACAAGATCAATCTGTTGTTTTCGATGGGTACGTTTCCCGATATCATGTTTGATACCATTGAGTGGGACCAGACCGTGGGGTTCGAGGATGAACTGAACAGCCAGCTGGCATTCTTCGAAAAAGTGTCTGATCTTTCTTCAAAGGCGCTTGAATCAGTGATCCGGCAATATCTTGAATCCATTGCCGTTGAGGGGAAGATTATAAGGAAACACAAGGGTACCACGGCCACCGCTGTTTGGAATATCGAACCCTGAAGACGATGCGGCCCTATGTAAGTAAAGGAGATCAGGCGTTGAATGTTGTGAATTTTCTGTTCCCCGAATGGCAGGGGTTCGGCTCAAATAACCAGGTGTATCATGGTGCGCTTGCCATGCATCAGGCGTTTGAACACTTTGGCAATTTTGTCGCGGTGGACCTGCCCCAGGATGAACACCTGCGCACCAGGCAGGGCATCCTGGGGCATGATGCCATCCTAAGGAATATCATCCGGGCCCAAGAAATCCTTCAAAGGTATCAACCCGATAGAATATTCATGATTGGCGGCACCTGCGCATCAGAGATGGCACCGGTGGCCTACCTGAACCGGCGATATCAGGGAAATATGACCGTGATCTGGTTTGATGCCCATGGAGATCTGAACACCCCTGACAGTTCACCCACCGGAAGATTCCACGGGATGGTGCTCAGAACTCTGCTCGGTGAAGGAGACGCGTCACTCACCAAACAGGTGTTGCCGCCCTTGAGAACGGACCAGGTGATCCTGGCCGGTGTCAGGGATCTGGACCTGCCTGAGGCCGATTTTATCCGGGAGAAGCAGATGCCATGTCTGTCTGTCAATGATCTTGATGACCCCGGGGATTTACTCGGACACCTTGATGACCGGGATTCTTCCCGGCTTTATATTCACCTGGACCTGGATATTCTTGACCCTGGAGCATTCAGGGGTGCACAGGTTGAATGTCCCGGCGGGGTTTTACTGGACGGGTTGATCACGATACTCAAAGCCCTGGACGAACATTTTGACATTGTCGGCCTGAGCCTGGTTGAATATGCATCCCGGTCTTCCCGTGAGGCCGCCAGGATTGCGACGGCCCTGAACCAGGCGGGCCTGGGGTTGTTTGGAACCCTGTGACCGTGGCAACCCCTCAAAGGGTAAGCCGATCCGGATCCATTTGACGGACCGTGTAAAAGGTTTTATACTTGCCAAAACCATAAGGGTGAGGATGGATCAAGATGGACGGGATCATCTCAGAATTCGTTGATGCGTTCAACCGGATGTGCCGGGATAACCGGCGGGATTTTTTGATCCGGGAGCGGGTGGTTACCTATGAGTCCGGATCGCGGATCAAGCAGTACCAGGTGCGGTACATGGTTAAGCAAAAAAAGAACAAATGGGAAATCTATGCCCAGAGCAAAGGGTTCTGGATCTTTAAATCAAAGTTTCCCCTGATCCGGATTGAGAAGAAGCATGACCAAGTCCTCATCTCGGGAATGTTTACCGAAGCGATCGCCTCACCTTTTGATCCCTCTGAGTTGAAAGCAAAACTGGATCAGTACCTTATAATTTGTCAAAACCTGCCAAAGGACGCATTTGTCCGGTCATGATACCCGGGTTCTTCCCCTTCGGGGATGGCGAATCCTTAAGCGGAATTTTTAAGGGTGGGCCCGATGTCACCTGAACCCCGGATACGATATCTCTCACGCCGCCAGATGATGTCACGGCCAATGAAACAAAGGCTCAACCCGGTCTATGTCAAGGCCTGTGATTTTTTCAATGCCGTACTTATTGACCGCACAGGGACCATTGACGCCGGTATCGAGTTTCAGATTATCGATCCGATTCACCGGATTTCCGGGTCGTCGGACCCGTTTTCCACCATTTGTCTTGACCGGGCCAGACAGATTGCCCTGAGCAGCCGGGATAAAACAATTACCCTGTTGTGGTCCGGAGGGATCGATTCGACCACAGCCCTGGTATCGTTGATTCTTGCCCTGGGTGAATCAGATGAACTGCACCGTCTGAAGGTCCTGCTCTCACAAGAATCAATCAATGAGTTCCCAAGCTTTTTCAACGAAAAGATCAAGCCCGCCCTAACCTATGTGGTGATGAAAGACGGAATATACACTGAGATCCGCCGGGATGAGTACAATGTGAGCGGGGAGCACGGGGATCAGCTCTTTGGCAGCGACAAGCTCCAGTATGCTGTCCAGACCGGGGATGCGTTCCGTCCTTTTGAGGACATTCTTGAATTCATCATCGCAAGAAAACTGGGTACCTCCCGATATACCCAGGCGATTATCGATTTTTTCTCTGCCCAGATTCAGCACTCTCAGGTCAGGATTCATACCCTGTATGATTACCTGTGGTGGATGAATTTTTCCATGAAATGGCAGAATGTCACCATGCGACTGATCCATGGGCTCGGCGAGGACCGTTTTGTTCTGGATCACAACCTGACCCATTTTTTTCAAAGTCTGCCGTTTCAGAACTGGTCGGTGTCAAACCATGACAATAAGATCAAAACCGACTGGAGATCCTATAAGTATGCGGCCAAGGAATTCATCTATCAGTTTCACGCCGACAAGAACTATCTGGTCAACAAGGAAAAGGAGCAGTCCTTGAAGCAGGTCATCGTCCATTCCAACGACGACCGGAAATGGTATAATGCCTTCACCCGCTGGTATAACAGGTGAACTGCCGGTGTAACACGCATGGAAAAAGGAGAGAATCATGGCATTTGATGAAGGGGTGGCACAGCGCCTGAGAGAAACCCTGGATTTTATGGAATCCTATGTGGAGAAAAAGATGTTTGGCGGGCTGTGCTTCCTGATCCACGGCAATATGGCCTGCGGGTTGATCAATGATGAGGTGATTGTTCGCGTCGGTCCTGAGAATTATGAGCAATACCTGCAAGAGGAACACACACGGGTATTTGATTTTACCGGCCGTGTGATGAAGGGATGGGTGGTGGTGATACCCGAAGGTCATGAGTCTGATCAGGATCTTTCCCGGTGGGTGCGCGCAGGCGTGGACTATGCCCTGACCCTGCCTCCGAAATAATTTGATTATCCCGTCTGTTTTCTAGAGTGAACGCTGTGGTAAAAGCAAAATTATTGGAAAAAGTGTTGATTTTCAGTGAATTGCTGATAATATTGAGCTTGCTTTAATGGTTTGGTTTTTATATTCTTGTGAAACTTGCGCCGGCCCGGACGAAATTCGTGGGACAGATCGATTGACACCGGTGAGGGAATCGATCGGCAAAATTGGGAATTTTCAGGAGCTGCCTGGATAAAGCATGAGCCCGAACAACCTGATCCACAAAATGATTCAATTCTATGAGAAGCGTCATGAAGAGGAACGCCTGGAGATTGGTATCGGGCCCATTGAACGGTGGCGAACCAAGGAGCTGATCAGCTCATTCATTGATAAACCCAGCCTTCACATTGCCGATGTCGGCGGGGGCATCGGAGAATACGGTTTATGGCTGGCCTCCGGCGGCCACCGTGTCGACCTGTTTGATTTGATGGCCAGGCATATCCAGATTGCCAAGCGGAGGAATCAGCGCGCCCAGCGTAAAATGGAGCGTATTGAAAAGGCGGATGCCCGCAAGCTGAATGTGGATTCCGGCACCTATGACCTGGTGGTTTTGCATGGTCCGCTCTATCATTTTCCTTCCAAAAAGGACCGGCTCATGTCGCTCAAGGAAGCCCGGCGCATTCTAAAAGATGACGGTGTACTGCTCTCTTTTGGTATTTCCTATACAGCGTCAACCATTGTGGGGCTCCATTCGGGAATGATTTTCGAAGACAACTACCTGAAAATGGTCACATCTGAAATCGAAACCGGGCTGCATCTGCCACCGTCCAATTTCCCCTTTCTCTTTGTTGACGGTCATTTTCACCGGCCGCGCGAGCTGGAAACCGAGATCAAGGAAGCCGGACTGATCCCGAGGTACAGCCTGGCCGTGGAAGGGTCGAGCTGGCTGGTCCCGGATTTCCATGAATCATGGAAAGATCCTGAAAAAAGAAGTGTCATGCTTAAGGTGACCCGGTTGCTGGAAAAGGACTGCTATAACAGTCCCCATTTCATGGTGGCCTCTACCAAACTGCCCGAACGCCTGCTACGGCGGAAACTCATCCAAAAATCAGTCAAATCCTGATTGGATATTGATCAGATTTTAATCCGGTCACTTGGAAACGGGAGTTTCTGAGCTGAGCGGTTCATGTACACATCATGTTCTGAGGTATTATCGAGTATGGTGACACCGGCGCCGATCAAACTGCTTCTTTTCAGGGTCAGACCGTTTTTTACCACGACACCGGCACCCAAAAAACAATGGGATTCAAGGGTCACATACCCCGAGATATTACAATGGCCCGAGATAAAGCAGTGGTCGTGAATCCGGTTGTCATGACCGATGTGGCAGTGATCCCTGATCACCACGTTGTTTCCGATTTGTGCATCCGGCTGGATTACAGTGAATGGGCCTACCATACAGTGTTCTCCAAAAGAGACCCCCGGGTAAATCAAGGCGGTGGGATGGATGTAAGAGGCGAATGAAAATCCTTTCTCTATGGCCTGGTCATACCGTTCCTGGCGCAGGGTGTTCATGGACGTGTAGGCAATGGCGATCAGCATATCATGGGAATCAGGAGGAAAGTACTGTTCCACCTCCTCAAAGGGCACCATGGGCAGGCCGAACCATTCATTCTGAGATATGAAATCCCTGTCAAGGGTGAATCCTGCCACGGAATAGGCTGGGTCGGCGGTCAGTTGATGATATGCCATGGCTGTTGACGCGGAGTTTCCAAAAAGAACAACGGGTGTCATTGTCTGCTATTCCTGTTTCAATAAGTAATATTGACCTGCATATAATCCGGAAATTCAATGGTTTGGTTCAATGGATGTTTCAGGATTTCAACCGAATCCCTTTTGTCAATCTCCTCAAATCCGGCAAACCGGTAAGTCACATTCATCATCCGGTTCCTGTCATTGGGGATGAATTCAGCATGCAGGGAGACATTGTTTTCAATGGCCTGGTTAATCAGGTGGCTCAGGAGTATGGAGCCGACGCCCCTGGACATCACCCGGCAGGACATCAGCAGCAGCTTGATGGTCCAGACCGTAACTGAGCATTCAAGCAGCGTCAGTCCGATATGGCCGTAGGTGCCGTATTTGTCTGTGAGACCAGCCATCAGGAGGATATGGTCTTCAGAATTCCTGAAGCGGTCGAGCTCATCATAGGAATAGGTGTACCCGGTTGCATTGAGCTGGTTGGTCCTTACCGTGAGTTCCTCTGCCCGCTGAAGGTCTACTTCTTTTGCCGGAAAGATATCCAGCACCATATCAAGAGAAGCCAGGAATGACTCTTTGGGCCCTTTAAATGCCTCTTCAGCCCGGTCTCTTTGAATACCTGAAAGGTACATCTGCCGCCGCTGCTTCTGGTCAATGGTGTTGAATCGGGGAATCATGCAGGGCATGTCAGGAATCCCAAGGACCTCATTTGCAGGTATGCACAGGACTTCTGGCAGTGAATATGCCACCTCGTCCAGTTCTGCAGGCGTGTCATCCACAAAAGCGATGGTATCAATGCCGATATTGATGGATCGCGCAATATTTTCAATGGAGTCCACCTTTGAATTCCAATGAATCTGGGGATAGAGAAAGTATTCCTCAAGCCCGAATTGTTTGAGCTGATCCATGGCATCATCATAATTGTTCTTACTGGCCACGGATTGAAGAATACCCCGTTCATCCAGGGTCCGGATAACCGATTCAGTAGCCGGCGACAGCGTCACGTGTCCATCTTCGAGAAGGGTTCCCTTCCAGAGTGTATTATCCAGGTCCCAGACCACACATTTGATTATATCTTCAGCCATGTTGAATTCCATATTTTGCAATCATGATCTGCATCATCTGATTTGACCCTTCAATGGTTTCCATGATTTTTGCATCCCGAAAGAAACGTTCAATGCCCTGTTCCGGTGCATATCCGTTTGCGCCGTGGAGTTCCAGGGCTTTGGCTGTTACCCGGTTGACCATGCCTGCGGCGAAATACTTGGCGCACAACATCTCCTGCATGGCATTCCGGTCATTTGTTTCTGCGAGCCTGCCGGCATGCTCACACAGAAGTTTTGCCGCCTTGATATCCACGGTCATGTCTGAGATCAGGGCCTGAATCAACTGATGATCCTTGAGGCAGCTTCCAAACTGCCGCCGTTCTGAGGCATAGGTCACAGAGGCCTCAAGACAGGCGGCAGCCATGCCCACACATCCCCAGGCAATACTGTAGCGACCCAGGTCCAGGCCGGTAAAGGCCACCGGGTGGAGCCCGAATCCCAAATTGGTCACCAGGTTTTCCTTGGGCACGCTGCAGGCGTCAAATTCAAGTTGAGCCAGCATGGTCCCCCGGGCACCCAATATGTCCGAGATGGGGGTGATGCTCAGTCCGGGTGTATCTTTTTCCACGATCAGGCAGCCCAGGCGTTCCTCTGCCTGTCCGAAAACAAGAAACAGGTCGGCCATCTGGCCGAATGAGATCCACTTCTTAGTGCCTGTGATGGCAAAGGTATCTCCATGATCGGTGAAACAGGTCCGGATACCTGCGGCATCACTGCCATATTCCGGTTCGGTGAGGGCAAAGCCTGCAATTTTCTCCCCTGCAGCCAGCACAGGGAGCCACTGATCCTTTTGTTCTGCATTGCCCCAGCGTTCAATGATTCTGCCCACCATGTTCTGAACCGTGACCAGGCTGCGGACAGCTGTGCATGACTTGTTCAGTTCGTAGTTCAAAAGACCGAAAGTGGGCATATCAAGCCCGAGCCCTTTGTAGGGTTCCGAGATGATGGCACCCAGATATCCCTGTGCGGCCAGTTGACCCACCAGTTCAGGGTCAATGCACTGCAACCGGTCGTGGCGGGATGCCAGAGGGGCTACGTGGGTTTGGGTAAATGACTGAAACCGGGCTTGAATCGAATCTGTCATATCTGTTTAATTGTCTGTCTTTTTGATGATCAGGCCGGCAATGGCGTCAACCGATTTAAAATTATCCAGATTGAGGTCTTCATTCCCGACCTGGATGGAAAATTCCGCCTCGACAAAAACCACCATTTCCATGGCCAGCAGCGAACTGACATAGCCCTTTTCAAAAAGGTGATCATCATCGTTGAAATTATTGTGTTCGATATATTTGGTTAAAAACTGTCTGATTTTTGATTTTACATCACTCATGAATGCTTCGGGTCCTTATTCAATGGCGTCTTGGTGGTCATTCTTCATCAAACGGGTCATCTCTAGGCCGGATAGGTAAAAAATCCCTTGCCGCTTTTTCTACCCAGATCTCCTTTTGCCACCATCTCCTTGAGCAGGGGACAGGGCTCGAACTTCGGGCTTTTGAGGTGATCGTACAGTACCTCAAGGCTAAGCAGGATGGTATCCAGTCCGATCAGGTCACCGGTTTCAAGAGGGCCCATCTTGTAGCTGAAGCAGGATTTGAACACCCGGTCAATATCCTTGGGAGAAGCGACATTTTCCTGAACCAGGAAAATGGCTTCATTGATGGTCAGCATCAGCACGCGGTTGGACACGAATCCCGGGGAGTCGTTGACCATGATCCACTCTTTTTTCATCTGCCGCAGCAGGGTTTGAGATACCTCAATGGTTTCCTGTGAGGTCAGGGGACTTTTGATCATCTCTACAGCCGGTTTAAGTGTGACCGGGTTCATGAAATGAAGCCCGATCACCTTGTCAGGTCTGCTGGTAAGCATGGCCAGTTTCTGAATGGGAATCGCAGAGGTGTCTGATGCAAATATACAGTCTTTATTGCAGATCTCATCAAGTGCCTTGAAAATGGTTTCCTTGATGTCCCACTTTTCGGTGACATTTTCCACAACATAGCGGGCACCTGAAAGATCAGAGGGGTCGGTTGAAAACATAATCCGGTCAAGCACATCTTGCGGGTCCTCTTTCGAGGGTTCCCTTGAAAACATCATCTGCAGTCTGACATTCTTGATAAAATTGTCTTTAACGGCCTTCAGAACCTCATCCTGGTGATCGATTAATATGACGTCATGTCCGGTTTGTGCCAGTGTCTGGGCCAGGCTGGATCCCATCACACCGGCGCCGATAACCCCAACGGTTTGAATATCCATCATCTGCTGCTCTCCTCATGTCCGGATGTTCAGTTTTAGTGTTACTAACATATTTTAATCCAACAGGAAAATTAAAATTTGTTTGGCATGTTGATCCAGCCCCGGGATTTTGGGGACTGGACAATTGCCCTTGACTCCATGGATGGAGGCGACTATAGATAAGCTTGACTTGAAATGCCAGGAGCAGAGAACAGTTTGAAGGATATCCCGTTCAACAAGCCGTTTATTGCAGGAAAAGAGCTTGAGTATATTACCCGGGCCATCAATGAAAACGGACATCTGTCCGGAAACGGGCCCTTTACCCTCAAGTGCCAGGAATGGATGGAGTCCCATTTTGGCACCCCTAAGGCGTTGATGACCCATTCGTGTACAGCAGCCCTTGAGATGGCGGCCCTGCTGTGCGATATCGGCCCGGGGGACGAGGTGATCCTTCCCTCATTTACTTTTGTCTCGACAGCCAATGCATTTGTTTTACGAGGGGCCGTACCGGTTTTTGCAGATATCCGGGCAGATACCCTGAACCTTGACGAGAGCGTGATCGAACAGGCGCTGAGTTCAAAAACCCGGGCAATTGTACCGGTTCATTATGCCGGTGTCGCCTGTGAAATGGATGCCATTTTGGACATCGCGCATCACCACGGGGTGAAGGTGATCGAAGACGCCGCCCAGTCATTCAATTCCACATACAAAGGGCGTCACCTGGGAACCATCGGAGACCTGGGATGTTTAAGCTTCCATGAAACCAAGAATGTAATCAGCGGTGAAGGCGGTGCATTGCTCGTCAATGACACCGGCATGATCCCGCGTGCGGAAATCCTCTGGGAAAAAGGCACCAACCGGGTTGCCTTCGCAAATGGCCAGGTGGACAAATATACCTGGGTGGATATCGGATCATCGTTTCTTCCCGGGGAGTTGACCACGGCATTTCTGTATTCCCAGCTCGAGCAGTCAGATGCCATTATTGCCAAACGGGTTCGCCTGTTCGAGCTTTACAGGGAAAGGCTGGAGGCACTTGAGACAAGAGGCGAGCTTCAGATGCCGTACCAACCGGATACCTGTCAGACCAACGGACATATATTCTATATTATTCTTGCCGGGGAAACCGAGCAGAAACAACTCATTCGTTACCTTACGGCGAATGGGATCAAGGGGGTATTCCACTACATTCCGCTTCATGATTCACCTGCCGGTAAAAAATATGGGAGAACGCCTGCTCCCCTTCCTGTGACCGAAGAGATGTACAGCCGGATCTTACGACTTCCGCTGTATTATGAAATGGATGAGGCGGATGTGGATCGGGTGACAGATTGCATTATCCGGTTCTTCACTGGGACCTGAATCAATCAATAACCATAATATCAACAAGAAGACCATGATCACTGCAATGATAACAGATAACAAACCAACAAAGGTGATGGTAGGGCTGATGGGGGTATTGCTCTTGGCCGCCATCCTGATCCGGTATGCTGAACCCATAAAAGATGGGGATCTGTTTTTTCATCTGGCCTATGGCAAGTCCATTGTTGAATCCGGCAAACTGATTCCGGACCATACCGTATATTCCTGGACCGATGCGTCAGGTGATCACATGTACTGTGCGTGGATCGGACAGGTGCTGTTACATGCCGTGCATCAGATCGGCGGGTTTCCCCTGCTGTTTTTCTTAAGATACCTTGGCCTTTTTCTAGTCCTGGGGTTGATCGCCGTCCTGTATAAACAGACCCGGTTTCCTGATCCCTTCCTGTTTCTGCTGATGATCCTGGTGACGGCAATCGGGTCATATTCAGGCGTGTTTTTAAAGCCCGAGATGTTCTCCATGGTATTCATGGCCATCATGTCATATGTGTATTTCCAGGCCAAGTTTCAGGTCTACGGACAACGCTCGTATCCCCTTCTTCTGCTGTTACCCCTGCTGTTTCTGATCTGGATCAACACCCATGGTGTCTGGATGTTCGGTATGATCATCCTGACGATTCTGGTGGCCGGGGAGGTGGTGAATCTGTATGCCGGGAGCAGCACGAACCGGTCGCCGGTACTGGTCAGATACCTGTTGATCGCCTATGGGATCACACTGCCGGTTCTTTTAATCAATCCCTTTGGGATCAAATATGCGCTAAATCCTGTATTCCGAATTATCCAGGTGTTCGTTCCTGCATCTGAATCCGCAGGGAATGTGGCGGGTGTGGAAAATATCTACGCCTATGGGCATATCTTCAAAACCTTTCATGATCCAAACATGCACATCATTACCATCTGGGGGATCATGGTCGTGCTGGCGGTCTTTGCAGCCGCGGTGCACTGGAAGAAGCAACAACGGCCGGATTGGGCGTTGTTGCTGTTAAACCTTGCGTTGGCCATACTCTTTGCCCGGTATATGCGGGCCAATTATTATTGGGGACCCTTCTGGTGCATGTCCCTGATGCTCTGGATGTCAAAGGAAAAACAAGGGTTTTCCTTTTTGGGTCTGCCCGGAAGATGGGGGGCCTTGCTTGAACGGGCAGGCATTTCTCTGGTTTTTATGGCTCTCAGCCTTCTGGCCATATATAAATCAATTTTCACTCCATACCTGAATTCCTGGCTGGGATTCGGCCTGAACAACTGGGCGCCGGTGGATGAGTCCCGGTTCTTAAAGGAGCAGTCATCTGGCAATCGGCTGTTTAATTCATATAAATCCGGGGCGTATCTTATTTATGATCTATTCCCCGATTACAAGGTATTCATCGATGCCCGGCGCTTTCCATATGACCAGGTATTTTCAGATTACCATGCATTCCAGAACGGGAAAATCCGACTGGACGCATTTTTGGATAAATACCCTTTTGACGTGGCCCTGATCGATTACGACCAGCGCAAGGTGTTTCTGGAGTTCTTTAATTCCAAAGAGTGGATACCCGTTTTTTACGGGGCAACCGGGGTGATCTACCAGAAAATCCAATTGCAGCAGGAACGCGAACTCCATGACTATCCGTTGAGTCGTTTCGACCGGATAAACAATCTTGTGCAGGCCAACCGGGTATTGACTGCCGCTCTGAATTTTAAAGGCCAAAGTGCTGCGGTCTATATATTTAATCGTATGAAAACCCGGTTTAAACATATCCGCGGGTATGCGGGCATCGCCAGGCAGGCGAAATTAAAGATCGAAGGTCTGAATGCGTATAATAACCATGAGTATGATATGGCGTATCTCCTGTTGTCCCAATCAGATGACAGAACGGTGGTACCGGTCACCCAGGCGCTGTTGAATCTGAGGATCATGCGATGCAGGCAGTTCTATGTTGAGAAAAAGTATGATCAGGCCCTGGGTATGGTCGAAGACAACTTGAGGGTACTGCCCGATCATCCGAATTTCCTGTATGCGGCTGGTGCCATTGCATATGCGGCCCAGGCCCGTTCATCAGGGTATCGGGCCAAAGCCCAAACCTATATGAAGCAATTGCTTTCCAAGTATCCAAATCATCCAAGGGCTGCCCTGGCCAGGGATGTGCTCGGTAACAGGCCGGGAATGTCACTCCCTTTGGGTTTGTAGGTGGAACCGGGCCATGGCAGAACCGCCTTGTCTATTTTCCATCGGGTCCTCCTGGGGATGCCGCCATAACCATCCCGCCGATCAAACAGTTGATCAGGCTGGCGACCAGGTTCATGAACGCGGCCACTAGCGCAGTTTCCATGGCGATTCCAAACAGGCCGTATCCCAGGATAAATGATCCCTCCCTGACCCCGAGCCCGCCAAATGACACCGGCAGCATGGACAATACGGCAAAAACCGGCATTAAAAACAGGTGTACGGTCAATGGAACATGGGTGTTGAGGCTAAGGAAAAAAAAGATGTTTGCCACTGCCATGGCAAGATAAACGCCCAGAGAACAGGCGGTCAGTGGCACATATAACCTATCTTTCAGCACCGGAGCGATCAGGTCGGCAAGAAAATCAATTTTTTTGCCTGCAAGCCATTTGGCAGATACTGCCGCCATCAGCCCTGTGGCCAGTGCAAGGATCAGGATCAGCACCCAGGACGGCATCTGCAGGATGCCCCGGAACCCATCGCGTACGGGAGACAGGAGGTTTGTGATGGGGGTGTCATCGATGATCCAGGGGCGCACCATAAACCAGAGTGTCCCTACCAGAAAAGAGGCTGCCAGAAGTGCCGCCAATTTTTCAATTAACACGATGATGGTGTGCCGCGTATAACCGCCAAATTTCCGTCCGGCCATTACCACGCGATACAGGTCCCAGGTAAGTCCTGCAGGGAAAAACCTGCCGATGGCCAGGCCGATCCAGTAGTGTCTCATGGCAAATCCCACAGTGGCCTGGCCGGGGAACCACCGGCTAAGCAGGGCGTACCACCTCAGTGCCCCGCTGACAATGATACTGGGGTAGATGATGACTCCAACTCCCATGAAGACCGGGCGTGTCGTTTTGATGACCATGACCAGGCGGTCCCAGTCAAGTGACCAAAAGATAATGAACAGCAGAAAACCGGGTATAGCAAGGAGAGCAAGCTTTTTAGGCATCTTTTTATCCATCGGCACACCTTATCACACCTTGATTAAATCTTGCATAAAAACTTTAGCATGCTTAACATGTGATATTATTTGGATCACTCTATCTGAAAGGACGATACATGCAGACCAACCGGAAAAGAAGTATCAGAAACCTGGCTGTGGCCATATGGAAAGGGTGGGGAATATCACTTCTGGCAGCCATTGTCATTGCCACCTCATTCAAGTCGGCCGTTGCCGATTGGAATATCGTTCCCACGGGATCCATGAAACCGACGATCGTTGAGGGGGACCGCATTTTCATCAATAAACTGGCGTGGGATCTCAAGCTGCCCTATACGACGTTTCATATCGCAAAATGGGCGGATCCCGGGCATGGAGATATCGCGGTCTTTTTCTCTCCGGCTGATGGAAAACGTCTGGTCAAACGGGTCGTGGGTGTACCCGGAGATGTTATTGAGATGCAGCAAAATGTGATCACCATCAACGCCAAACCATTGACCTATTCTTTAGCGCAACCTGAAACCCTAGCCGTAAAGAAAACAGATATCCCAAAAAGTTCGCTGTGCTATACCGAGCACCTCAAACACTGTGATCATCCCGTGATGATTTCTCCATTTGTGGCGGCAAGGCGATCTTTCGGCCCTGTTGTCATACCGGAGGGCAAGTACTTTATGTTGGGTGATAACCGGGATAACAGTGCGGACTCCAGGTTTTTCGGACTGGTGGATCGAAAGCGGATTGTCGGACAAGCGATCGGGGTGGTGGCATCCCTTGATATCCATGACAGGTATCTTCCCCGGTGGAACCGGTTTTTTTCAAGCCTGCCGTAGAATTAAACTCCCGGACAACTTGTCTGGAATTAAAAGCGTGTTATATTAGAATCATCTGCTAATCAAAAACAATAGGTGACATATGACTGATAATGGCCAACCCATTGAACCGGAAATCGTTACAGAAGATGATGCACCAGATGATAAGCAACTCGTACGAAGCACGATGAAGCCCAATGTGCTGTTTCTGGTGCCCATTACCGGAAGACCTCACCTGCCGGCCCAGGTCCAGCCGCTGATTGTCAACAAGGACAAGTGGGATCAGACCCTGCGTAAAGCCAGTGAAGCATCCAATAATTTTCTGGGGCTGGCTTACATCAAGGATATTGAATCCGATGAAATCAAACCGGAGCAGTTCCCTGCCGTGGGCTGTGTGGTCAAGATGCTGAATGTGGCCGAGATTGAGGGGCGGATACAGTTTATTGCCCACGGCATCGAGCGGTTCAGGATTACCCGGTTTCTGTCAGACAAGGCCCCCTATGTTGTCCAGGTGGAGTATTTTACACAACCGCCTGAAGACAAGGACCAGCTCAAGGCATATGCCATATCCATCATCAACTCCATAAAACAGCTGTTGAGTATGAATCCCTTGTACAGTGAGGAACTCAAACAGTATCTCGGGCGGTTTTCACCGGATGATCCGTCTCCGCTGACCGACTTTGCCGCCGGGATCACCACGGCCACGGGTGATGAGATCCAGGATATACTGGAAACCATCCCCATCATCGACCGAATGAAAAAGGTCCTCATGCTCCTGGCCAAGGAGATTGAAATCGCCAAGCTTCAGACCCAGATCCAGAAGGATATCAATGAAAAGGTTGATGACAACAAACGTAAATTCTTTTTAAAGGAGCAGCTCAGGGCGATACAGAAAGAGCTGGGAATGGCCAAGGATGACAAGACCAGCGACGTGGACAAGTTCAAGGAAAAATTTGCCAAACTGGATCCCCCGGAACATGTGGTCAAACGGTTCGAGGAGGAGATCGAAAAACTCTCTGTCCTGGAAACCGGATCATCTGAATACGGGGTTACTAGAAATTACCTGGATTGGGTCACCTCCTTTCCCTGGGGCATGACCTCAGAGGATAATATCGATATCCGGCGCGCCGAAGAGATCCTTGATCGAGATCATTCCGGATTGAAGGATGTTAAAGAACGGATCATTGAGTTTTTTGCCGCCGGGATTTATAAAAAAGACATTTCAGGCTCCATCATTCTGTTTGTGGGCCCGCCCGGAGTGGGTAAAACATCCATAGGAAAATCCATTGCCGAAGCCCTGGGAAGGAAATTTTACCGGTTCAGTTTGGGCGGTATACGGGATGAGGCGGAAATCAAAGGCCACCGCAGAACATATGTCGGTGCGCTGCCCGGTAAGATGGTTCAGGCCCTTAAGGATACTGCCGTGGCCAACCCGGTCATCATGCTGGATGAGGTCGACAAGATCGGGATGTCCTACCAGGGAGATCCCGCCTCGGCACTGCTGGAAGTCCTGGATCCCGAACAGAACAGCGAGTTTCTGGATCACTATCTTGATGTGAGAATCGATCTGTCCAAGGTGTTATTCATCTGCACGGCCAACCAGCTGGATACCATCCCCGGACCATTGCTGGACCGCATGGATACCATCCGCCTGTCCGGATATATTACCCGTGAGAAAATGGAGATTGCCAAGAAGCACCTGTGGCCGAAGCTGCTCAAGCGCAATAAACTCAAATCCAGTACCATCACCATTACCGATCCAACGCTTCGCCAGATCATAGAGGGGTACGCCCGTGAAGCCGGCGTCAGAAGTCTTGAAAAACTTTTGGGTAAAATTATCCGCAAGGGTATTGTCAAGATCCTGAAGGATGAGCTTGAAAAGATCAATATCAACCTGAAGAACCTTGAGGATTATCTTGGGCCTGCAATTTTTAAGAAGGAAAAGCGCCTGTCAGGCGTCGGCGTGGTCACCGGTCTTGCCTGGACCGCATTGGGCGGGGCGACCCTGCCTGTTGAGGTTACCCGGGTCCACTCAAAATCCCCCGGCATCAAGTTGACGGGTAAATTGGGCGAGGTGATGAAAGAATCCGCTGAAATTGCAGCCAGCTATATCCGCGCCAATTTGAAATCCTTTAAAGGCGATCCCGAATATTTTGATTCTGCATTCCTGCATATCCATGTGCCGGAAGGTGCGACCCCAAAGGACGGCCCTTCTGCCGGGATCACCATTGCAACGGCATTGCTGTCTCTGGCCCTGGGTAAAAAGATCGAAGCGGATCTTGCCATGACCGGTGAACTGACCCTGACCGGAGAGGTGCTTCCGGTGGGCGGTATCCAGGAAAAGATCATCGCTGCAAGGCGCACCGGGATTAAAAAAATTATTCTCCCCCATGGGGTGAAGCCGGAGTTTATCGAACTGGCCGACCACATCAAGGAGGATATTGAATTTCATTTCGTGAAAAAATACAAAGAGGTATTTGATATCGCGTTTTCTTAAACGCGACCGCATGCGGCCGATGCCAGGGAGATGGTGTGACCCGGCCGCATGCGCTTTCACTATAACAGGTCTTTAATCCTATGCCACCCTGCTTCAGGGATCTGGGCACCAATCACCTGGCACACCTCATATCCACATGCGGATCCCAGCGCACCTGAATGTTCAACCGAAAGCCCGTGAGCAATCCCGTAGAGGAACCCTGCCGCCCACAAATCCCCGGCACCGGTGGTATCCACTGCATCCTTTCCGGATACCGGGTTGATCTGCGTGATGTGACCGCCATGGCAGATAAAACTCCCCCGTTTGCCCACCTTCAGTACCCCGTACGTCACATGTTCGGACAACGCCTCAAGCGCCAACTGCTCATCCTCATGACCGGTAAACGCCAGGGCTTCATCTTCATTGGCGATGAGGATATCTACGTCATCTTTGACGATCCGGTCAAGGATATCTTTGGAGGCATTGACCACTTCAAAACTGGCCAGATCAACCGCAATGGATGCCCCGGCTGATTTGGCCGCATTTACGGCCGCTGTCATCAGCTCGGGGTTGAACAGGAGGTACCCCTCGATCATGGCGATGGCCGTGTTTTCAAACAGGTCAGGGGTGACCATTCCGGGTGCCAGTTCAACCGAGGCCCCAAGAAAGGTGAACATGGACCGCTGGGCATCCGGGGTAATCACGGACAAGGCCTTGCCAGTGGGCGAACCGGACATGGAAATCCGGGGGTCGACCCCGCAGGATTTCAAGCTGTTTTCAAACAGATTACCGAAATCATCGTTACCACGGTTTCCAATAAAGCGGGCGTCTCCTCCCAGCATGCCGACCCCCAGTATGGTGTTGCAGCAGGCACCGCCGGGCACGACTTGGGGGCGTTGATCCGTCCGGGTCAAAATGGTCTCTATATCCTGGTTATCCACAAGGGTCATGCCGCCCTTTTCTTTACCGAGATCTGACAGGAACCGGTCGCTCTCATTGATGAGGACATCCACGAGAACATTTCCAATTCCGGTAATTCGTGAGGGTTGGTTTTCCTGCATTTAGAATTCTCCTGATAGCGTTTCACTGCATAATTTATTAATAAAAAGTAGGCGCAGTACTATTATTACAAATGGATTAAAGTTATAATGCGTATTGACAAAAAATGCAAATAAGATATAAAGATATGTTGATTTGATTGTATAAAGCACTGAACACCTGAAACGATCTGTCGATTATGATGATGCAGATGATCAAGATCCTCAACAGGTGAATACTTACTTATAAGGAGTTCCAAAATGACAGATAGCCAATCCTTCCTGTTTACGTCTGAATCCGTTACCGAAGGTCATCCCGATAAGGTGGCGGACGCGATTTCCGACAGCATCCTTGATGCGATCATGACTGAAGACAAGGCATGCCGTGTGGCTTGTGAAACCCTGGTGACCACAGGGCTGGCCATGGTGGCCGGAGAGATTACCACCAGCTGCTACGTGGACATCCCCGAGGTGGTCCGGCAGACCATTAAGGATATCGGTTACAACTCCTCATCCATGGGGTTTGACTGGCAGACCTGTTCGGTCATCACCAGTATCGATCAGCAGTCGGCAGATATCGCACAGGGCGTCAATGAGGGAGATGGCCTATACAAGGAACAGGGTGCCGGTGACCAGGGACTGATGTTCGGTTTTGCAACAGACGAAACCCCGGAACTGATGCCCATGCCCATCATATATGCCCACAAGCTGACCAAACGGCTGACCCAGGTCAGGAAAAACGGTGCCCTGGATTTCTTAAGGCCGGATGGCAAATCCCAGGTCACCATTGAATATGAAAACGGCGGAACCCCTAAGCGGGTTGATACCGTTGTTATCTCCACACAGCATTCTCCGGATATCTCCTATGATGATCTCAAGGCCGCCATCACCAAAGAAGTGATCAAAAAAGTGATCCCGGAAGAGATGATGGACGGAGACACCAAACTGTTCATCAACCCGACGGGCCGGTTTGTCATCGGTGGCCCCATGGGTGACTGCGGTCTTACGGGCCGGAAAATCATCGTGGACACCTATGGCGGTCAGGGCAGCCACGGCGGCGGGTGTTTTTCAGGAAAAGATCCCTCAAAGGTTGACCGGAGCGCATCCTACATGGGCAGATATGTGGCAAAAAACCTGGTGGCCGCAGGGGTTGCCAAAAAGTGTGAGGTACAGGTCGCTTACGCCATTGGCGTGGCCAAGCCGGTATCGCTGCTCGTAGACTTCATGGGCACCGGAAAAATCTCGGAGACAGAAGCGGTAAAAATCATCAACCAGGTGTTTGACCTGACACCGTTCGGTATTATCACCACCCTTGATCTCAAACGGCCCATTTACCGGAAGACTTCAGCCTACGGCCATTTCGGGCGTCAGGATCCGGATTTTACCTGGGAAGTGACCGATAAAACAGACGAAATCAGGGAACTGGCCGGTATCTAACTGAACAGATTCAGACCCGGCGCGTTCATAACACCCTATAAACCGCTTTATTGTAACCAACGGAACGATAAAGCGGTTTTTTTATTTGACAAAACCGTGTAGCCGGTGTAATTTCAGAACAATTGCATATCAATATATTTTGATATGTTGAAGAGAGTCATCACAACCCTAACGATTCAAACAACACAGGAGGCAAGCATGCTTCAGAACACCATTGATCCATCATACATCGAGCTGGATCTGAGTTTAAAAAATAAAGTCAAGGACATGAGTCTTGCAGAAGACGGTCACAAGGATATGCAGCTATCAGAAAAGGAGATGCCCGGCCTCATGGCGATCCGTGAGAAATACGGCCCCTCCAAACCCCTTAAGGGCCTGAAAATCATGGGCAGCCTTCATATGACGATTCAGACCGCCATGCTGATCGATACCCTGTATGAACTGGGTGCGGATATCCGCTGGGCAACCTGTAATATCTTTTCAACCCAGGATCATGCTGCTGCAGCCATTGCCGAAAAGGGAACTGCGTCTGTGTTTGCCTGGAAAGGGGAGACCCTGGAGGAGTTCTGGTGGTGTACGGAGCAGGCCCTGTTATGGCCGGACGGTTCAGGACCGGACCTTATCGTTGATGACGGCGGAGATGCCACCCTGTTTGTTCACCAGGGCGTCAAGGTTGAAAAGGACCCTTCTTTGCTGGACAACGCCACGGGCAGCCCTGATGAGAAATGCCTGATGGATCGCCTCAAAGCAAGCTACATTAATGATCCCACACGCTGGACCCGGATTGCTGAAAAGATCCAAGGGGTGTCTGAAGAAACCACCACCGGTGTTCACCGGCTCTATCAGCTGGCTGAGAAAAACGAGCTGCTGTTTCCGGCCATCAATGTCAATGATTCGGTCACCAAATCCAAGTTTGACAACCTGTATGGCTGCCGTGAGTCACTTGCAGACGGCATCAAACGGGCCACGGATGTCATGATCGCGGGCAAAACCGTGGTGGTTGCCGGTTACGGAGATGTGGGCAAGGGATGTGCCGCATCAATGAAAGGATACGGAGCCATCGTACTGGTGACCGAGATCGATCCCATCTGCGCTCTCCAGGCAGCCATGGAAGGATATGAAGTCGTAACCATGGAAGAGGCGGCCAAACGCGGTGATATTTTTGTAACGGCGACCGGAAATTACAAAGTGATCCGGGGAGAGCATATCGAGCAGATGAAGGATGAATCCATTATTTGTAATATCGGTCATTTTGACAATGAGATTGACATGAATTATCTGGAAACCCATCCCAAGGTCACCAAGCTGAATATCAAACCCCAGGTCGACAAATGGACACTGGAATCAGGGCGGTCTGTGATTGTTCTGGCAGAAGGGCGTTTGGTCAACCTGGGCTGCGCCACCGGGCATCCCAGCTTTGTGATGAGCTGCAGTTTTTCAAACCAGACCATCGCCCAGATCAGGCTGGCAGAAGGGGGAATGGAAAACAAGGTCTATACGCTGCCCAAGGAGCTTGATGAAGAGGTGGCCAGGCTGCATCTGAAAAATCTGTCCGTTAATCTGACCCAACTGTCCCGGGAGCAGGCAGACTATATCGGTGTGAATGTTGAAGGTCCTTATAAACCCGATCATTACCGGTATTAATCTGTTTTAAATCATGATCCCGGCAGGCGAGATCTGCCGGGATCATCGCCGGCCTTCTGACGTGAAACCCCAATCGATCCAAGATCAACAGGCCGGTTGAAAATATCAATAAGTTGAGAAAATCGAAGAAAATCGCCGGTATTATCAATATCGTCGGGTTTCATTCCCTAACGGCATTCCTGATGCACCTGAGTGCGGCGGGTATTGATAGTGTGTCAAATCCTTCCGGGTAGTGGATTCGGGGTTGTTTCACGTTTTATCTCTATTAAAATCAAATGGTTGTAAAAAAAGGCCTGTCGGGTTGATTCTGTGATAGAGTCTCCCTAATCAGGCTTGACGCAAATTGAAATCTGAAATAATTATCTCTGTCCAATAGGTTCAGGTTATTTCGAAGCCCATGTCACACGATTACTGATACGGATCAGGAAGAGATCATGGATAGTTCAGAACAACCCGCCAGATCCATTCTTATTATTGAAGATGAATTACCGATTCTGAACCTGTTGACCCGGACATTGACCCGGCACGGTTACCGTGTGGATGCCGTTGCGTGCGGTCAGAAGGGAATTGAGAAACTCAATTCAAACGAATACAGTGCCATCCTGACCGATATGATCATGCCCGGCGTGTCCGGAGAGCAGGTATTATACTACCTGAAGCATGTACTGAAAGATTCCACCCCCATTATCGGTACATCGGGAACGCCATGGCTTCTTGAAAATTCCGCATTTGATTCCGTACTGCCCAAACCCTATACCATGAAAGAACTGATGGAAACCATCCAGTCACTTACCGGTCATTTTTAACCTCAAGCGGCAGGGTGATCCTAAAGGTGGTTCCGGTACCGGGATAGCTGTCCACGTCCATTTCTCCGCCGTGATTTTCCCTGATGATAAAATAGGATACCGATAACCCCAACCCCGTTCCCTCGCCCTGATCTTTGGTTGTGAAAAAGGGCTCAAAAACCCTTTTGCGGGTATGCTCGTCCATGCCAGGGCCATTATCACTGATCTCAATCTGCATCATTTTCTCGTCATTACCGGCCTGGGCGTCAATGCCTTGGACCACAAAGGCCTTTACATGGATACGGGGTTCATACCCGAGGGGCATGGCCTGCTTATGTTGAAACATGGCCTGGGCCCCGTTGGTCAGGATATTTAAAAAGACCTGCTGGATTTGCCCCGGCTCACACGGTACTTCCGGGAGGCGATCTTCATATTGCTTTGTGATTTTTATCAGTTTGAAATCATATCTCTTTTTCAGATTGTATTCGCTTTTGGCCAGTGCAATGGTTTCATCCAGAAGCCTTCCAATATGACACATGGTTTTTCCACGTTCATTTTTCCGGGCAAATGAGAGCATGTTTTTCACAATATCCGCAGCAATCATTCCTGCACCCCGAATATTTTCAAGGAGCCTGGGAATCTCACGCTTTTCCATGAATTCACGGATGGCATCGATGTGTGTACCGCTCTCCTTTGCCGCACTGAGTGTTGCCGGAAGATCTTCCATCAGACGATTGGAAATCACATCCGCATTCTGAATCATACCGGCCAGGGGGTTGTTGATTTCATGGGCCATGCCCGCGGCAAGACCGCCGACGGACAGCATCTTCTCGGACTGAATCATCATCTCTTCCATTTTAAACCGCTCAGTGGCGTCGTCCATTCGGATAACCGCCTCATTCCGGCCTGCCTGGGTCAGGGGAAACACCGTGATGTCGATATAATGCCGTTCATTGCGGATCGTCACTTCAACTTTTGATTTTTTGATGACTTTCTTTTGTACGATGGCGTCCTTGATCTGACTCAAGGGCATTTTGTCCGCCCATGGCAGGGCGTCCGGATAGAGTAGGCCAAGGGCTTCATTTGCTGTAATGCCTGTGGCGGTTTGTGCTTCAGCGTTCCACTGGGTGATCCGACCTTGATTATCCACGCCGGCCAGGATAGAGGGCATGGAATCGATAATATTTTTAAGATACTTTCGGACCTGATTAATTTCCTTTTCGCTGATCAGAAGTGCCTGGTTCTGTTTTTCTAACTCAAGGTATGAACGCGTAAGTTCTGAAGCCATATGGTTAAAGGTGCTGGACAGATCCCCGATTTCATCGTTTTTATTAATTCTGACCTGTTCGCTGCTTCCCTTTTTCCGACGGATCCGTTCCATGGCATCCCGAAGATCGGTGATGGGTTGAATGATTGTCCGGGATAAAATCTGGTTCAGCAGGATGGTCATGACAATGAATACAGTGGTTAACAGGCCGGTGAACAGAATAAAGGCCCGTTTCTGTTCCCGTTCAATCTGTTCCAGTGAGTAATGGATCTGTATGAAACCGATCCGTTCACCGATGATGCTGATTTCCCTGGTGTAATCAATTGTAGGTTGACCGTGAATCCTCACTGTCCGGATAACGGTTGGCTCTGCAGGCGGAGGGGTGAACCGGTTTAGCGGGTTTTCGACATTTCGGTCAGGGCCTTTTGAGGCCAGCAGCTTGCCGGTAGAATCAAAGATATGGATGGCATGGACGCCTTTAATCCGCATCATTTTTTCAAGCCGGATCGTGATGGATCTCACGGATTGATCAAAGATCTCGTTGGCAAGTGGTTCAACGTCTCTTTCAACAAGTGTGTGCAATGTCAGGATCACATTTTCCCGGATAGACTGGAGCCGTTGATTCTGGAAGGGCAGTTCGATAACGGTAAAGATCAGCGCAATGATAATAAATGCCGCCACAATGGCGATGTTCATTTTTAGTTTTAATGTCAGTCTGATCATGGTTGGACCAC
>QZLA01000035.1 GCA_004796375.1 Desulfobacteraceae bacterium
GATTACCTTGTATAGTTCCAGTTTCATCATGTTTCATTCCTTTTTTGTTTTATTTTTTACTGCTTGTTGCTGCAGCAACAGCAGACCAGCGTGCTATCAAAAATAAATGACGGTCATGAAAAAAATATCATCCACAAATAGACTATTGGTCATAATTTGGAACAAGAAAAATCCGCGTCCATCCCCAAATCCTGCCGAAATAGCGTTGCGGCCCAAGGTCGAGGCAATAAACTGGCCGCAAGGCAACGACAGGAAGTCTAATCGTGACTATCGGTCATTTCAAGTTCTAAAAAAATGCCCCTAAAGGCATCGGGTCAAGCATTGTTTCAAATCAGACTTTACCAGGGACCTATCTCATGAATCCCTTGAAAATCATACTCTCCAAAAGGTTGTACAGTGCGTCGCTCGGTTCTGCCTCACCGGACAGGATCATATCAAACACACCGTAGAAAAGTCCTACTGCAGCGGCCGCAAAATTATCAACCGAGTCCTCCTTGAAAATCTGTTCATCAACAGCCTTTTGGATCAAGTCCCGGATAAACTGATTTTTAAGGTTGCTCTGTTTTTCAAACTCAAGCAGGATCTCCGGCGCCATATCGTCCATCAGCAGCAGGTGGTCGCATTTCCTGTAAACGGCAAACTTGCGGACATCATTTACATTAAGATCCCAGAAAATTCGCATGGTCTTTTTGATCTGGACCATGACCGGGGCATCTGCAGGAACAGCTTTCAGTTTTTCGATCAGGTCATTCCCCTGGCGGGTGATCAGGATTGCAAAGATATCATTTTTACTTGTAAAATGCTTATAGATTGTCCCTTTGCCGACCTCAGCCTTTTCAGCGATCATATCGATGGTAACATACTCGATACCATACTCGGCAAACAGATCAAACGCAGCATGAATGATATCCTCTTCCCTGCGTTGAAATTCTCTGGCCCTTCTGTCTGCGACGCCCATTCCTATTATACTTTCTCGATCTATTCAGCCGGATCTCATTTTTTAGCAAGTAACAGGCAGCCCGGCCAATTCTATCAAACCTGTTTGTGACTGTTAGTCACAAAATATGCTGTTTAGTCGTCAGTGTCAACCCTCATATTTGAAAAAAATCAAAGCGTATCAGCGCGGCCTTGCCCTGAGAATAGATCCCAGTGTTTTACCGATGGCCCCTGCCTTTTTCCGGGCGGCTTCGCCATATTCTTCCGGCCGGTTTTCCTGTGCGTATTCGGCTGTGACCAGTCCCATGTGGGCATAGACGTTTCCCACGGCACAGTCATGGCCATACCCGCAGTCATAGCACTGAAAATGGCCGGGGTCGGTGAATGAGGCGATCACCGCCATCTTGTTGTGATTCATCATGGTTTCAATAAACCGGGTGGCCTCTTTTGTCTCAGGGTTCCGGTCCAGGCCCACCGCGATGCCCAGTTTGCCGGCCAGGAGAAACGCTTCGCGATGCCTCAGGGCGAAGGTCCGTTCCCAGAATGCATGACCAATGGCATTCAGGGTTCCGTAATAGTTCCCGCCGCCGAACACCAGTGCATCTGACTGGATGACCCGGTCGATCACATCCTGGAAATCATCTTTCTGGACACAGGTATTGGTTTCGGCGCACTTGAGGCAGCCCAGGCAGCCTTTGATGTTCAGCCGGGCCAGGTGTATCATGTCATACTCGAGGCCGGATTCATTCAGGATATCCTGAACAATGCGTTTTGAGTATGCGTCTTTCCTGCCGCTGCTGCTGATCCCTATCGCTTTCATTGTTTCCTTTTTTTTGGATTAAAACTGCCGGGTCATCACGATTTTCCGGCAACCACAATATAGTTGAACGCCAGGAGAGAGTGCCAGAACTTGACCCGCAGGTTGTTCAGTGCCTGGATAATGATACCGCTGACCCCTTTGGTACAGAAGTCGGAATTCCCGGCCACGCATAAGATGGAGTAGTCCCAGTTCAGGTCAGAGAATCCCGCATCTGTGATCATTTTTTCAAGCTGCCGCTTGTTTTTATAACTGATATGGCCTTTGGTGCCCCCCATCAGCCGATGATCCCATTTGCCCATCAGAAACAGCAACCGGTTGACCATCCAGACCACATTGGGGGTCAGGATGATGACATGCCCGCCCGGGGTCAGTTTTTCATAGGCCATCTCAATGATTTTTTCAGGTTCGAGTACATGCTCGAGCATGGCACTGAGAATGACCAGATCAAACTGCTGGTCCTCAAAGGGCAGGCTGTCCTGATCCAGGTTGATCAGTTCTGTGGTATATCCGATTTTGCGGCACTGCTCAAGGGCCACATCAGAGATATCCGTTCCCCACAGGCGGCACTGGTAATTTTCAATCAGGTATTTTCCGATGACGCCGTTACCGCATGCCACGTCAAACACCCGGGTTTCCGGCGAGGGTTTGAGGCTTTCAAGCAAAGGAAAAAGAGAGGTGATATAGGGCGGGATGAAATCATCCTGCCACAGTTCGTTGTAGTGATCGATCAGGCTGTCCATATCATGTCCTTGGGTTATGGGTCTGCTTTGATTGTTATATCAAATCAAAGCAGATTAAAAGCAACTTTTTAAGGAACCGGCAGCCTGTACCGGCAGATCACCTATTTTGACCCGATCCCTTCCAGGCTGATGTGGATATCAACGGTTTTTCCGACCACACCCATGTTATAAAATTTACCGTTTCCCACGTTATAATCCAGCCGGTTAATGGAAAATGTGGTATCAAATCCGGCCACCTGCTTCTTTTTATCAAAGGGACTGGGAACCGGGGGAGAAAAGTGAACCACGGTTTCGATATCCTTGGTGACATCCTTTATTCGCATCTTTCCCTTGACCCGATAGGTGTTTTCGGACTGAAGGGTGATGGTTTCGGATGTGAAGCGCATGGTGTCAAATTTATCGGCATGGAAGAAGTCTTTACTTCTCAGGTGGTTATCCCGCTTGGGATGAAATGTGTTCACACTCTTGACCCGGACGCTCAAATCGAACCGGCTGTTTTCCAGATCACCGGGATTGAACACCACATCTCCGTCATATTCTGAAAACAGGCCGAACACCTTGGAGTGGATGTGCTTCACCTTGAATGTGACAGCGGTATGGTCTTTGTCAATCGTCCACACATCTGCCTGTGCTGCATGTGTTGTGGAAAAAACCAGAAATAATATGCTTAAAACAATGATTCGTTTCATTATTCACCTCCTGAAGATAAGTTAGTCGTGTATAACTGACATAATAATACCTTTTCGCATGAAGGCAAATCCGGGTGGCGATTCAATGATGAATGGTATACCAAAAAACCGCTGGCTGGGCTGTATTTAGGGTTGAATCCTTGACCTGGATCGTATAACCAGAGGTGTGGAAAATTTAATATTCATACTGGTCCTGCTGGCACTGGGGAAACTCTCCCGGAAAATACCGGCATTTGATGAGAACACCGCCAATGTCCTCAACCAGTTTGTCATCTATCTCTCTTTTCCGGCCACTGTATTTTTAAAGATCAACGGCCTCAAGCTTGAAACAGGGCTTCTTGTGTTGGCTGTTGTCCCCTGGGTCCTGGTGTTTTTATCCATTATCAGTGTCCGGCTGATCAGCCGGGCGTTGGGTTGGGATAAGCGGCTTGAGGGGGCGGTGCTGCTGTCCGTAGCGCTTGGCAACACCTCTTTTTTCGGGTTCCCGGCCGTGTCTGCGTTTTTCGGGGATCACAACCTGGGGTATGCCATTATTTATGATCAGCTCGGAACATTTTTTGCGCTTTCCGTATTCGGTACCATCGTGGTGTCGGTGTACGGTTCGGGAAGCAGTGCATCTGCCGGAGGGATTGTAAAAAAAATCATGAGTTTTCCCCCGTTCCTGGCACTGCTTTGCGGGTTTGTGCTGATCCGTGCCGAATTTCCGCCGGTCCTGGTCACCCTGCTTGAGGGGTTGTCCGCCACCCTGGTTCCCCTGGTCATTTTCAGCGTGGGATCCCAGCTTCGGTTCAATCAGCCGCTTTCCAATGTGCTCCCCATCGGTATCATTCTTTTGTTAAAGATGATTGTATCGCCGGTCATTGCGTTTGCCATCCTGGCCGTGACCGGAATCAGGGGGGATATCTTCCAGGTGTGTATTTTTGAGGCAGCCATGCCGCCCATGGTCATGGCCGGGATCCTGGCTGTCACAGGTAACCTGAGGGGCGAGATTGCAACTGCCGCCATAGGTTACGGCATCCTTCTCTCCTTTGTCACCCTTCCGCTGCTGTATCTTCTGTTGTCTATGGCCTGATCCGCCGGACCCAGGTATAGGTGAACGTACACAGAACCAGAACGGCCAGAACCGCCAGTATGTAAAAAGGCAGATCGGATTGGAAAGATTTACTCACGTTATAAATGTGCAGGAATAGGATCAGAAGGGAAATGGGTGCAAGAAACCGGTGAGCGGCAAGCCAGGGCTCCCGCCTGATAACGCCCTTCTGCTGCACCAGTGATGTGATGATTACCAGCAGGAGCAGAAACAGTAGAAGCAGGCCTGCCATTTCCGGCCAGTAGCGCCATTCCAGCCTGAACAGGGAGAACCCATCCGCCCACAGCACCAGGATGGGATGAGCCAGTGCAAATCCAAAAAGCACCAGGGCATTTTTCCGGTGAAACCGGAACCGGTCAGCCAGTGCCATGAGCCTGTCCGTCAATCCGGACCGCATCACCATCAGCGGCTGCAGCATCAGCAGCACTGCAGCAAGAATCCCGGCCATTTTTCCTGCCCTGAGCAGGAATCTGTCAAGCCCGGTTTTATAGTACATGGAGGGCGATTCCCACACAAACGGGATGGTCAGCATGCCGCCCAGGAGAGCGAAAAGAACCAGGTAAAATACCATTTTTTTTCTGGATGCATTCATGATGTGTTTATCAGTGTAAGAAGTTTGTGGTGTTCAAGTCAAGTCCTATTCATCACTGAACCATCATGGTCGGTTTTCGTGTTCAAGGTGACAGGCAGGAGCAGATGTGGTAAAGTGGTGCGAAAACAGAATGTTAGCTTGGTTTAATACTGTTGCCCTACAGGGGAGGATGCATATGTCAGGGAAATATGACGTGGTGATCATCGGTTCAGGGCCCGGCGGCCTTTCAGCAGCCATACTGGCCGTAAACTCGGGAAAACAGTGCCTGATCATTGAGAAAGGCGCCCATACCATGCAGGGGATTATCGACACCTACCCCAAGGGGAAGAAGGTGTACCCCACCATCCCGAAAAGCTATACCGATCCCTTTCCGGTCCTCGAGGTCAAACCGTCGGATGACAAGGTGCCGGTCGAGGCCTATGTGGAGCAGATCCGGAACATGTCCCTGGAGCGGGACCTGCCCATCCGTCACAATGAGGAGTTTTTAGGACTTGAAGGCGAATACCCGGATTATCTGGTAAAAACCGATAAAGGGACCTATCTGAGCCATCACGTGATTCTGGCCTTTGGCAGCAACATCCCCAATGATTTGGGGATTTACGGCGAAGCCAAAACCGTTGCCCGAAATATTGAAAATCCCCAGGACTATATCGGCATCAATGTCCTCGTGATCGGCGGGGGGAATGCCGCAGCAGACGTGGTGGCTTCTTTGTCGAAAATCAAACGGGAGGCAGAGGATGATTCAACCTCGGTATTCTGGGCCCATATCAAGGAAAAGTTTGAGATCAACACAGACACGGCCCGGGATCTTGGCGAGGAGATCCTGCTGGGCGGCCATATCAAGATCCTGCAGCGGGCCGTTCCCAAGATCGGGGAAGTGGATGAGGACGGTGTAGACCGGCTGTACATCCACCAGACCACCACGGCAGGCATGGGGAATGATCTCTATATGTACCAGGGGATGAGTTTTCCCATGAAAAACGTGATCGCGTGTATCGGCACCCACGGCCCGTCCGCCATATTCGATGGCCTGGATCTGCAGCAGATCACCTGTACCGGTGCCATCTGTAAAATCGCCAAAGAGGGCGAGCGGCTGCTCATGCTGAACCGCCATCTTGAGACGAACAAAAAGGGGATCTATGCCATTGGCGGGGCCATCAGCCCCTCCTACATGGAGATCGCCCAGGAGGGGGTGATCCGGGAGAAAAAACACTCCAACCTGATCTATACTGCAGTGGTGGATGCACAGATTGTTATTGATCACATCCTTGAAGAATAGTATGACAGGGGTATGGAACACCCTTAGGATCAGTTTATTTTCATAAGGACACATCCCATGGATCATGCGATTGAGGAACTCCGGAAGCAGTCGCTTTCAAAACTGAAAAAACACGGTATTACAGGGGCAAACGTTTACCTGATCGACCTGATTCCGCTGATCGAGATGATCTGGGCAGATGGAAAGGCCCAGGAGGCAGAGGTCAGCATTCTTCAGACCTACCTGGATCACCATGTTAAACATATCAATCATATAGCAGGGTACACGGTTCTGGACGTTGAAGCCGCAACAACCTTTATCCAGGGCTTTTTAAAAAAGCGGCCCGATCCGGGGCTTTTAAAAACACTCAGGGATCTGATTCCAAGTGTGCGGTTAAGCTCGACAGACACCCAGGCAAGCGACCTGGTCAAGGAATCACTGCTTGCGGCATGCCTGGATATTGCAGCCAGTTGTGTCATCCGCTATCCATACGGCCTGAGCGAACGGTTTGATCCCAGGGAGAAACGCTGCTTTTTTGAAATCGTGGAATCATTCAAGCCCTGAGCCGGCCTGTTCGATCACTTCAAACTCAATAAAATCACTGTTGCCGGATTCATCCAGGACAGCCAGCTGATACGCCCCGGGCAGGGGCATGGGGCAGGTGCCGGATGTTCCGGTCATGATGATGCCAACGGGCTGCTGGTTTAAAAACCAGTGCTGTTTCCCATTCCCGCCGATACTCGTCAGCGGCAGCGCCGGTGGCGACTGCTGACCCGGTGTGCGGGTAAGGACTCCCCGGTCCTGGATTCCCGTGATTTCCAGCCGGTTTCCCTCAATGGCTGCCATGTCAGGGCATTGGGGGGACGCCTCCGGGATCAAGCGGTGGCGTCTCCAGTAATTGGGAAGCCAGGGATCCAGGCTCTTGGGCCATAAAGCGATGGTTTTTTTCTCTTTTCCACCACAGGAGGGGCGAGCCCGCCTGCCGGCCTGATCCACCCATACACTCTTGAGAAGGCTTGAATCCATGGACAATCCAGTGGGAAGGGTCGGCGGAATCACATGATCCAGGACCCATGCCTGGCGGGTCATGTGGCAGTGTTCAGGGAACCGGTCTGAAGCATGCCCGAGCGGCCAGCATATGCCGGTTTTGGATACCGATTCCGGGGGTGGGGTTTTGAAGCTGGACAGGGGAAGTGCAAACAGGATCCGTTCGAGCAAAGGAACGGCGGTTCTTGCCCCGTATTGACCGGGGCAGGGAGAACCGTCCGGGCGCCCGATCCAGACCCCGGCAACATAGTTTCCCATGATCCCGACCGCCCATGCATCCCTGAATCCATAGGATGTCCCGGTTTTCCAGGCCACGGGTACACGGGGGGACAGCCTGCTGATATGCTCAAATCCCGGCAGGGGCTGGGACAGGATCTCCCGCAATATCCAGGCTGCGCCCGGTGACATGAGAAACCGGCGCTGGGGCAGGTCCTGAACCGTGAATTTCAGGCCGGTGGTGATGCCGTCCGCTGCGATGGCCGTGAACAGGGTGACAATGGATTCAAGATCGCTTCCCATCCCGCCCAGGATCATACTCAGGTTGGGTGCCCCGTGGAGGCTCACCCGTGCACCGGCATTTTTCAAGCGGTCGCTGAATGTCTGGGGTCCGTATGCCTCTAACAATTGGACCGCAGGAACATTCAGTGACATTCTCAAGGCCTTTGCCGCAGAGACCGGACCTAAAAACCCCTTTGAAAAGTTGCCCGGATCATAGGCCTGTTTGAACCGTGGCGTGTCCACCAGCAGGGAGTGGGAGTGGATCAGTCCCTGATCCAGGCAGAAGCCGTACAGGAACGGTTTCAGGGTCGACCCCGGAGACCGGATGGCCCGGACCATATCCACATGACCCTGCCGCTCTGAATCGCCAAAATCTGCAGAACCCGCATAGGCGAGCACCTCGGCGCTTGGGATATCCACCACCAGTGCTGCAGCAGACTGCTGGTCCGGCAGGCGGCTGCAATAGTCCCGGATCAGGGTTTCAAGGTGCAGCTGCAGATCAAAGTCAATACAGCTCCGGATCAACTGATGGTCGGGCATGCGCCGGTGAAGCCGCCGGGCAAGCAGTGGGGCGGTCACCGGCGGCTGATTCCTGAAAGATACCACCGGTTCAATCCTGGCGGAGCGGATATCCTCCTCCGGCCAGGCCCTGAATGCGGCCATCCGGTCCAGCACTTTGTCTCTGGCCTTTTTGGCCCTGTCCGGATGGCGGTCCGGACGGTAGCGGCTCGGGGCCTGTGGAAGAACAGCCAGCAGCGCAGCCTCTGCATGGGAAAGCATGTCAGCCGGTTTACCCAGCCAGGTATAGGCGGCGGCCTGCACCCCTTCGATATTGGAGCCAAAGGGCGCCATGTTCAGGTACAGGGTCAGGATCTGATCCTTGGAAAGATGCCATTCCAGCTGCAGGGCCCGCAGCATTTGCCTGATTTTGCCCGGAACAGACCGCGGATGGGGAAACAGGAGGCGCGCCACCTGCATGGTGAGTGTGGAACCGCCGGAAACGGTCTTTTTTGCCCGGATGTTCTGGAACAGTGCCCGGAAAATGGCAAAGGGGTTGACACCGGGATGGTAATAAAACCATCGATCCTCGTAGGTCAACAGGGCCTGGATGTAGGTCTTAGATACCGCGTTGATCGACACCGGGTACCGCCAGATCCCGTCTTTGTCGGCAAAGGCCCGCAACGGGGTGTGGTCTTTTGCAGTGACCACGCAGGCCGGTTCCGGGGCTGTTCTCGGCAGCGGAAAGGCCATATCCAGCAGCACCAGGCAGAGCACCAGGGCGGCCGAGCCGCCAAGGGTTCCCAGAACGGCCTTTTTAAATCGGCCGGTGTTCATTCATCCCGTCCGTTTCAGGGGTTGACCACCTTGATCAGTGGGATACTGTCCCCGATACCCCGGATATAGGGTTTGTACATATCCTCCATCAATGGGGGAGGTACCAGGTATTCACCCGGGGCGACCGCCCGCACCGGGTAGAAAATCCGGTACCGCTGCCTGGCCCGTATGGATACTGCGGCTGCAAACCGGTCGTCCCGGTACTCTGTATGGCTGATCTCACAGGCCTGATGCCAGGACAGGATCGACTGCCTGTCAACCAGGATATCATCGATCAATGTACTGCCGGCCAGGTTGGGGTCTTCAAGGGCCAGGCCTGCCGGCAGAAGGTCCACCACCAGTCCGTTGACCATCTTTTTTTCCGCCCAGAACACCAGCTCCACAATCGCCCGGTCCCCGGAGGTCATGGTTGAAACATCCAGCACCTGGCCCTGGGTATCCAGGGTGCGCCGTTCAATATGCACGCCGTTAAAGGAGGGTTCCGGTTTCTGGTCCGGATACCCGGACAGGGCAATGGTGGCAAAGAGATCACTGGTTCCGGTGTTGAGGATACCGAATCCTTTTGCGGCGTCGTCCGGTGCACTGGTGAATTCGAAACTTGTGCTCCGGGAGACCGGTTGAGTGTCGGTGCCAAATGTGAGATCCGCCTGCCAGGGCTTGCCCTGGGCGTCCAGGTGAATGCTGGATGCCATGACCAGGGCGTTTCGCTCCTGTGTACTCAGCCACTGCCGTTCGCCCAGGGCGTCGATCAGTTCTACAAGGAACGGGTGGGATTGATCCGACTGAGGATAAAAGGTGGAGATCAGGTAGTAGGAGAAGGCCGCGTCCCGGATCCGGCTCCCATAGTCCCCGAAGTAGTAGCGGTCCTCCCGGGTCTGATCCGCAGCTTTCTTTAGGGCGGTATCTGCCTGCTGACGGTCACCGGCAAGATAAAGGGCCAGCCCGGCCTGTACAAATCCCAGAGGACTTTTGATATCGTCGGAAACTGATTTATACAGGGCCCGGATATCTCCCAGGGTCACACCCTGGATCCTGGCCAGGACATAGGCAGCATAGGTCCGGGCCGCTGCATGGTGATAGTTGCGGTGGTACCAGGACCGGGACTGGATGCTCCCGGGCCGGCGGACGTATGTTTTCAACCGGTCAATGGCCCGGGCCAGCGCATCCTCAGGTATGGGATATCCGGCCTGGCGGGCATTGAGCATGAAATCGGTGACATAGGCGGTCAGCCAGTGGCTTTCAGGGCTCTGGGCGCCCCAGAGGCCGAATCCGCCGGAAGGTTTCTGTTTTTCAAACAAACGCTGGATTCCCAGCCGTACTTTTTCTGCCTTTTCCTCATCTGTCTGGGTGGAGAGCCCCATGCGGGAAAACTGGTCGGCATTGAGGATCACATGGGGATAGATCCCGCTGGTGGTCTGCTCCAGGCATCCATATGGATAGGCAAACAGCTTCTTGACATGCTCGGCCGTATTGATCGGCGGTTTGGAATCCAGGGCAGCCTGGATATAAACCGTGTCAGAGATGAGCCCGGACAGCACATCCGCGCCAATGGAAAAGGATTGACCCTCAGACAATCTTTTGTTCCAGATCCGGGTGAAGCCCGGAAACGCCGGCCGGGTTTCAAGAAACCACTCACGGGTCAGGGATGTGGCTTGGCCCTCAAGCATGATGTTGCTGACGGTGCACCGGATATCGGATCTGCCGATCTTTTGCTCGGCCAGGACCGGGAAAATCAGGACCTGCTTGGCCTGGTCCTCAAGGGTGATGGTGTGTGTCCCCTTTTCCAGAAGGCTGACCGGTGATGCGGTCTCAAGGCGGACATCGATGGTCTGTGATTCTCCGCTCAGGTTGTGAAGATCAAGTACCAGGCGGCTTCTGTCCCCAAGGGCCAGGAAACGGGGCATGGCGATCTGGGTTACCAGCGGTGAGGCGATGGTCATGGGCTTTTGGGCGGAACCGAATTCATGACCGGTATGGGCGGTTGCCATGAGGCGGACACTGCCGTTAAATTCCGGGATATCCAGCGTGAATTCGGCATGACCCTGCTCATCGGTCCGGATGACACCCTGGTACAGGGATACAATCTGGACGTCGGTGGCCGGGCGGTTGCCGCCCCGTGACAGCATGGGGGCATCTCCCCCGAAACGGTGCCTGGCCCAAGGGTTTTCACCGGCCTCGATGAGCCGCTGGTAGATATCGTGCATCCCGGTGTTGTACCGCCGCGGCCCGAAGAAATAATCAAAGGCGGACGGTGTCTTGAACCCGGTCAGGTTCAGGATCCCCACATCAACCGCAGCAAGGGATACAAAGGCGTTCCGGGCAGGGCTGCCGTCGGCGGTGTTTGCCTGCACCGGAATGGTCAACCGCTGCCCGGGTATGATTTTATCAGGTGCGTCGATGTGGATATCCAGTTTTCTGGAAGACCGTTCCAGCGGCAGGTGGACCAGGCCCACGGACCGCTTGGGCAGGTGTCCGGTACGGCTTTCTCCGGGGCGCAGGATCAGGGCGGACACGTAGAGGTCGTGACGGGACCACTCCGCTTCGATCGGAACATCAAAGGTACGCCCTTCCGGGGGGATGGTCACCGGCAGGGTGAACAGGTTGGTGTCCGACTCGACAAACAGGTAGCCGGTGCCGCCCTCAGGCGCTTTAATGGTGACACGGGCAATATCCCCCTCCAGGTAGGCGGGTTTGTCAAAACTGATATCCACCCGGTCGGGCCGGTTGCCGCCGGGGGCGTCATCCGGGCTTCCCGAGGGTCGCCAGCCCGCCCAGATGGGATAACTGGTCAACAGACCCGTGGCCGGGTTTTTGATCTCCAGCCGGTATCCGCCCCATTTTACCGGTACCGTCACCCGGGCCGGGCCGTCCCCGGGGATATCCAGGTCAAACCGGTCGATGGGATAGGACTGGCTGGTATACCGCCATTGCCAGGCATCGTGGGTGAACTCCCAGTAATAATCCCGGTATTCCCTGATGACCGCCGCTTTTAACCCGCTGGCCGGGATCCGGTTCCCGCCGGCATCGATGGCCATAATTTCAAACTCGGCCACGGAATTGTGTTTGACATGTCCCTTTTCAGCCGGGCTCCGGATACCGACGAGCTGCCCGGCCGGCCAGATCTGCCAGGACCGGTTGCGCACTACCGGGCGGCCGCCTGATTCATACAGGTTGGCATTGGCGGTCAGCCACAACGGAGAGCGGGCATTTTTCCAGCGGTTCTTGACCTCAAGGGTTCCCCGGCCCTGGTTATCCAGCTTGATGGAATCCGTTGAAAAGGATTGCTGGAAGGTATCGTTTGAGTCACCGAACTCGAACCCGGACCATTTTTCAGGGAACAGTTCCCTGGCCGGTTTCAGGTGTATCTTGGCATCTGCGCGGCTGCCGGCTGCCGGTGCCCCGTAAAGATAATCGCCCTGGATCCGTATGGAAAGAGAATCTGCGGGTTTCAGCACCGGGCCCTTGGGAATCGATTCTTCAAAAGAGAGTTTCATGCGCTCCGGCAGGAACTCCGCCACCTTGAATTCATAGGGGGCCAGCTGTCCGCCGGCAAGGGTAAAGGTGAACCGCCAGACACCGGTCAGGGCATCCGGGGGCAGGGCATATTCATAATGGTAATGGTTCAGGTGTTTTCCCTTGAGTGTAAACTCATGGACCATCCGGCCATCGGGCCGGATCACCTTGCCCTTGACAGGGGTTGCGGCAACCATCCGGCCGTCCTGGTTCCTGAGCAGGCCGTCCATGATCACGGTTTCACCGGGCCGGTAGAGATCCCGCGGCCCATAGGTGAAAAACTCCATGGGTCTGAACGGTGCGGTGGCGGCTTTGAACTCAGAAAGATCCAGTTTGGGCATGTTCATCATCAACAGGGTGGTATGATTCTTGTGCCGGGCCACGAGATAGCGAAGGTTCTTGAGCGCCCCGCGCATGCGGGCAAAACCGTTGGCATCACTTTTCACGCTGGCGATCTCTTTGCCCTTTTGGGTGTACCCTTTGATGACCACCTGGTCCATGGGTTGCGCGGTCTGGATGCTTTGAACCTGGATCTGGCAGGACTGCTTGTATTTACGGACGTGGAGACCGATATCACTGATGGTGAACCAGGTGCTGCTGTACCGGTACTCATAGTGTCCGGCGCCTTTGAGAACGGCAAAGTATATCCCGGGAACCTGGACCTCCCGGATAGGGTCCAGGGGAATATTGACAGCGGTCCGGACCCCGTTGTTGATGTCAAGCTCCCACCGCCCCGAGTACACAAGATCGGCATATTTCTGAAGGTCCCGGCTCCAGTAATAGAACATGGCCTCCTGCTGTCCGAACTGTTCCAGGAACCGGGACTGCATGGCAGGTTTTACCCGGAAAAAATCGATGTCGGCTTTATCGATGTTCAAGGTGTTGACCGGAAGGCCCTTTCTCAACGTTGACGGCAGGATAAACCCTTTGGAGGCAAAACTGATGGTCGGGACAATCTCCCGGGTCTTGATGCTGAAATCACGGGCCTGCTGCAATGCGTTCCCCTGGTGGTCCTTGAGTCCCTTATAGACCTCGACCCGGTAGTGGGAATCTGCCTGGATATTGGAGAAAAAGAGCACCTGGGGGTCCGAGGACAATACCCATGCCCCTTCGACCGGGGTGCGCTGGTTATCAAAGATGGACACATAGGTATCGAATCTCTGGGTACTGTCCAGGGGGGAAGAGAAGGTCACTGCAATGGCATTTTCACCATCAACGGTCTGCTGCCCGGCAAACAGGACATTGAATTCGTCCGCGGCCAGGGCGGGACAGGAAACCACTGCAAGGATTAATGCACCAATCAGCCACTGTATCGTTTTCATGGGATCTCCATTTCGTTGCTATTTTATTCTGACCGGCCAAGGTTACCGGAATGATCACCGGCCAAGACGACCGGAATGATCAGCAGAATCTTGATTGTAACAAAAACCTGTCACAGATCAATATCAAATCCCGGGGCGTTTGTTTTTTGATCCGAGGTCCTCAATTGTGTCTTGCCAGGAAAGGCAGCCAGGAGTATAACCTGCAGAGGACAACTCATTACAGGTCAGGTTTATGTCAAAATCATACGATCCTCAAATGCACACGGCCGAGCACCTCCTGAACCAAGTCATGGTCAGGACCTTCGACTGCGGCCGGTGTTTTTCCGCCCACATCAATAAAAAGAAATCCAAGTGCGATTACCGGTTTGACAGGGCACTGAGCCAGGATGAAGTGGCTCAAATTGAAAACATGGTTAACCAGGCGATCCAACAGGACCTGCCGGTCCGGATTGAGCATCTGGATTTCGAGCAGGCCCGGCAGGAGTTCTCCCTGGACCGGGTTCCGTCCAAGGAAACCCTGGATTCATTCAGGATTGTCCGGATCGGTGATTTTGATGCCTGTCCCTGTATCGGCCCCCATGTGTCCTCTACCTTAGAGATCGGATCCTTCAGGATCATCTCCACCGATTTCAATGATCAGGTGCTCAGGGTCCGTTTCAAACTCTCCTGAAGTATTACAACCCGGGCAGTGCATCAAGCAGCATATTGTCATCCGATCCATTGAGCTGAAACCCGACAATGGGCTGATCAGATTCAAATGAAATGCAAGTGGCCCCGTCGATCCTTGGGCTGAAGAATGTACCGGCCTGGCCGACACGCTTTTCATAGGGTGCCAGATCAAGGGTGCTCACCGCGGTCGAAGACCCTGTATCCGGACGTGCGGTCAGGGTCACACGGGCACGGGTATCGCTGGTGTTGACAAACGCAATCCCGGTCCATCCCCCGGGATCTAATTTGGGAAACACACCGCGGGTCTGACTGATATTCACACCGGTATACCCGCCAAGCTGCCGGCCGTCCAGTGTGCCGAACAGTTCAAATCCGGTCAAAGGCTGGGTACTCTGGATGCTGAACCATGCGGTTTCCGGCGCAAACCCCAAAGATTTTGCAGACCCCACATACTTGCTTGACCCCTCAATCACGAGGGTCCGGGCGGTAAGGGGGGTGCCATCCGACCGGAACGGGGTGATGGTCAAATCCGCGCCTGATGCGGCGGTATTGAAGGCCGTGATCCCGGTCCACCACTTGTCGCCGCTGGATACATGGGGATAATAAAGACGGGTCGCGGCAACGTCTTTGAGCAGGACACCGCTTAAGTAATGGTTCCCGGATTCTGAAGAACTGCCAAAGAGCTCGAGACCGACCATGCCGGCGGCATTGGTGATCCGTGCCCACTTGATGGTTGGCTGGGCCTGTCCTGAAAAAAGGGATTTGATGGAAAATGACCGGTGCTCATAACCAAGCAGTGTAACGGTCCGGGTGGTTCCGGTACTGAACGTAATGGTCATATACAACGGGGCAGCCGTGGGATTGAGCAGGCTCAGACCGGTCCAGCAGTTGGTGTTTGAGGCGATGTGAGAGATATGGACGGTGGACTGGTTGGCCTGGTTGGCC
>QZLA01000137.1 GCA_004796375.1 Desulfobacteraceae bacterium
AGGGAATTCTTCCCTTGGGCCAGTTTTTCTGAAAGGTATTGGTCATGCATGGACTGATACATTTTCTGCCCGTGTCCCCCATCCAGAAACGTATTTTGGGGAAGTGTCTCCCGCATGGATTTGAAAATCGTATTGAGAAAGATCGCCTCAAATCCCTGACAGGCTTCTTTGAGCTGCTGATCTTTACCCATATCCCGGGCTTGCCGTTTCACATTGGAAAGGGTTCCGTTATTCAGCTTTTGGTAAATCAGATCGTTGTCCATGTGCATCCTAGATAATTTCAATTTCAGCCTGGAGGGCACCGGCTGCTTTGATACTTTGTAAAATGGCGATCAGGTCCTGCGGTGTGATGCCAACGGCATTCAGCCCGCTGACCAGCTCACCGATCGTGGAGGTCCCCGGAAGCTGAAGTACACTTTCTGAACGCGTGTTGTTGTCTTCCCCGTTTATGGTCACCGCAAGATCCTTGTGGGCCACGGCCACGGTGGAAATCGTGACCTCATTGCCGATCACCACCGTCCCGGTTTTCTCATTGATCACCACCTTGGCCCGTACATCCGGAACGACATTCAAAGACTCGATGTCTGCAATGAACTCGGCTACATGTTTTTCAACCATGCTGTCCGGGACATTCAGGATCAGGGCAGAAGAGTCTATGGTTTGAGCAACGCCTTCGCCAATGGATGTATTGATGGTATCCGCCATTCTCCTGGCTGTGGTAAAATCGGGTCGATTCAGTGACAGGGTGAGCTTTTCCTTCCCGTTCAAGCGGAATGGAATCTCCTGCTCAACCGATGCACCGTTGATGATCCTGGCCACGAGAAGGTGATTATCCTGGCCGGTACCACCGGCTCCCCCGACACTCAAAGCCCCTTGTGCCAGGGCATAGACATTTCCGTCAATCCCTTTCAAGGGTGTGACCAGCAGCATGCCGCCTTTCAGGCTTTTGGCATCCCCAAGGGATGACACCGTCGCATCAATCTGATCGCCGATCCGTGCAAACGGCGGGATATCCGCTGTCACAATCACGGCAGCCACATTTTTTACCGCCAGCTGGTTCTTGTTGACATGGATATTCATCTTTTCCATCATATTGGCCAACGCTTGTTTGGTAAAACTGACACCGGATTTATCCCCGGTACCGTCCAAACCAACCACAAGACCATACCCGGTCAATTGATTGGATCGGATCCCTTTGATTTTTGCCAGATCTTTGATCCGGGCCGCCTGGGCACTGCCGGCCCATGCCAGGCCCATCAGTACAATTGTGCCAATTGTTATCCAACGCATGTTCATGTCGGTTTCCTTTAGATCAGAACGGCCAGACATTATCGATAATCCGGGTTCCCCACCCGGGTTTCTGTTTGTCGGACAGTGCCCCTTTTCCATAATATTCAATCCGGGCATCAGCAAGATAGGTCGACTGTACCCGGTTATCTGATGAAATATCTTCAGGGCGGACCACCCCTGAAACCAGAATATACTGCACCTCATTGTTCAACTTCATGGCCCGCCGGCCGAACACGCTGAAATTTCCGTTGGGAAGAACCTCTGTGATCCTTGCAGCAATGGAGGCCGTCACCTGACCGCTCCGATCACTTTTTGCTTCTCCCTCAAACGTGGATTTAAAATCCGTTCCAATGAGTTTGGTCCCCCCGGCACCGCCCAGATTGGTTTCATGCCCGAGTATGTTAATTGTAGGCACTCCGATATCGATGCCGGTTTTCCGCTCTGCCTCGGTATTCACATCCATCTGTGAGGATGTATTCTCCACAATATCCACAATGATGGTATCCCCGACATGGGTGGCTTTGGTATCTTCAAAAAAAGAGCCTTTCGTGGCGGTCCATAATGACCCCTCAGAAGGTCTGGCCACCTGAAACTCCGGAGAGATCGCCGGCTGGGTTGATGTCCCTTCAGGGATTACCGGGCCGGCAGCTTTTTCCAGACCGTCTGATTGGCACCCTGCGGCAACACACATGATAACCAATAGAATGAAACCATAATAAAATGGGGCTGGCTTTGTTTTCATCACATCTCCCTAATACAGGATTTCAACCGTTGACCTTTCTCTGACACGCCCTCGGATCAGCTTGCCCGAACTTAAATTTTCAACCCGGATCGCCTCTCCCATATACCCGTCTTCCCTTGAAATCCCTGAGGCTGTGATCATGAGGTTTGATTTTTGGGCAACCAGTTGAACCATCTCTCCTTTCCGGATTACCGGCGGTGTATGTACCTGGTCAATCCGGATCAGATCTCCGGTGCCGAAATCCATTTTGAGCACCTTGCCTTCAACCTGGCTCATAGATACTGCCAGTTCACCCTTTGACCGTGAAATATTCACCCGGCGTGGTTGAACATCAGAACTCCGGATCACCTGCCCTTTTATCAGATCAGTTGTTGCACATAACCTGCGAGAAAAGACATTTACCCAGCCGTGAATGCTCAGGCGATCCGTTTTTTCTCCGTCAACCAGGACATCGGCACTCAGTGAGATCCTTCCGCCACTGTCCTGAACACCTCCAGAAAAATATAGTCCCAGCCTGCCCCCAGGATAGGTCTCAAGGCCACTGATCCGGATACGTTCAAGAGTAAACTCGACCCCGTCAGGCAACATCTTTTTCAGATACGATTCCAGCAGCTGCTTCACCTCATTTTCTTGGATCTCCTGGCCCGACCGTTTCAGGTAAATCTTGTCCGGAATGGTGAGTTCAACCCCCTCAAGCAGGTCCTTTTTCGACCGGAGTGATGATTCAATCTGGGCCTTCGTCAGGGTTTTGACCCCCCCGGGTTTAGGAGACCGGGTGACCTCTATCTTCCCGAACTCCTCTGCCAGAAACCCAGGAGCGTTGATCACAGATATATCCTCAAGTAAGGTTCGATCCGCCTCCACCGTGGCAAAGGTATTTATCCGGATTGTCATCCCTGGGGTATTTTCTGCATGGGACACCTGACACATCAGTGTGCACATCGCAAAAATCCAGACAAACACACCTGTTCTCAGGTCGTTGCGACTCATACCGGCAACACGGCTATTTTCATCACGATCGGTCATTACCGTTTCAATCCATTGGCAATCCCGAGCATGGTATCGGCAGTGGTAATCGACTTGGAGTTGGCTTCATAGGTTCTCTGCCCCGAAATCATGGCCACCATCTCCTCAACAATACTGACATTGGACAGTTCAAGATAGTTGTTGACCACCGTACCGGCACCCTCCTCGCCCGGTGTCAGCTCGGTTGCCGGCCCGGACCCCTCGGTGGGCCTGAACAGGTTATTCCCCAGAGCAAACAGCCCGGCATTGTTTACAAATGTTGAAATCAGTACCTGCTCTTCAGCCAGAATCTCTTCATCCGCTCCATGGGCGGTCAGTGTGCCGTTATCCTGGATATTGATCACCGCGGTTTCAACCGGTATGGCAATCTCGGGCTGAAGACGATCTCCTGATGGCGTGGTGATAAACCCCTCACTGTCCAGGGTAAAATCCCCCGCCCGGGTATAGAGATCTTCGTCCCCGTGGAGCACCCTGAAAAATCCGTCTCCCTGGATGGCGATGTCCAACTGGTTGCCCGTTTCAACATAATCGCCCTGGGTGAAAATCTTCTGAACCCCTGACGGCTTTGCCCCCATCCCCACCTGAATCCCGGTGGGAACCTGTCCGCCGCCCGGTGTGGTCTGCCCGGCCACCAGATAGGTCTGGTACATCAAATCTTCAAAATTGGGACGGGATTTTTTAAACCCTGTGGTATTGGCATTGGCCAGGTTATTGGCCACGACATCTGTCTTCATCTGCTGCGCACTCATTCCGGTGGCTGCTGTCCAGAGTGATCTGATCATATTTCCCCCTGATTAGGTTAACTTGCCGACGTCGTTTATGGCTTTGCCGTCAACTTCATCGAATGTCTGCATCGATTTCTGAAATATCTCGTACATACGGTGGTAGTCGATCATCCGTACCATTTCATCCACCACCGCGATATTGGCTCCTTCAAGGGCCATCTGTTTGACCCTGATCTCATCGGGAACCACCTCATCCTGGGTATCCCCGTCATAGGTCAGATTATTCTGTGAATCCTTCTTCACCCGGGTCAGATCTTCAAAGGTGACAATATCCAGGGTATCCACAAATCCGCCATCCACAAAAATTTCTCCGGCTTCATTGATATTGATGGACTCCCCTTCAATCTGAACCGCACCCCCCTGACCCAGCACCGGGTTTCCATTCTGATCTACCAACGTCCCGTTACCGTCGCGTGTGAAATTCCCGTTCCGGGTATACTTGATCCCGTCAGGCGTTTCTATTTTGAATAACCCCTGGCCTGCAATTGCAACATCCAAAGGATTCCCGGTCGGCTGGATGGGGCCTTGTGAAAAATCACGGTTGGTCATGGCTTTGAATGTCTTATCAAAACTGACCACATCCCTTTTAAATCCGGTGGTATCTGCATTGGCCAGGTGATTGGCCACGGCTTCAAGTTTTCGTTCCTGCCTTAAGCCACCCTGCACCGGGCGTGTCATCTCCAACAACATCTGAACACCTCTCTCTTATGAAATGAAACCACAACCAGCTCAAATGCAATATAAATACCACCACTTGAATTTAAAACCTAACTATTTGTAATTAATGAACAATCAAGAAAAAATGGAGGGTTTAACATACGGATTAGAACCGGATGTCGATATCAACAGCCAAAAATCCAACGCTGGAAACAGGTGGTATTGACAGCCCAAGAAAATTTTGCCGGGTTGGTTCGGCAGAAATCAGAATCGTTTATTTTTTTTGGGAATTGGCCGAATAGACAAAGGCCAGCAATTCAGCCACAGCGACGTAAATCTCAGAAGGAATCTCCTCTTCAAGGTCCAGGCGGGCAAGTACCTCGATAAGGTCGGGATCATCTTTGATGGGAATATCATGCTTTCTGGCAAGCTCGATGATCTTTTCCGCCACCGGCCCTTTCCCCTTGGCCTTTACCCGGGGGGCGTCATCTTTCTCCCGGTCATATTTGAGTGCAACAGCCTGTTTTAAAGGGGATCTCTTCATCATCAAACCACCACATTAAGAACCCGGGCATCCTCCTGTTTCAGCAGCGATTCCACCAGGGAAGAGGACTCGATCTCTTCGGTCCGGGCCACCTCGCAAAAAAGCTCATGCACCAGGTAACCATTGTCAATCAATCGAACTTTCAACCGGGGCAGCAGATGCTTGATAAAATCACAGGTCTCCTGGTTCGCCAGTTTAAAACCGCCGGACAAGGCTTTCTTAAACATGGAAAAATCAGCCCGGACCGGCCCGAGGTTAGACATATTCAAGAGCAGCGAAACATTGATCACCCGCTCAGAATCCTTTTCAGACTGTTTGTTCTGCTTTCCTGCATCGATAAAGATTTGACCGAAACTGAACACATCCGGGCCGAAAATCGGAAACGGTATCAGTGATTTACCGGTATCCAGCACCTGTTGATTGAGTACCTGGAATTTTTCGATGGTCTGGACAAACTCAGTGAGCATCTTTCGGGCAGACGCATCCAGGGTGTCATACTGCTTGAGCAACTGGAGCATCAGACCCTTGATATCCTGGCTGAAGAGGGTTGACGGTGCCGCTTTGATCAAATCGCCGACGGGCAGGCTTGCCAGATGACCGATCTTTTTTTCCCAAAGCAATCCACCGGCATCCAGGAATTTTGACAAGATCTGATGATCCGGCTCGGCTGAATGTAATGCCCATTGTGACAGCAGTGTCTTTATTTTTGGACTGTCCAGGCGGCTTAATGCCTTAAAATCGATTCCTTTTGGCAACCCCCCTGCTCCGGTTGATATGGTTCCCCCACCGGTTCCTGGATGTGGACTGACCAGTTTGAATACCGTGGCGTCACCTTCCTGGGAAGGTACCAGGGAGACCCGGGTTCCCGGATCCAGAAGAAGGGCGGTTTTTACGGTAAGGATCCTGCCCTGGATCAGGAGCTGGATGCTCCCCCGGGGCATCTGCTTTAACACTTTTGCCTCAAGCATCTCACCCGGTTTGAATTTAAAGCCATGACCCGGATCAGATTCCGGTTGAATCACCATGCGGTTTGCGGCAACATGGATGCCTGAAATCATCTGGTTTGCTCCATTGCCATCAACTTAGCCTTTAAATCAACAACGAGCTGGACCTCCCCTTTGGGCAGGTTAAGTGTAGAGGCAATGGTTTGGACATCCGTTCCCTGGTGGTATAGATCTAAGATTTCATTCTGCTGGTCATTCAATGCACGATTCTGAGAGGTGGAATCTGTGGCAGGCATCGATGGCCTGGGTTGCCACTGTTCCCTCTGCTGGGATTTCAAGCGGGCGTCTATTTTTCCATGAAGGGCATCTGCTCTGGAAAGCAGCAGGTTGATATTAATGATCCGGTTATCCAGCGCATCATTGAGTTTGCTGATAATCTCTTTTTTTTCCTTGATCTGGCTCTCAAAGCTTTGGGCGGTATTCTTGGACTCCTGAACAAGGGGCTGCAGCATCTCAATGATATCTTCAGCCTTGCGTGTGCTCTGGGCATTGATTTCGCTGATCAGGCCGGATTGAAAGGATGGAGGTTCATCCGGAATTTGACGGGATGATCTGCCAGGGGCCAGTCGATTGATACGGCGGGATAAAGTGAGCAGCAATCCCAGTAAAACCAGGTCAATAATAAACCCGATCCCAATCCAGAACTCCAGTGAGAACAGGTCAATCATATAATCGTGTCCAGAATCTTACCGGTGGCATCCGGGTCAAGTTCCTTGAGCGCCTGCTCCTGTTCTCGTTTTTCCTTTTCCCGCTGCCGTGCCAGGCGCTGGCGCTCTTTTTCCTTTCTCTCTTTAAGCCGCTCTGCTTCCTCAAACTCCTGAACGGTTGTCCCCTCCTGAACGGCATTGGCCGTCTGAAGTGCGTCGATATGCTCAGGATTCGGTTTGGGCGTATTGGTGCCTTGAATCGCCTCACTCACAGCGCCTGATTGCTGGATCACCACATTATGTCCGGGTATGGTGGTCATGGCATTCACCTCTACTATCCGGCCTTGAATGAATCAAACCGGATGGTACTGATATAATGACCGGGAAGCACCTTTTTCAAAGCTGTTTCAACAACTCTCAGGATATCTGATTCCGTAATGTCATCCTTTTTGTCAGACGACAGGCTGTCATGGATGGAATCATATATAAGCCCCCGGTAAAACGGCATATTTGCACTGATTTCATCATACGCCCTTTTATCCGAATAATCAATAGAGATGTCTGCGGCAACGTAGGCCAGCGCTTCTGAATCATCAGCAAGGATGAGAAAATCCTTGAGTTCCAGGCTCCCAGAAACTGACGCAGGGGTCTGTTGAACCTCAGACAACTCGACGGTGTCATCGACATTAATATCGATGGTGTCAACCACGACCTCTCTGGCATAACCGGCCTGGGCTGTCTGATTGCCTGCATCCTGGCCGGATGGAGAAAAAAAGAAAAAATAGGCGGTGGGCAGGGCGATGGCAAGGGTGAGACCAACGAAGGCACATGCAATCACCAACCTGGATTTATACCAGGCTCTTGAAGAATCATCCCCTTTTTCTTTTGAGGCTTTCTTCTGTTTCTTTGCCTTCTTTTTCCTGGCTGCCTTGGGTGGTTCCTCTTCTTCAAGTCCCTCTAAAACCACTTCATCTTCATCATCATCTTCGAGTTCGTCATCAAGGAGGTGATCTGCAATATCCTCGATATCCCCGGGTTCATCTGCGTCGTCATCCTCATCTGTCAGACTGCCCAGAATATCCTCATCCTCCTGATCCGATGCCATCAACAGGGAGTCGATATCATCCTGGGAGATCAGAATGTCATCCTCTGATTCCAATGCAGTGTCTTCGGAATCTGTCAAAAGGGCGTCAATATCCTCTTGGGACACTTCAACATCATCATCACTCTCTGTCAGCAACGCATCGATGTCATCCTGGGAAATTTCCTCGCCATCCTCCGGTTCCTCAGCAGACGTTGACTCTTCCGAAACAGGGTCAGGAACGGGATCCGGATCCAGATCCAATGCCTCACTGAGCTGGTCTGCATCCAGATCCAGCTCAACATCGCCGGTGTCCTGCGGCTCATCCACCTCCTCGTCCACCTGCGTCATCAGTGCATCCATGGCATCCTGGGTGATCAGGCAATTCTGAACCTCAAACGCTTCTGAGTCATCGATGATATCATCGCCGGGAACATCCCCAGGAGCATCGGGTACTGAATCAACAGCGGGATCCTGGGCAGGTTGAGGTTCTGTTGCTTCCTCTTCTTCAATCAGGCTTGACAGGTCCATATCTTCACCAATGGAGAGCTCCACCGGCTCATCCACAGACAGATCAACAACTTCACCCTCATCTTTTACAGGTGCGGACGGCTCTGTATCGTCTTCCTCATCATCAGGGCCGCTCATCAGCCGATCGATATCATCCTGGGAAATCAGTTCCATTTCATCATCAGCTGCGTCTGCATCTGCGCCTTTGCCCTGATCGGTCACGGTTTCCTCGGCAGCAGGCGGATCAGAACTCAACAGATTGTCGATATCATCCTGGGAGATCAGCTCAAAATCGTCATCCTCCGGCTCATCTCCGCTGTCCGGAACGGCTTGTGACCCGACGCTGATCAGCTGATCAATATCGTCCTGTGAAATCAGCTCCAGATCATCCGCCTCTTGGGCTTTTTCATCATCGGTATCGTCCTCAGACGCCAGGGAGTTGGAGTTGAGCAGGCTGTCAATGTCATCCTGCGACAGCTCTCCCATATCATCATCCTGATCGATATCTTCAGACACGTTTTCACTTTGATCATCCCCGCCAAAACTGGAGGATTCCAGCAAAGCATCAATATCATCCTGGGAAATCAGGTCGTCATCTAAAGGTTCATCAGCCATCATGTATACCCCTTATCACTTAGGAAAAATACTCACCCATACGGTTCTTGAGTTTAATCAATACCGACGTATGTATCTGGCAGATCCTGGACTCGGTCAAGGACAATACCTCCCCGATCTCCTTCAAGGTCAGGTCGTCGTAATAGTAAAGCGAAACCACCATTTGCTCTTTTTCAGACAGCCGCCGGATGGTATTTGCCAGGACCTGTTTCAATTCCTTTCTGTCAAAATGATCGGCAGGATTGTCATCCCCCTTGAGTCCTGCCTGAAACCGTGTGGTGGCGGAGGTTTCGTTTTTCTGTGTTTTCACGAATTCATCCAGGCTCAGCACGGCTGCACCATGGATATCTGACAGCATCTCATGGTACTGCTCCAGATCAATCCCCATCTCCTCACAGATCTGTGCATCATCTGCAGGCTGCCCGGTCTGATCCTCGACCCGTTTTACGGCCTTGGTAATATCCTGGATCTTTTTTCTCATGGACCTTGAGTAGGTATCCATACTCCTGAGTTCATCCAGGATCGCACCGCGGATACGGTACTGGGCATAGGTTTTCAAGCTGACGTGTTTATCCGGGTCAAACTTGTCCACCGCATCGATGAGACCCAGTGAGCCGGCGCTCATCAATTCGTCAAAAAACACCGAGGCGGGAAGACGCATGGCAAATCTTGCGGCAATATGCTTGACAAGGTATGCGTATTCCACGATACTCGCCTCCCGCCATTTCAAGTAGGCTTCTTTATTTTCATGGTGTTTTTGCGTCATGAATCGGCATGATCACTGTTCTAATTTATCATGGTTTACACCTGCGGCCGTCACGTCCCGGTGTTCAGCACCTTGTTCATAAAAAAAGTCAGGTTCCCGTCTGAATTCGGCCCCCTGGACCTTAACAGGCGGTCGGAAATCTCTGAAATGGACGAAGCCGCATGGCTTCCCGGTGCCACATCCATCACCAGTGCCTTTTTCTGGACCGCCTTTTGTAAAGAGCGGTCAAAAGGGATATATCCGGTGTATTCCAGAACCACATTCTTTAAAAACTTGTCCAGCGCCCCGCTCAGAGACGCATATACGGTTTTGGCATCCTTTTCGCTCTCAACCATATTTACAACCAGCTTGAAATGCCGGGTACCGTGATTCTGGGACATCACCTTCATCAAGGCGTACGCATCGGTAATGGATGTGGGCTCCCTGGTGGCGATTACCAGGCACTCATCCGCAGCGGCATTGAAATAGAGTATATTGGATGAAATGCCCGCACCCGTATCGACCAGGATGATATCTGCCATATCCGCAAGGCTTTCAAATTCGGACAGGAGGCTGAGTTTTTCCCCTTCATTCATCTGGGTCAGCTCTGCAAACCCCGACCCCCCGGGAATGATCTTGATACCGTGACGGGTGGTGACCATGACCTGGGACAGTGATTTCCGGGCACTGACAACATCTCTGATATTATACTCCGGTCTGAGGTTAAAGATGATATCAATATTGGCCAGGCCCACATCAGCATCGATAATCACGACCCGCTGACCTTTTCCGGAAAGGGCAACCGCAAGATTCCCCACAAGATTTGTTTTTCCGACCCCCCCTTTGCCGCTGGTTACGGCAATGACCCTTGGGAAATTCCGGTTGTCAGACGCCATAAGCGTTTCTCTCCTTTTTGCTGCTCCAGATTCAACCATTTGCCGCAGCCCGCTTGCCTGATCCATTTATGCCTCTCCCCCCTGACCTTGACCCAGCATCACCTTCATAAGCGTTCGCCTGTCAGGAACCAGCAGGTCTTCCGGTACTCTCTGGCCGTTGGTGATTAATGAAACAGGCAGATTTAAATCACTGATCTGATCCAGTATTTTGCCGCATCGTTTTGTTTCATCAATTTTCGTAAACACATACGAATCCGGCTTGAGTTTGGAATAAGCCACTGCAGCTTCTTTCATATTAATCGATTCAGCTGTAACACTCAAGACCAAATGGATAGAAATTCCAAAATCGTGAGCCAGTATCAGCGCATCCTCTGCAATCTTCTCTTCATCATAATGACTATGCCCTGCAGTATCCACCAGGATCACATCCATGGCTTTCATATTGTCCAGCGCTCGGGAAAGCTCCCTGGCACAAAATGCCTGCACACACGCCAACCCCATGATGGATCCATATGCCTTGAGTTGCTCAAATGCGCCGATCCGGTAGTTGTCAATAGAGATTAGACCGACCTTCATCTGCCGTTCATATGTCATCCTGGCTGCAAGCTTGGCAATGGTGGTGGTTTTCCCCACACCGGTGGGCCCGACAAATGCCGCCACATGCGGTGTGCTCTGGGTATCATCCATATGAAACAGGTTCCGTGTTTTGATCCGATCGGCACAGGCTTTCATGACATAATTTTTCAACGGTTGACCGTCTGTATGCTTCTTCAGGTCTTCATCACGGTCATAGCATGCTTTGCGGATATATGCATGGGCGATTTTCTCGGATACACCTGCCCTTAGAAGTGAGGCCAGTATCCGTGCGGATTCGAGGTGATTATTGACCAGGTGGTTCATTGAACCGGATAGGCCGGCAATGGAAATGGCATCCTTAATTCCGGCAAGTTCCTCCTGGATGACACTCATGAGACTGCCTTCTGGAGCTGGCGTATCGGAACCGTCTATGGGCAGGGCCGGCTTTGATTTTCCAGCTGCAGGAAAAGGCGGCTCCCACGATTGGGTCCCATGCGGCTTACCCCCACCTGTTTTTGAAGAGGAGGGGGCAGCTTCAATTTCAACCATATCTCTTGCATAGGGATCCCTGACAGGTGCTTTTACCTTTCGAGTGGACAGGATCATGGCATCCGCGCCCAGTTCCTGTTTGATATTTGCCATCGCTTCCTGGATATTGTGGGCTTTAAATACGCGCTTATTCATTGCTGTAGGCTACCTTTCCACTGGCTTGCAAATTAATATCATCTACAATTTCCGCATGTGAGATAACAAACACGGCAGGCAGATTGGGTTCCAAGAGTTTTCTCAAGTGCCGCCGCAGATTCGGCGATGTCATGATCACGGGTTGGGTGTTGGACAAAATCAGTTTTTCCACCTCTTTTCGAATGCGGCCAACAATATCCTCCACCAGCGCGGGGTCCATGGCCAGGTAGGACCCGTGCTCTGTATGTTTGATATTCTTGACCAGTATGGTCTCCAGTTTCTGGTCCAGGGTAATCACCTGCAGAACTTTGCCCGCTCCCAGATAGGGGCTGAGCATGCCTTTGGCTATCCGCTGCCTGACATACTCTGTCAGCAGATCGGGGTCTTTACCCATGGGGGCAAAATCCGCCAACGTCTCAACAATGGTCAACAGGTCCCTGATGGAGATTCGCTCCCTGAGCAGATTCTGCAGTACCTTCTGTACCGCACCCAGGCTCAGCAGATTGGGCAGCAGCTCCTCCACAGCCTTGGGGCTGGTTTTTGACAGATTGTCCATCAGGTGCTGAACCTCTTGCCTGCCAAGGAGTTCATGGGCATTGGTCCGTATGATTTCAGTCAGGTGAGTGGCAATCACGGTGGAGTTGTCCACGACCGTGTATCCGGCAAACTTGGCCTCCTCTTCACGATCCAGGGGAATCCAGAATGCCGGCAGACCGAACGCCGGCTCCACGGTTTCAATGCCTTCGATTTCCGAAGCCGTGCCGCTGGGATCCATTGCCAGAAGATGGTTGACCATGAGTTCTGAACTGGTCGCTTCCACCCCTTTGATCAACATCCGGTACTGGGCCGGAGAAAGATTCAGGTTGTCCCGGATATGGATCGGCGGGATAATGATCCCCAGTTCAGAAGCAAACTGTCTCCGGATGGCCCTGATCCGACCCAGTAGCGTACCATCCTGCTGTTTATCCACCAACGGGATCAGTCCGTACCCGACCTCCAGCTCTATGGTATCCAGTGACAGGAGATGGTCCACATCTTCCGGAGCACCTGCAGGCTCCTCGCCGGCTTCCGCTTCAACCAGATCCGTGGGTTTGTCTTCCTCAGCCTCTTTCAGGAAATACCAGGCAAAAGACCCGAGCACCAACCCCAGGGTCATAAACGGTATGGAGGGCAGGCCCGGGATCAGCCCCATGCAGAAGATGATGACCGCCCCGATGTACACGGGGGTTGCACTGGACAGCAGATGTTTGGCAAACTCCTTACCCATCTTGTTCTCTGATCCGGACCGCGACACCAGTAGTCCTGCTGCTGCAGAGATGAGAAGGGCCGGTATCTGGGACACCAGACCGTCTCCTACTGTCAGGAGGGTATAGTTGGTCATGGCTTCAACCATGGGCATCCCCTGCTGCAGAACCCCGATCACAAAACCACCGACAATATTGATCAGGGTGATCACAATACCGGCAACAGCATCTCCCCTGACAAATTTGGAGGCACCGTCCATGGCGCCGTGAAACTCAGATTCCCGGGCAATAGCGGCGCGCCGCTCCCCGGCTTCTGATTCATCGATCATGCCGGCGTTGAGGTCGGCGTCAATGGCCATCTGCTTTCCGGGCATGGCATCCAATGTGAACCGGGCAGCCACCTCGGCGATCCGCCCGGCACCCTTTGTGATGACCAGGAAATTGATCAGTACAAGGATAATAAATATCACCAGCCCCACCACATAATTTCCCCCGACCACAAAGCTGCCGAAAGATTTGATAATGGCCCCGGCCGCCTGGGGACCTTCGTTTCCGTGGAGCAGAATCAGGCGGGTAGACGCCACATTCAATGACAGGCGGAACAGGGTTAAAACCAGCAGTAAAGAGGGGAAAATGGAAAAATCCAATGGCGCAACGGTGTACATGGTCATGATCAGGACCATGATGGCAAATGAGATATTGAGCGCAAGAAAGAAATCCAGCACCATGGGATGCAGCGGCAGGATCATGGCCATGAGAATACCGATAAACGCAACCACCATTGCGATATCAGAAGCTTCACTCCTCAGTGATTCGATAAACCCCGCTTGCTCTGCTGCCATAGGACTCCTTACTTATGCTATGCTTGAATTGACACCAGGTGCCAAAAAAATGTCATCATGCTACATGGTCTTATTCTTGAGTTTGTACACATAGGCCAGGATTTCAGCCACTGCCTGGTAGAGTTCCACCGGTACCTCCTGACCAATATCTACATCTCTATACAAATTCCGGGCCAACCACTTGTCCTCAACCAGGGGGACATCATTTTCCTCGGCAATCTTCCGGATATTGGCTGCAACAGGTCCCGCCCCCTTGGCCAACACAAACGGGGCCTCCATCACGGTGTTGTCATACTTCAGTGCCACGGCCAGGCGGGTCGGGTTGGTCACCACCACATCCGCTTCCGGCACCTCGGCCATCATCCGTTTCCGGGCCGCCTCATTCTGAAGCTGCCGGATCCTGGATTTGACAACGGGATCCCCTTCGGTCTGTTTGATTTCATCCTTGACCTCCTTTTTGGTCATCTTCTGGGTCTCAAGAAATTTCCACTTCTGGTAGGCATAATCCAGAAGTGCCACGACCAACATGATCAGGCATACCTTTATAAAAATCCAGAACGACTTTTTCAAAAGGAAAACCAGGATATAGCCGATGCTGCTGTCATACAGATTAGATATGGCAAACAGCTCTTTTTTTACGGATTGATATACCACAAACGCAATAATGGCAATTTTAAGGATCCCTTTGACCAGTTCAACCAACGCTCTTGAAGAAAATTTCTGTTTAAAGCCGTTAATGGGATCCAGTTTGGACAGTTTGGGCTCCACGGCTTTCCATGAGATATGAAACCCCACCTGGGCCACATTAGAGAGAAGCGCCGTAACAAATACGGCCAGCATGACCGGCATGCAGGTCAGGGCAATGATCTCAAGATGGGTGGCCAGCAGGGTGACCAGGTCGGTTATTGTAAATGACGGAATTGTTTCAAAGTTGAAATCATTGCGCATCACACCGGCCAGATTCCTGTACATCAGCTTGGAAGCCGCATACATGGTGATCACTCCTGCCAGCAGGACAAAGACGGACGGGATCTCCATGCTCTTTGCCACTTGGCCCTCTTCCCGGGCCTTGTTCAGCTTTCGCGACGTTGGATCTTCGGTCTTCTCTCCGCCGCCTTCAGGATCTTCTGCCATGATGGCTCCTCAAATAAATCAGCCGCCCCCTGCAAAATACAGCAGGGTCAACAGCAGTTTCTTAAACCCCTGAACATAATCTGTGGTGATGATCAGGATTATCTGCAGGGTCAACCCGAACAACATCAGCCCTGCGATAATTTTCAACGGGAATGCGACAATCATGACATTCATCTGGGGTGAAAACTTGGAGACCAGACCAAACCCCACGCTGACAAATGCCAGCGACACGATGACCGGTGCCCCGATTTTCAATGCGATTAAAAACAATTCTGTTCCCAGGCCGATCATGCTGGTTACAATGGCATTGTGGAATATGAACCCGCCGATGGGCACCAGTTTAAAGCTTTCGATCATGGCGATAAACATGATATGGTGACCGTTCAGGCTAAGGAACAGGACAACACACACCCAATACCCGAGCTGGTCCATGATCGACACGTTAGACCCGGTCTGGGGATCCACCACATTGATCATGGCGAACCCCATCTGGAATCCAACAATCTGGCCGGCCAGCTGGACCGATGCGAAAAAAAAACGGAGACACATGCCCAGGGTCAACCCGATCATCACCTCTGCAACGATTAAAAGCCCGGTACTGGCTGCTGTTAAAGGAAATCTGGACAGATCGATATTCACCACCGTATACAGCAGGAGTGATACGACCATGGCCAGGGCCGCCTTGACCATATTGGGAAACACCCGGGAAGAGAATATGGGAAACATGAACAGGACAATGCTGATACGGATCAGTACCAGCATATAGGTTCTGAAAATCACGGGATCAATGACATTCAGAATTTCCATTACACCCCCTGCTACCGGATATAATTGGGGATACTGATAAAAATATTCCGGGTAAATGAGGTCAGCTCATCGAGCATCCAGGGGGCGGCAAACAGCAACCCTAAAAAAACCGCCAGGATTTTCGGCACAAAGGTCAGGGTCATCTCCTGGATCTGGGTAACGGCCTGGAATACGGAGATCAGCAACCCGGCCGCAAGCCCGAGCCCCAGCATGGGCATGGCCAGGTAGATGGTCAATATAATGGCGTCCTTTGCAAAAGCAACCACAAATTCAGGGGTCATGTCACACTCCAAAACTCTTCAGCAGTGAACCGGAAAGAATGTGCCACCCGTCCACCAGGACAAACAGCATGAGCTTAAACGGCAATGAGATCATAATCGGAGGCAGCATCATCATACCCATGGCCAGCAGAACAGATGCCACCACCATATCGATCACCAGAAACGGGATATAGAGAACAAAACCGATGATAAATGCGGTCTTGAGCTCAGAAATGACGTATGCCGGTATAAGAACAATCAGGGATACCTCATCCCGGGTATTTGGCTTTTTCATATCCGCCCCTTTGACAAACAAAGCCAGATCTGCTTCACGGGTATTGACCAGGAGGAATTTCTTGATGGGGAGCTGTGCGTTCTCAAACGCCTCCTCATAACCGATCTGTCGATCGAGATAGGGATTCAAAGCCGTATCATAGATTTCCGTGGCCACCGGTTTAATAATAAAAAAGGTCATGAACAGTGCCAGGCCGATAATCACCTGGTTGGGCGGGCTGGACTGTCTCCCCATGGCCTGCCTCAAGAAGTGAAACACCACCACCAGACGGGTAAAGGGGGTCATCAGGATCAGGATGGCCGGTGCCAGCGCCAATACCGTGAGCAAAGCGATGATCTCCAGGACCACGGCCACCTCTTCAGGGGAGGTGGCGGTTTCCACGTTGAGTTCCAGAGATGGAATGGGGAAGGTGACGGCCCAGGAAATATCACAGACAATCAGTAAAAAAAACGCCGTAAACGCTGCTGGTTGCAGCCAGAGCCATGCCCGTCTCATTGTCACGTGTCCTTTTCTGTTGCCACAGCGGCACCTTGATGAAACCGTCCCTGATCTTCCAGCGGTCTCTGGCTGACCTGCGTGCCCGACCTGCTGATCATGCCGGAAAGCACGCTGGCAAATCCCTGTGCAGGCTCATTAGGCTCAACCGTGTCCATGGTGGCGGGATCAATTCGGGTCAGCGTTGAAATATGATTTGTGGTCACGCCGAGCAAGAGCACTTCGTTGACCGCCTGCACCAGCACCAGTTTCTCCTTGGGAGATATGTGATGTACTGCCAGCGTACTGATCAGGTTCCTGCCCATCCCTCTTCGTTGGACAGAAAACCGCTTGACCAGATAGAACCCTGCCACAATCAACGCCATCACGACAAACAGCATGCCGAACATCCGGCCAAAGGCAAGCCATATTTCAGAAGTGGTCTGCATTATTCAGACGTCAATGATTTGACCCGGTCTATGGGCGTGATGATGTCGGTGAGACGCACACCGAACTTTTCGTTGACCACCACCACTTCACCACGGGCAATCAGCTTATGATTGATATATACTTCCAGGGGTTCCCCAGCCAGTTTATTCAACTCGATAATGGAACCCTGGCCCAGCTGCAGCAGGTCATTCACCAGCATCCTGGTCTTTCCAAGCTCCACGGAAAGTTCTAAGGGGATGTCCAGAATAAAATCCAGCTCCCGCTCTCCGTGCTCCTCGGCACTGCCCTCTTTTTCTTCCACGTCTGTGTTGTTTTCTTCAGCCATGTTAATAACTCTCAGTATCGGTTACTATTTTTTTTGCCACCTGAAAGGCTTGAAAGCCTCTTTTGACCCCTATATACCCCTTGAGTTTTTCAAGACCGCTATCCAGGTAGCAGGTGATGGGATCACTGACATCGGTATCGAGCTGGATCACGTCCCCTTCCTGCATATAAATCAACTTTTCACCGGTAATCTGCGCCTTGCCCACCTCGATGGTCACCTCGATCTCGGATTCCAGGATGACTTCCTTGATCATTTTACGCCATTTGGTATCGACCTCCTCGGTCTCCGCCTGGACCCCTGAAGAAAGCTTGTGGCGCATGGGTTCGATCATGGAGTAGGGGTAGCAGGCTACCAGGTTTCCGGCGGATTGTTCCAGTTCAATTTCAAACCGGGTCACAATGACCAGGTCCGTCGGCAGGACGATTGCCGTAAACTGGGGATTCATCTCTGAACGGATCAAGGCGGTCTTTACCGGTTCAATCGGTGCCCAGGCTGCCTCAAGATTTTTTAATACCGCAATCACGGCTTTCTTGATCATCACCTCTTCGATATGGGTGAATTCACGGCCCTCAACCCTGGCCTTTCCCAATGCCTCACCACCGAAGAAGGTATCGATCAGGTTGTATACCAACTGGCTTTCCAGGACGATCAGGCCATGTCCTCTCAATGGCTCCATTCTGAACACATGAAGGCTGGTTGGAACCGGCAGGCTTCTGACAAACTCAGAGAACTTCAAGGTATCAAACGGGTTTGCACTGACGTCCACATTGGTTTGAAGCATGGAAGACAATGTCGCCCGAACCTCTCTGGAAAGCCGTTCATTAATCACATCAAATGTGGGCATACGCGCCCGGACCACCTTGTCCTGGCTGGTGAAGTCATAGACCATAATGCCTTCGACCGGTTCAGGCTTTACGAGATCTGACTCCGTTTCGACTTCGCCCGAGTCCAATCCGTCTAATAGACTGTCAACTTCGTCCTGTGATAAAATTTCACTCATAATAATTTCACTGCATGATAAAGTGTCTAAAATAAACGTTCCGGATAAGCACCTGACCCAGTTGTGAATTCATTTCCCGGAGCAGCTGGTATTTCAGCCTGATTTTCCCATCGGAGTTCCTCAATTCCATCCAGGTGAACTCTGCCATCTGGCTTTCAACAACCGATCTCAAATTCGGAGCGGCAGACAACACCTCATGGCGGCTTTTTGTATCCACAAGTTCCAGGGAAATATCCACTGAAACCAAACTCATGTTGGCGTTTTCCTTTAAGGGAACCCTTTCAAAAAGGCCGAGATGGATGATCTCTTCAAACACGGTGTCTTCCTCGGGCATGGCAGTTGACTGGGTAGACTGAACAGCCGGTGATACGTTGATATCAGCATCTGTTCCCGCGGCATCCTTCTTAAAGAAGAAAAACCAGAGCCCGGCAGCAATGCCGCCCAGCAGAAGCATCCCCACAAGGACAAACAGAGCCATTTTTATCCAGGCCCTTTTTCTGCCGCCCTCTGTTGAGGCATCTTCCAATTCCTCGTCCAACCCGTCATCCGGATCCAGAGTAAAATCTTCTTCCAAGCCGTCGTTCTCTGCCAAGGTATCCCCCGAACCAAAATTTCCACCAAAAATGATTAACCACATGGCGAATGAAGCGCCAAATCGACATCGCGATCTGACCATGCTCCTGAGAAAAGCAAAGGTCATGCCAAGAATTGAGCTGTGCAAATAAATCAGGTGTACAGATTGATTATACGCCCATTTATATGAAAAAACAAAATAATTTACCCGAAAACGGTACCATGGCTTTGGAAAGGAATCGAGTGGTTGAATAGATCAGAGTGGCGGGTTTGTCAAAAAATTGACGATGATCAGGGAGGATTCATCAAGTGAACCCTCCCTGATCATGTGGGTTGACGGAGATTACCGTTTCATCTGGATCACGGTATTCATCATATCATCGACCGTGGTGATGGTTTTTGAGTTGGCCTGGAATCCCCTCTGGGTTGAAATCATGTTAACAAATTCTTCTGATATGTCCACATTGGACATCTCCAGCGAGTTGGGGGCAATGGTCCCCAGGCCGTTCTCCCCGGGCTTGTTGGTAATGGCACTTCCGCTTTCCCGGGTTTCGCTGAACAGGTTACCGCCCTCATTGGACAGGCCGTAATTATTTAAGAACCGTGCCAACCCGACCCTGAACAGGGGAATGAGCTGACCATTGGAGTAAATACCGGTCATGACCCCGTCAGATGCCACGTTCACCCCCTCAAGGTCGCCGGCCGAATAGCCGTCCGCATCCTGGAATATTGTGCTTGAGGATTTGGAGTACTGGGTGGTGGACAGCGAATCATTGATAAAATTGATGCCATTGTAAAAACTTCCAAAGTCAAGCTTGATCTCATTTTCCGTGGTTCCGAATTCTCCGCCTAGAAAATCGGTCAGGAAGGTGAAATAGCCGGTCTGTCGGATCTCCTCCTTTTCAATTTCGGTCCAGGCCGTCGATCCCAGGATATCAAAATCAATTTCGCTTCGATCCAGATAGGGATGCGTGCTGACACCGAATTTCAAGGGATCATCAAAGTAGAAGCGGATGTCATCATTGTCATCGTCATTTCCGGATCCGTCCAAATCGATAATGGCTTCGGTCTGATCCCCTTTCAAGGTGGCATCCGGGTATTCCTCGGGCGGTACATTGGGATCGGTGGAGAACAGGAACCGGAACCCGGCAGCCATGGCCGATCCGGCAGCCGTTGTATTGAAAATCAGGTCCGGCGTGTTATCTGCATCAAAATCCACGGCAAACCCGGCCGCCGTGGTGACCCCTGAGGTGGTCAGGACGGCATCGGCATATTCCCTTGGGGGTGTCGGATCGACATGAAACTCGATGGACTGCCCGGCAGCCGTTGTCAGGGAGGACCCGAATGTGTATTCGACAGTGGAAGCCCCGGCCGTACCGGTCACCCAGAGGTCGAACACTACATTGGTAGAGGAGCTGCCGCCGGTATTGAGCTGGATGGTGGTATTCCCGAATGTGGCATTAGTTACCGCAGCACCAGCCGATGCCAGGGACCACTCCGTACCGGACCACCAGATAGTGGGCAGCCCGCCGGCAGTGGTGGTGTATATGGCACCTTCAGTACCTGCGGGATCGATTTCAATAATGGGATCATTGGTGGGGCTGAAGTTAAAGGTTGAGGTGAAATCTTCTGTTTTCAAGGTGTCGTTCCAGTCCCATGTGGTGCCGTCATAGCGCAGCCTTAGACTATCCGCCACCATGGACACATCCACGGAATTATTGATGGTCACCATGCCGGATGTGGTGGCCAGGGTCCCGCCGGTGGCATTGTAAATGATGAGATCAGTCACCAGTGTACCGGCCGTTGCAGCCAGGTGCGGGTTGTTCCAGTACCACTCTTCGGCAAACGGATTCCATACGATTCCCAGATTTTCCGCATCATGGGTCATTACACTGGGGTCGTTGATTTCAAGCGTGGTGTTGTCATTGGCCGTGTCCCCGAAGTACTGGGTGCCTTCAATGCCCTGAATATGCACGTCATTTCTCTCAATGATATCGAATCCAAAGGAATCTGTTGCCACTGCCGGCTGATCCAGCTTGATCTTGATATCGGGATCACGGTCGGTGGGGCCATCCGGATCCAGGGCCAGGTGAATCTCCTGGTTATCCGAGTAAACAATCACGGCAGTGGTATAGTTTTCAGGCATCTCATCGGCTTCTACGACACCGCTGTTGTCAAGATCGACAAAATCCCAGGTCGATCCGTCAAATTCAAAGCTGAATCCATAGCCGTCCAGAGCCATCTTTTCGTAATTGAGAATCTCATAATGGATACTGTCTACCGTATTGACACCATTGGCCTGGAAGTTACCCAAACGGCCGGTAAACCGCTCCAGGGTCATGTCCAGGATATCCCCGCTGCTCTGGCTGAAGGTAATGGTTCCCCTGGCCAGAAGCCCCTTGGCGTCGGTTCCCTGCACGGCATTGCGCTTGTCTTCCTCTGGATTGCAGCAGACAATGTACTCCCATTCAGTGCCCGACTTTTTATCATAGTAGATGGTGATATCATGGGTACTGCCCAGAGCGTCATAGGCTTTAATAACGGTCTGGTACTCGTAATTGGTCCCGGCCATATAAACATCTTCACTGCTGTCCCAGTTGTTGGAAAGGACCACAGAGTTGCTGGTGGAGTCTGCGTCCAGGTTGGTGATGGCGGTCACCTGTGAACTCTTTTTCGGTGGACTGGTAAATGCCTCTAACACGAGATCCTTGATGGCACCCACATCATCACCGGTGTCCTCATCCAATTCCCAGCCCTGAACAATGTAGCCTTCCGGATTGATCAGTTCACCGTCCTTGTTGAAATAAAAATTACCGGCCCGGGTATAGTACATATTTTCCGCCCCGTTCTGGCGAACAATAAAAAAACCGTCACCCCCAATGGACAGATCGGTTGCCTGGCCGGTGGATTCAAATGATCCCTGATCAAAATTTTGGGTTACCGCACCGATGGCCATCCCGCGGCCCATCTGATCGCTGCCGGATTGAGTGGCCACACTTTCATACAGGGTATCGGCAAATGTGGACCGCCCCCGTTTGAAACCGATGGTGTTCACATTGGAAATGTTGTTACCGATGGTCTGCATGGCATTTCCCATGTTTCTCAATCCACTGGTACCGGTAAAAAGTGAACTTGATAAAGACATATGCGTTCTCCTATTTATATATCCTGTATTCTGATATGTTTATTCTTTAATTAATACTGGTGATGGAGTTGGGTGATACCAGGCGGCCGCTGTCATTCATCACCAGGTACTGCAGCCCGTTATAATATCTGATACCGCTCACCAGGTCGGCCACCGGAGGCCGGATCACACTTTCAGCGGTTTCGACAGTGTAGTAATACAGACCGTCTGAGGCGGGATTACCTGCCTGATCCGTACCATCCCACTCAACCAGATTCGTTCCTTCCTTGGTCTCATCCGACAGTAAAACAATACTTTTCACGAGCTGATCATTGTGGTCATAGATCTGGACAACCGCATCCTGTGGTGCATCCAGTTCAAATGCCAGCTCTTCTCCTGATACCTTACCACTTTCCAGCAGTACGACCGGTGCATTGGAACTGATGTTTTTACCCAGGTAGTCTGCAATGGAGGCGGGGGGGGATGTGTCCTCATCCTTGTAAAGCGCAACCAGGGAGTTGGCATCAATGGAAACCCCGTCAATGATAAAATAGGGTTTGTTGTTGTCATATATGACGGCTTCAACAATACCGGTTTTGGTGCTGGGAACCTCAACAAACCCGGAACCGGTATTGGCCATGATCGTATAATTGTAGGTCCCGTCTGCAACGATGTTCCCGCCGCTGTCTTTTCCATCCCAGTTAATGGTATGGGTTCCGCTGGTCTGGCCGCCCAGGTAAAGGGTCCGGATCAGATTGCCCTGATCATTGGTGATAGACACCATGATATCCGAAGGTTCATTAATGGTATATGACCCGCCGGAAACCGATCCCCCAAGGACCTCCATTTCATCCATGTTAACGCTGACCTTTTTACCCACATACTCCATGACATTGCCTTCGGTGCTTTCATCAAAAGAGGTTTTTAATTCCAGCATGGTGTCATTGAGGTTCATGAGCTGCTCCAGTTGGGAAAACTGTGCCAACTGGGCTGAAAAGTCGGTCCCTTCCATGGGGTTCAACGGATCCTGATTCTCAAGCTGGGCCACCAGCATGGTCAGAAATGAATCCCTGCCCAGCGGATCGTCGCTCTGGTCTGTTTTTGACGGGGTATTTGATATATTGTTCAGATAGTTACTTCCTGTGGCATTCACTGTCATGGCTGCCTCCTTTACGCAATATAGTGGAGTGAACCGGCCTCTTTGGAATCTGTATCACCTCCATTAGATTCCGACGACTGTTCACCACTGCTGTCATTTTCCTGGGATCCATTGCTCCGGTTCTGATTATTTTTCCCGAACCCGTCTGCCTGCCCCCTTGCATCGGCCATGGATTGTCTGAAATCACTGCCCAGATCCACTTCAAAGCTTTCCAGATTGATCCCTGAATTGGACAGTACCGCTTTCAATTCATTCATGTTTGAAATCAGGATATCCCTGGCTGACTGATTCTCAGCCATGATGTTGACCCTCATGTTATTGCCGGTCTGGTCAATGGTCATTACCAATCGTCCCAATTCGGGTGGTTTGAGCTGGATCTTCAGCTCATTGATCCCAAGATTAATCGATCTGACGAGCCCGCGGCTCACCTGGTGGGTCACATAATTCGGAAGGTTCTTTGCTGCAGGTCTACTGCTTGATTCAACAAATTCATTGACCTGGGAGCCTGCCTTTGTATGGATTCCCATGGACTGAAGCGGATCTGCACTTTCTTTGAGAACGGTTTTTGCCGGTTTGCCAAGCACGGCCTCAATTCCCTTGGCAAGTTCAGATTCACCGGAAACCTGGAATCCCGCCTTTGCTGAACCCTGACCGGTCTTCAGCGCGGCCTGCTCCGATAACTTCTCAATTCTACCGGCCAGGGTTTTCATCAACGGCAGGGCATCATTTTCGACTGTCTCTGCGGCGATCGGCCCAGAGAGGGATGAATCTTTCATTTTGACCTGGGCAAAATCCATGAGCACTGAGGCCTTTACGGATGATTTAACCGCTTCTTCGGTAGCAGTTCCCACTTGAGCGCCTGCTTTGGCGGTCTCACTCACCTGAATATCCTCCACCACCTGAGCCAAAAGCTGAACCGTGGTATTGCCCGGATTCTGAGAAGTCGTTTTTGACCCTTTAGGTGTTGCTGCATCCGCAACGGGTAAGGTTTCTTTCGGCGCCGCCTCTTTGAGGCTGTTTCTCAATGATTCAAAGGCTGAAACCAGTTCGTTGAGTGTCAGTTCACCCGGTTTTTCAACACTGTTTTTCAGTCCCAGCTGGCTCAGGAGCAATACGAAACTCTGGTCAGACGCGGAACTTTTCAGCTCGGTATTACTGATGAATGCAGTTTTCTGAAACTGCTGCAGCTGTTCGATCAATTGGTTGAGATCAACGCCCTGGTCAGGGTCGGTGATCCGGGCCATGAGAGAATCGGCCATTTCGGGTTCAATGTTCAGCACACCCAAAAGGGATTTGATATATGGGATTGCAGAGACAGGCATCCAAACGGTATCCGGATCAATGGCGTCCTTATCCTCGCCGGTCCCCGCATTCAGGATATCTTCGAAGGTCGATAACCCGATATCCGCAGGCCCGTTTTCTTTCAATTCTTCTAAAAGGGGCTGGATGCCTTCCAATACATCAGCCAGTGACAATTCAGTTTCCTCAAGTTTTTGATAGAGGTCATCCGTCAGGTCGTCTACCATCTCAGGCTCTCCACCGGCCTTAATGAGAAGCTGTTTGATCGCATCCAATCCGTTTTTACCGATGCTGATATCCGCCAGCCCCAGATCCTGGCCAACCCCCAGATGTTTTGACAGTGTTTTAAAAAATGAGAACAGCTTTTCCAGAAATGATATACCGGTATCGGCCTGAAGGTCCTTAACCAGGGCAGAGAGTTTTTCAAACTGGAGGGGGTCCGCACCGGCCAGTTTGTTTAAGAACAAAGCGGATTGATCCGTTGATTTAAACCGGTCAAACTCCTCTGAGAGTACCTGGGTGAACCCAGGGTCTTCATCCTGAAGCAACCGGCTCAGTGTGTTGGCAAACACGTCCGCATTTGAATCCAGCCCTTCGATTCCCAGTGCAGATCCGGTCAATGCGGTCTCTCCAAAGGACCCAGACTGCAGCATGTTCATTATGGCCGTGTTTATATTTGCACAATCAAAACTCATAGGACACCTTGTGTGAATTATCGGTTATGCCCTATGAGAGCAATGTTTGTGCCATTCAGATCATAATTAAATTTACAGCTGTTATTTCAAATAGTTAAAAGAGTTTCTGAATTCAAATCTCTCTTCTGGCTTCTGGGAATGGGGAACGATTTTTCCGGTTGGATGAGGGGGCGTGGGAAATTATTACCTAAGCCATTCAGTTCTTCTTAAATGCCATGCGCTCACTGATTTTCGCTGCTTTTTCACTGTTCACGTAGGTTAAAATTTCTGATGCGGACGCTTCCCGCATTCTGGAGAAAATTTCCTGGGCCACTTCAAGGTTCATTTTGTCGACGATCTCCGCTGCATTTTTAGGTTTCATACCGGCATACATTTTCACCAGGCGGCCGATTTTTCTCTCATACTCGGCCTGCTGATCAAGTTCCCGCTGGGATTTCTCTTCTCCCAGCAGCTTAAAATCTTTTTCGATCTGAGCTTTGAGGGTCTGCAGGCTTTCCAGCTTTTCATCGAGTTGCTCTTCGTACCGTTCGAGTTCTTTTCTTTCCAGATCAAGGGCTTTTTGCGCCTGTTCGATCTGGTTCTTTTTATCCTCAAGCCCTCTGAGGATCACCTTGGCCGGGTCCGGGCACTCCGGACATTCCGGGCAGGGTGAGGCCTGGCCTTCACCATCTGCTTCCGTCTGCTCGCTGTCCGCATCGGCATCCTGTGCAAAAACCATTGCCAGCCCCGGACCTGAATTCAGCAGGTTTGAAAATGATGCAGACGAAACCATGATCAAAAAAGCCAAAAAACAACTTAAAGCAAACCGTTTACGAAGACGCATGATCCTGTATGTCCCTTATTTTTTTCACAGATGCAGTTTCATCTGCAGTCTGTTGTTCCGATTTTAAAAATTCATCCTGGTATTCCCTGGCCTTTCTTTCCCGGAGTCGTTCCAGCACCTTTTTATCAATCGTTTTCTTCTTCAGGCTTTCAAGATTTTGGGCCAGGGCATGCAGCAGCTGTTTTTTACTGGACAACCGGTCGCGAATATCTGACTCAACCCTTCCAAGAAAGGTATGATGATGTCTGAATTGCGCCGCACCCATTCCCTTTTCCATATCCTTTTCCAACCCGGCAACCCCGTCACGCAATGTCCCGTTCAACTGAGCAATGCTGTCTTCACACTGCCTGATCTCCAATTGGACTTTTGCCACTTTCTGCTGCTCCAGGTGTTCAAGATACTCACGGTACTGCAGCACGGATTGCAATTTAAAAGTAAAGCGCTTCACTGTCTTTTCTTGCCGTCATTGTTAAAAATCTGCGTCAATTGAGACCGGCTGCTTTCAATATCCCTCCTCATGGACATATCCTGCCTGAGAAATTCATCGATCCGGGGAATGAGCAGTTTGGCCTCGTCAATTCTCGGATCTGAACCATCCACGTAGGCGCCGATGGAGATCATATCTTCTGCACTGCGGTATGCAGAGATCACACTGACGGCTTTTTCCCTTACCGGATTAAAATCGGACGGACTGACATCCCGCATGACCCTGGACACACTGGCCAGAACATCAATGGCGGGATAGTGCCCCTTATTGGCCAGATCCCTGGAGAGTACGATATGGCCGTCCACAATGGAGCGCACCGTATCCCCCACCGGATCATTAATATCATCCCCCTCCACCAGGACCGTGTAAATCCCTGTTATGGAACCGCCGCCCTCCATGTTGCCCGCCCGTTCGAGCAGGATCGGAATCTGCACGAAAAAGGAGGGGGTATAGCCCCTTGATGTCGGCGGTTCGCCGGCAGCCAGCCCGACATCCCTCGAGGACATGGCATACCGGGTGATAGAATCGATCATCAAGAGCACGTGCTTTCCCTGATCCCGGAAATACTCTGCAATGGTGGTGGCAAGATATGCTCCCCGGATCCTGACCAGCGGCGGAGAATCAGATGTGGCTGCCACAACCACGGATCGTTTAAGTCCCTCACCCTGGAGGATGTTATCCAAAAAATCCTTGACCTCCCGGCCCCGCTCACCAATCAGACCGATCACAATCACGTCCGCTTCAGTGTGCTTGGTCATCATTCCCATCAATACACTTTTGCCGACACCTGACCCGGCCATGATCGCCACCCGCTGCCCGCGGCCCAGTGTGGTCATGGTATTGATGGCCGCCACCCCCACGTCTAACGGCTCATGTATGGGTTTCCTGTCCATGGGATTCAATGGTTTGCCATACAGGGGATACCTTGTGGTGCAATGCAGCGGCCCTTTGCCATCAATCGCATTGCCCATCCCATCCAGGACCCTTCCGAGCATGGCGTCTCCGACCTCGACATCGGGTGTGGACCGGATGGGGGTGATTCTGCTTCCAGCCCGTATCCCACGGATATCTCCATAGGGCATGAAAAGCGCCTTTTCATCCCTGAAGCCGATCACCTCGGCCCGGATCTGCTCACCCACATCATTCTCAATGCTGCACAGCCCGCCAACACCCAACCCCAGGCTGTCACCCTGGGCGATCAGACCGATGACCTGGGAGACTTTTCCTTCAGGGTGTGTATAACTGCCCTGATTCACCGCATCGATATATTTATCAAAATCAATTGCTGACATGGCATTCTCAACGGATCATGGCCTTTTTAACCCGGTCAAGAACCGCATTCATCTTCACCTCAGGGTCAGCGCTGATGTCTCCGGAACGGGTTTCAATTCGGCATCCGCCACGGTGAACAGAGGGGTCAGATACCACCGACACATTCTTCAGGCTCGAAACCTGATCAAAAAAATCCTCTTTGACCATTTCTATATATTCGTAATCTTCATCCGACACGCTCAATACGATCTCTTCGGGCTCGATCATATGCTTTAGTGCATCAAGAATGGTATATTTCACCAGCTCATCATCATCTTTAATCTGATTGAGAATCACCTTTTCCAGCATGGTGTTGATCAGGTGAAGAATCTTTTCCTCATGGATCTCGATCAGCTGCTCATGGATTCGGTCAGCGTTCTGAAGAGATTCAATCAGCATATCAAGATGGTCTTTTGTTTCCTGTTCTACCTTTTCTGCAGCTTCCTTCTCTCCCTTTTCAAATCCCAGGCCGTACCCTTGCTTTTCCCCCTGTTCCAAACCCTGGGTTTCTCCCTGTGCAAAGCCTTGCTGCTGTCCTTCTTCCAGTCCCTTTGCAAAACCATCACGGTGCCCGGCTTCAAACCCCTTTTCAAACCCCTTCTCATAGCCTTCAAACCCCGATCCGTCTGCAGGGGCTTCCGGGTGCTCATCTTTCAGGAGTGCCGACTCCGGACCCCCAGGCGTTAACGGAGCATCTGCGGCACCCGCTGGTTCACCGGATGTGTCCTGTTCAAGTGCCCTGGTTTCAGATTCTGAGGTTTGGGGGTCCTCACCTTTGAGCTGGGAAGATTCAAAAATAGGCGAAAAGATATCATCCTCTTTCTGGGCCTCCTGCTTAAAATCATACAACAATGTGAACAGGTCCGGCTCATCATCCGTCAGCGATTTGGGCTCATAAAGCACCCGGAACCGTTCCAGTTCAGGCTCTGCATAATCCTGCCTTTCCGATGCCTGTTCATCCTCAAAAGAATCGAGGGATGTCAGATCCAACGGCCTGAATTCTTCGGTGGTTTCATCAGACAAGGACATCATCCTTTCCTTTTCCAAGGGTTATGGTGCCATCGGCTTCAAGCTCTTTTGCTGCCCTGACAATGGCCTGCTGCGCCTCTTCAACCTCAGCCAGTCGAACCGGCCCCATGGCATCCAGATCATCTTTAAGCATTTCTCCGGCCCGCTGAGACAGGTTGGAGAAGATCTTGCTCTTCATGTCATCCGTGGCCGTCTTCAGTGCATAGGTCAACTGCTGACCCTCTACCTTTTTGAGAATCTCCCTCATGGCCATATCATCAATGGCAACCAGGTCTTCGAATACAAACATCAGGTTCCTGATCTCATTGGCCATTTCCGCATTATCCTCTTCAACAAACTCCATCACAAGGTCTTCGGTCGATTTATCCACCCCGTTGATAATATCCACCAGAACCTGCAGCCCGCCGGCTTTCCCACCAGGTCCGACGGCACCGCTCAGTTCATACTTCAATGCCCGGTCCACATCCCGGACCACATCCTCGGAAATCTGTCCCAGCCGGGCGATCCTCATGGCAATATCTCCTTTGAGCTCATCCGGAATACTCATTATGATTTCAGAGGCAATTTCAGACGGCATGTGGGCCAGTATCATGGCTACGGTCTGGGGATGTTCACCTTCAATATATTGGGCCAGTGTCTGGGTGTTTACACTTCGGCTCCAGATAAACGGTTTATCCTGTTTTTTCTTTTCAAGATCGTCCAGGACATTTTTGGCCTCCTGCTCTTTCATGGTCTGGGATACCAGCTTTTTAACAAATGAATCCCCCTCCACAATCATCCGGACTTCGCCTTCAAAACTTTCAACGAAATCGCTGGCCACCTTCTTAAGCACATCCGGTGTGATCTGCACAATTTTTGACATCTCAAACACCACTGTGCTGATCTCGTCATCATTCATCTTTTCAAAGGCCTTGGTACAATACTTCTCCCCCAGGGACAGAAGGAGTATCGCTGTTTTCTGAGGGCCTGTAAGCTTTTCCGGATCCAACATTTCAGCCATCCTTTTTTATTTCCCCTATTCCTCTTCCTCTTCCTCACCTTCAGATACCCAGGCTTTGAGTATATTCAGGGTCTTGTCCAGATCTTGTTCAGCATAGTATTTCGCTTTATCCACCACCGGCATGCTTTCCAGGTAGGACGCCTTTTCAGCCGGAGTCATGTTGCGGATAAACTCCTCTCTGTCTTCTTCTGTCATGAGATTCAGGTATTCAATCTGCTCTTCGGCATCCATTTCGATAAACTTAGGTTCAAGATCTTCCTCCAGCATACCCAATTCATCCGGTCCTGGCAATGCCTCCTCTTCCACCGTGGCCTGGATATCCCTGACGGTTTTGATAATCGGCCGGATGACCAGGAGGAACAATGCGATCACCAGGAGGATATTGCCGATCAGCTGCCCGTATTCCTGCCTGATGGCCTTGAACCCGGTCAGCTTTTGTTCCTGGGCAAGTTCACCGATGGAGGCAAATGGAAACGTTTCCATGGACACCTGGTCGTTCCTGGATTCATTATAGCCCATGGCCTTAACCACGATATCCCTGAACTTCTGGATTTCGCTTTTGGACCGCGGCACATATACTTTTTTCGTCTTTCCATCATCACCGGTCTGGAACTCGTACTTTCCGTCAACGACTGCAGCAACGGACACGCGGGTCAGTGTGGCCATCGGTTTCCGGGTCTCCCTGACCCGTTTACTGATTTCAAAGTTGACCGTATCATCATTTTTTTTGACCACTTCGGTTCCGCCACCGCTGTTGAGCTCTTCATCCGGCGGCACCACCGGATTCACGCTGGAGGGCAAACCGGCCTGGGCATCCCGCTGCACGTTTTCAGCCATATTTTTCCGACTCCTGATAAACTCGGTGCCCCGCTCAAACGGATCGTAGATCTCCTCACTCATATCATGTTTGGAAAAATCCATCTCTGACGTCACGCGAACAATGGCCTTGTCCTTTCCCACGATGCGCTCGAGCATGGTCTGGATTCTCCTGGATAGATTTTCCTCAAACCGGATCTTGTACTGGTATTGCGCATCAGCAAGATTCTGGGCTTCTATCCTGGCCAGTTCCGCTTCCGATTTTCCCTCAAAGAGAATCCGGCCGGCCGTATCCACAATGGTAACCAGTTTGGGGGTCAGATCCTGCACGGAACTGGCCACCAAGTGGGCGATGGCCGTGACGGTTTCCTTTTCAGGGTCCCTGTTGAGTTCCAGAAGGATTGACGCAGAAGGTTTTTTAACCTCCTCAATGAAAACCGAATCCTTGGGCAGGACAATCATTACCCGGGCATTTTCGACCTCGTCAAAGGCCTGGATGGTTCTGGCCAGCTCTCCTTGCAAGGCGCGCTTCTTATTGATCTTCTGGACAAATTCGGTGGTGCCGAATTCGGTTTTATCAAAAATTTCAAATCCCACACCGCTGCCTTTGGGTATGCCCTCCCTGGCCATCTCAATCCGTACATCATATACAGAATCCTGGGCCACTAGAATGGTGGTGCCGTCACCGGCCAGCTTATATGGCTGGTTGGTTTCCTTGAGCTTTTCCACTACAGCCGCAGCATCTTCCTTACTTAATCCGGTATAGGCTGGCTTTAAAGGCGTTTTATTCATCCAGATGAACAGGGTGGTAAAAAACGCGATAACAACAACCACGAGCATGCCCCATGCAACCCTGCGGGCAAGGGACATCTCTTTGAAAATATTAATTATTCTTTCAAGTACCGGATTCATGCCAAACTATTTCTCCAAAGCAAAGTTGATAGTTACACCTGCATACGGATGATCTCATTATAGGCGGCCATGGCTTTACTTCTCACCTGGTTCAACAGCCTGAGTGAGGTGTCCGCCTTGCCGATGGCCATCATGCCTTCATGGATGCCCATCTCGCCTTTGATCACCTTTTCAATGGCGTCGTCCGCATGGTGCTGCTTGTTGTTTACATCCAGAACCGCACCCTTGATCCGTTCTGAGAACCGGGTGTCCCGTCTTTCCACACGGTTGGCGACCGGCTCTGTATGCAGGGAGATCCTATTGACCCTGTCGATTTTTGTCATGGTGCTTTCCCTCCTCTATCATTATTTACCGATTTCCAGCGCTTTGAGAACCATGCTTTTTGTATTTGACATGGCGGTGACCGAGGCTTCATAGGACCGCTTGGCCACGACCATATCGGCAATCTCTGTCAGATGATCAACGTTGGGCATCTTGACATAACCGGTTTCAGGATCAGCATCCGGGTGGAACGGGTTGTAAACCAGTCTGAAGTCCTCCTGGGATCTGACAACCTGATCCACCTTTACACCCGTACCTTTATGGGGGTCCTTTTCAGATTCAAACTCAATGGGTGAAATCTCTATTTTACCCACCCGTTTTTCTTCCTGCTTCTTTTCCAGCACACTTTTAAAATTATCGATATCCTCGCCCTTGAACACCAGCATTTTCCGCCGGTATGGCCCGCCCTCATCCGTTCGGGTGGTATCCACATTTGCCAGGTTCTCGGCTATCACATTCATTTTTGTCCGGTGGGCACTCAATGCGGTTCCAGAGATTTTCATTGCATTTAAAAGATCAACCATCATCTGCCTCCTTCATCAATTGAATATTTGAGTATCGCCATTTTTCTGAGCAGCATTTCAGTGGTTGACCGGTACTTGATGTTATTCTCTACCAGGTTCACCATTTCCGTATCAATATTGACCGAATCCAGGTGGTAGATGTCTACATCTTCACTGATACTCCCGTTTAAATCCACCTTGTCACGACCCTGATCAGGCAAATGTTTCCCATGGGTTCTGGACATCTCCTGGGGAGGCGGCTGATCCATCATCCGTTCCAGGGTCTTTTTAAAGTCCAGGTCCTTGGGCTTATATCCAACTGTATCCATGTTGGCAATGTTGCCCGTGATCAGGTTGTGTCTACGGGCAGATACATCCAGAGAGTTGCCAATGATCTCAAATGTTTTGCCGTATATTCTGGAGTCCGTCATCTGTTTTCAATCCGCTCCTGTGTATAGATTCATGGCATTTGCAGGTGCCGGGTAAAGACCGTTCATCAACTTGCTGCGACCGGCCGGCTAAATATCCCGCAATGATGATAAACCGGATAAATGCAAATAATATGCCGAAGGTTATTCTGAAGAAAGTTCTTTGTATTCGTTGAGCTTGTTGCGAAGCGTCCTGACACTGATACCCAGGATCTTTGCCGCATGGGTCCGGTTTCCTTC
>QZLA01000171.1 GCA_004796375.1 Desulfobacteraceae bacterium
CCGGTATCCTGGTTCATCATAAACCCTTTGAACTCCGGCCATTGTTCCGGTTCAGCCGGTGTCGGATCCTTATCATAGGCGGCTGCATCCGGCAGGAATGAATCTATAAAACACAACGCCCCTTTGGGAAAAAGCTTTGAATCCGTGGCAATGGAACGCATGGCCGTTACCTCTACGCCAAGACTGCCATAGGGTCCGCCCTTTTCCAGCTGGAAGAACACAAAGCTGTCATTGACATGGAGAACCTCATCCATCCGGTCCGGGTTTTCCTCCAGCCAGACCCGGATTGCCTGCATGGACATCTTCTCTTTGGGGATCTCATTCTTATTGATCAGGTAGCGGCCGATGGAGGAGTATGCCTTTCCATTGCTCAAGGCATAATGAATCCTGAGCTGCTCTCCGTTTTCAAGCTGGACCCGCCCGGATCCCTGGATCTCAAGAAAAAACCGGTCCACACGGTTTTCAAGCCACACCAGGGGTTGAGAGCGGGCATCAAAGTCATTAATCCTGTTAATCTCTTTTCTGGAGAAATAGGGGACCATCTCATTGGATGAATTGATACGGCCCACCAGCCGTTTATGCCCCTTATACTGGTCTGAAAACAGGGACAGGTTGATACGGACAAGATCGTTTGGAATGGAAAATACCGGGTATGGATAGTGTTCACTTTTTTCCATACTGCCCGGATACACCGGTTCATAATATCCGGTGAAAAGGGTCTGAGTTTCTTCATTGCCGGCAGCTCTGTATACCAGGTAGTTCTCACGGATAAATCGGTTCAGATCCATTTGGGACGGCCGCTTCTGAACAAAGGCTGAAAACGTCTCAAAAGACCGGATCAGGTGTTCGGCCGTAAACCGCTCCTCTCCATAAACAAACTCGCGGGTCAGGGGGACCCGCTTATAGTATCTCAGGCTGTTGTTTATTGCAGTTTCAAGGGCCTCAAAGTCATGATCATCCCTGAATACCGGATATTGGGACGCTTTGAGACGGATCAGCGGGATGGCAGGCTTTTGGGGCTCCTCCTTGGGGCCGCAGCCGTTCATGCAGAATATGCTGAACAGAAACAGAAGTACAGCAGCTGCCCATGAACCCGCTACAGTAAGCCTTGATCCGGTATTAAACATCTGCCTCATGGTTGTCCTGTTCCTTCAATGTCCTGGCACGGGCACCGGTATCATCAATTTCTTCCAGCGGGGCCAGTTTTTCTGATGAGATCCCCATTGATTCAAACCGCCTGGCTGAAGTCATCACCCGGGTCTCAACCGCACCCACGGCCCGGTTATATGTGGTGACGCACTTCTGGATGTCCCTGCCCAACCGGTTGATATGATCCGACAGGGTGCCCAGCCGCTGGTACAACTCCATACCCAGGTCCCTGATTTTTTCTGCATTCTCATATCCCTGCTGCTGTTTCCAGGAGTATGCAACCGCCTTGAGCAGGGCGATGAGGGTGGTGGGCGTGGACAGGATCACCCCTTTGGCAATGCCCTTTTCGATCAGTTCCGGATCCTGGGCCAGGGCAGCGGAAAAATAACTCTCCCCCGGGATAAACAATACCGTGAACTCGGGGGTTGATCCAAGCCCCTGGTGGTAACTCTTTGATGACAGATTGCTGATGTGGGCCCGCACCTGCCGGGCATGATCCCGCAGAAGCTGCTGTTGCTGTGCATCATCTTCGGCTTCCAGGGCATCCAGGTAGGCGACCAGGGGAACCTTGGCATCGACGATGATGTGGCGGTTTCCCGGCAGGGTGACAATCATGTCGGGCCGCTGTCCCCCCTTGCCTGATGACTGCTGGGCCTGTTCCGTAAAGTCGCAGTAAGGGGCCATCCCTGACAGCTCGGCTGCCCGCCTGAGGGTCAATTCCCCCCATCTTCCCCGGACATGGGGGACCCTAAGCGCCTTGACCAGGTTGCCGGTTTCAGTTTTAAGCAGGTACTGTGTTTTGGACATCTCTGTGAGCTGGGAGTAGATGGCGCCGAAGGCACGATCCCTGTCCCGTTCCATGTTGCCCAGATGCGCGTCATACTTCTCAATGGCCCGGCGGACCGGTTCAACGCTTTGAATCACCTGATCGCCCTTGATGCCGACATCTTTTGCTGCGCCTTTGGCAAACCCGGTGAAATACTTTTCAGCAAGGGCCATGAACCGGGTGGAGTTGTCCATCAAAGCCTGGCTGGACAGATCCTTGAGATTTCTGGTAAACAGATTGAATCCGTATCGTCCCAGGACCAGGCAGATCAGGATACCCAGCACCATGCCGATGCCGAACCCGCCCCCCAGAAAATAGAGGTTTTCAACGCTCACCATAGCGTTTGGCCATGAAAGTTCCGCTTTTTCCTCCGGATTTGGATTTGAGATGAATATCGGAGATGATCATCTCCTTGTCATAGGATTTGCACATATCATAGATGGTGAGTCCGGCTGCTGCCACGGCGGTCAATGCTTCCATCTCCACACCGGTCTTGCCGGTCAGGGCGGCGGATGCCTCGATCACGATGGTATTTTCCCGGGTATCCGGAAAAAAATCGACACTCACGTGGGTCAGGTTCAAAGGGTGGCACATGGGAATGATGTCGGATGTTTTCTTGGCAGCCATGACCCCTGCAATACGGGCAGCCTCGAGCACATTCCCCTTTTTGATGTTCTGATCCAGTATCAATGCCAGGGTATCTTTTGACATGGAGATCCTTCCTACAGCAACGGCCTTTCGCCGGGTGCTGTCCTTGTCGGACACATCCACCATCCTGACCCGGCCCTCTCCATCCAGGTGGGTAAACTCGGTCATCGTTTGTTCCTTTTACTGCCCTGTTGCCATGAACTGGGTCTTGCTGGTCGCTTTGGACTTGATCTCATTCAGGGTTTTTGTCAACGCATCAATGACGTTTTCCCTGATATCACCGGCCACCACGATGTACATGACATCGTCCCCTATACCCAGGGGTTTGTTGTCCTCAATATGAACCAGGATGTCTATAATCCCGGGAAGATGCTTATTCCGGGTGATAATTTCTTCCAGTACCGGTCGGTCCACCTTGACCTCCAGCCCGGTCACAGACTTCCCTTCCCGGGTATTTTCTCTGACCACGCCGTTGTGGCACAGGATCATCCCGGCCTTGTGATAATCCGGGTGCTGTTTGACCTCTTGTAACATATCGATCAGTTTCATACCTGTTCTCCGTTCAACGCCATCTTCCGGGCCCTGTCCAGATCGTTGGGCGTATTGATGTTAAAAATAAATTCCATTGCCGGGTCCAGCTCTTTCAATGTTGCCACAGGAATTTCCTTGACCCTGGCCTTTTTGAAAAACCGCTTGATCATGAAAATCTGCTCGGCCAGATTTTTCTCGATCATGGGAATACATGATTTTGAATAAACCGCGGATAAAGGCTCCAGTCCGTCATCGGTTCTGGGAACAATCACCTCATCACCGGGCTGGATCTGATCGATCATGTATTCAATCACACGGGTATTGATAAACGGGGTATCACAGGCCGTGACATAGGCATAATCATTGGACGAGTAGAAAAGCCCGGTATGGAGGCCGGCCAAGGCATTCCGTGTGGGAATAATGTCCCGCGCCACCATCAGGTCCCAGTCCAGGAAATCCAGAGGATCGTTGACGACGATAATGATCTCTTCAAAAATCGGTCTGAATGCATTGTAGATGGTGTCTAAAATCATCTGGTTGCCGATCCTGTGGAACGTCTTCTTCTTCCCGGGCAGGCGCCTGTTGAGCCCCCCGGCCAGTATAACCCCGGTACAATTATCTTTCATAACCCCGATCCAGACTGTTTTCGTCTCCTTGTTTGAATATGATTATAGCATGTCACGGTTAAAATCAAGGTGTTGCCCCCTATAAAAAAAGATGATACAAATCCTGTGATTTAAGAAACCAAGGACAACACCTTATAAATGTTAGGAATCAATGAGTACCGTTCTGCATAAAAAGGACACCCCGAAACAGGCCCGGATTGCCGTCATCTCCGTATCAACCACCCGGGGGATTGAACAGGATAAGAGCGGCGCCTGGATTAAAAAACAGGCCAGACATGAGGGTCATGAGGTGGTGGTCCATCACACCGTGACCGACGAGGTTGACGCCATCAAACAGATGCTGTCCCACGTGATTGACAAAATCGGACCTGACCTGGTGATCATGTCAGGCGGTACCGGCATCAGCCCCAAGGATGTAACCATTGAAGCGGTTAAGCCCATGTTTGCCAAAGAACTGTCTGCATTCAGCGTGCTGTTCGCCCAGCTCAGTTTTGAAGAGATCGATTCTGCAGCCATCCTGTCCCGGGCCACCGCAGGCGTAATCCGCAACACCCTGGTATTCTGCATCCCCGGATCGGAAAAAGCCTGCCGGCTGGCCTGCACACAACTGATCTTTCCTGAAATCGGACACCTGCTCAAGCATATGAAGGAATAACCATGAAC
>QZLA01000254.1 GCA_004796375.1 Desulfobacteraceae bacterium
AACTTCCGGAAGCTGCTGAAGCAGCTGATGGATTATTTTTATCTTTTATTCCGTATTAACATGTTAGGCACGGGGCAGGTCCTGCTGATTGCCCCGTGTTGAAAATGCATTTTTCAGGATCGACTATAGTAGCAAAAGACTGCCTGATTAGAACAGTTTCTCAAAAAGCGTGATGTCGATACAGTGGTTATTTCAGGTGTAACTTTCCCAATTGTCCAAGAACCAGTATTTCTGATCGCAGCAAACCGATTTCTACCCCACCAGCCTTCGGGTCATGCAATTTCAAGTCTCGCCTTTAGAACCAGAAATCAACAAGGCTTCCAGTGCTCCAACCGGAAGCCTTGTTAGATTTATAATCAGTCCTGTCAATACCTTGAGTATATTATCTGAGTTACGTTAAGGGCATTTGCAGTTAGTATTCTTGCTGCAGTAGAAGCAGCATGCCTCCTGGCCACAGATTTTCTTTCCGACCTGGAACTCAAGCTCCACCGGGGCACTCATGGCATTGCCATCCTTATCCTTTACGCCGTCTATGACCAGTTTATATTTGGCGAAACTTACCAGCTTGAATCCCGATAAATCTATCTTGACCACCGATTCTGCGTCACCATGCTTGAAAACTGACCGGACGGCATCTATTTCTTCCCAGCCAAAGCCATCAACGGTTTTTATTAGAAACTGGTAATCATCCCTATTAAGCTTAACATCTTCGGAAAAAACAATCTCAAACTTATGTGAGTCTCTCGGGCTGAATCGATCCAGAATATCATAAAATATATCATTAACGATTGGGGGGTAGTCATCTTTGTTAAATACGGTATAGTCGATGGCAATCTGGTAGCCGCCCCAACCACCCAAATACCAGTTGCTGTTTATTCCCATTTCCCAGGTGCCATCCTGGTCGATGACATAAGGCCCGTATTTTTTTTCACAGGTCCCGTTGGCGCAGGTAGGGTTGACAATAAATTGGTCGCAAACATGCTCCGGGTCAGTGGCTCCCGGCGGGTAAAAATATGTCCTATAGGGCGCCAACCCCTCATCCCACTTGAATGTAACTTGAATGGTACCCCGGGGCAGGAACAGGGTGTAACAGTCCGTGAGATCGAATATGCCGCTGCAGTAATCCACTTCCAGGTTCGGCCTCTCATACCCCAGGTGCCCCTGGGTGGTATAAAAGGTGGTGACGGCATGATCATAGGTGTCGTTGGGTTCGGTATCATTGGGAAACGTGCTGGTTTCTGTCGTCTCTGATATGGTAAAGCTTGCGGATTGATGTGGTGATTTCAAGGTTCCCCAAACCTTGACCTGGTAGCTGCCGGCCTGCATTGCGTAGATCTCAATGGTCTGGTCCTTGAGCCCAAAAGGGGATGATGCCCCGCCGTAGAGACATTCCGGGCGTGGCGAATCTGCCGGCACCACGAGATGGACAGAACCGATATTGACTTTGGTATCATCATAACTCACAGTCCATTTCAGATCACAGTCTTCAGACACGGTGGCCGGGAGGTAAACCACACTATTCTCATGGGTGATCGTACCCGAGTATCCGGCAAATGCATTAAATACCGCTGTCGTACTGAAACATACAAAAACCAGGATCATACACATTGCATTTTTCATTTTTCCATCCTTTCTGTTCAAATCATAAAAGATGTGGCTAAAAAACGGAAAATCGCATTCAAATGAGCAAAGCGCAGGCGTATTCGTCTATTGTCGCAATTCTGAATACAACAATGTCTGTTTGAAGGTCAAATCTGGCTATTTCAACAGCAATTCAATATGTTTGATTAACTATACAATGCTTTTCTTGTCAACAATTAAACATTCAATACTTGAACCTGGTATTCCGTTTTTTTCTTACATTACCTGTGGTTTTAATGTAGCCTGGGGTTATCCTTTAGGTGAACAAATGAAAACATCCCATGGATAGTTAGGTGGAGGAGTGTTGAATGGGTGTCATGGACCCCGCGTGGCTGTCAGCTGATGAACCGCAGATCATTGCCGGTGCGATCAGCAGGCGTAAACAACGTGTTCTCCTGTTCGGCGAGATGGGAATCGGGAAATCAACCCTGACGACACCTTGCTGCTGCCTTGGAAGACGGGGGACACCCCTGTGTTTGCCTGGGTGCGGACCCCGGGTCTCCTGATTTTGGTGTTCCGGGTGCTGTATGCATTGGCCGGTGGAAAAACAACGGGTGGCAGGTTTTGTCCAGGGCAGCCCTGTGCAGCCTGAACGCAGGCAGGTTCCGCCTGCCCCTGGTGCAGGCGGTAAAGCAACTTGTAAAGGAATTAAATGATGAAATTCTCCTGGTGGATGCACCCGGCATCACCCGGGGGATCGCGGGTGCCGAATTGTTGCTCGGCCTGACAGATGCCGCTTTGATCCAAAGGATCCTCGTGCTGTGTCAAAAAGATGCAGACCTGCCATACCCGGACGAACTGACGTCTGCACAAGTAAAGATCCAAAGAGTCGTCCCCTCGATTAACGCCCGCCGCCCGAACCGGCGAAACCGGATGATAAACCGCACAGCACTCTGGGATGATTTTCTCATAGACGCCAAGGAGATGCGGATTGATCTTTCCCACGTCAGCCTGACCGGAACACCGCCGCCTTTTAACGCAACGGCCCAATGGCATGGCAGGCAGGTTGCCCTGATGAACCAACAGGCAACACTGGCTATGGGTGAAGTGGTCAGAATGGAGAACAAAACCCTGACGATCCGAAGCTGCGGTGCAGAAAAGGGGTTTAACCAGGTCATAATAAGAGATGCATGCCGGGACACGGAGGGATACCTGAAAACCGCCAGGCATGCCGCATCTGCTGAAAGCCGCTGTTTTTCCCCTTTTCAGAGTAAAACCGATACAATGAAAACCAATCCCATGCCGTTTGTCCGGATGGGAGGGCTTACCGCAACCCTGATGAACGGTGTATTTGGAGATCCGCTTGTCCATCTGCGCATCATGAACCTGAAGCAGAGCCTGCTGTTTGATCTGGGAAGCGGAGAAAGGCTGCCCTCACGTATAGCCCATCAATTGACCCATGTATTTATTACCCATGCCCACATGGATCATATCGCGGGTTTTTTATGGCTTTTGCGAGCCAGGATCGGTGATTTTCCCTGCTGCAACATATACGGCCCCCCAGGCATCGCCGGGCATATCCAGGGTATGATCAACGGTATACACTGGGACCGTATCGGGGAAAACGGTCCGCACTTTTGCGTCCATGAGGTTTATGGGGACCATATGGAAAAATTTGGCCTGCAGGCCGGGAAAAACAAAACAGAACCTTTAGGACAGGAGCCTGTATTTGACCATGTTCTTCTTGAAACACCTGAATTCAGGATACGGGCGGTTGAGCTTGACCACGGCATACCTGTTCTGGCCTTTAGTTTTGAAGAGATGCCCCGGTTAAACATTCAAAAAACTCGGTTGTCGGAATTGAACATTGCCCCGGGCCCATGGATTGGGGAACTCAAACATATGATTGCAAAAGGGAACCGGGACGCGATGATCCGCCTGCCTGACAACACCTGCCTGACTGCCGGAAAACTGGCTGACGATTTGCTTACAGTCCGTCCTGCCCGGAAGATGGTCTATGCAACAGATCTTGCAGATACAGCGTCTAATCGTGACAAGCTCATCTTGTTTGCCCAAAATGCCCATACCTTTTTTTGCGAAGCCGCTTTTACACTGAAGCACGAAAAAAAGGCAAGAAGCGCCTCCCATTTAACGGCAAGGGCTTGCGGTGAAATTGCCCAGGCGGCCAATGTGGAACAGGTCATACCGTTTCATTTTTCAAAACGCTATGAACACGGCCCGCAGGAGATTTATGATGAGGTCAGATCTGTCTGTACCCGGCTGGTTTCACTATGCTAAAGTATTGATATACCATGGCTAAGATAACTGAAGAATGACATCCGGATATCAATATCGTTTTAAACCCAGTGGATCAAAGCCATATGAAAGACAAAACCGACATTCATAACGAACGAAGGCAGCTACTCATCGGTTTGGGGAAAACCTTAGCAGCAACCCTGCCGGTATTTGGCTGGCCTTTGCCAGTCAAAGCTGTACCACATCACAAAAAAACAGGGGGGATCATGAAACTGCCACGGGCAAAACAAACAGGGATGGTTGCGGTTGAGCAGGCCATCGCACAGCGACGAACGGTCCGGTCCTATCAATCAAAACCATTGTCCCTGGAGCAGCTGGCACAGTTGATGTGGGCTGCCCAGGGCATTACAGGGAAATCCGGATTCAAGCGGGCAGCGCCGTCTGCCGGCGCCCTGTATCCCATGGATCTCTATGTGGTTGCGGATGGGGCATGCGTTGAGGATCTTGAGGCAGGGGTTTATCATTACGAACCTGCCGGCCACATGCTGTCACCTATTTCCGACAAAAGCCTGCTGCGTGATGTGGCACGGGCCTCCCTTTCCCAGATGTGGATGGCAACAGCCCCTGTGAATCTATTAATTACTGCAGAATACAGGCGGATAGAGGGAAAATATGGAAGCCGGGGCGAACGGTATGCCATGATCGAAGCCGGGCATATCGGTCAGAATATATTCCTCCAGGCCGAGGCACTGGGGCTCAAGGCTGGTATTCTCGGGGCATTTCAAGACGGAGAAATCAACAGGGTCCTGGATTTACCCCATACACACGAGCCTTTGATCATCATGCCGGTGGGCTATGGCTGAACAGAGGGTGTAAGGAAAAGAGGCAGGAATCAAATTATTTTTTTAATTCAATTGGATATGCTACAGTAAATTCACAACCAAAACCCCTTGCAACTGTTCCGTTCACGGGAGACAGAAAATGGACAATCAAATTGAAAAACTCGACGACCATTATATCGTCTGCGGCTATGGCAGGATCGGCCGGATTCTGACCCAGTATCTGATCCAGAAGTACATCAATGTGGTAGTCATAGAAAAGGATACCGCGCAGGCTGTTCAGCTGGATGGAGATGGTGTCCTTTACCTGATCGGAGAGGCAGTTGATGAAAATATGCTGATCCGGGCCGGTATAAGGCAGGCTTCCGGCATTGTTGCGGGCCTTGAAACAGACGATGAGAATATCCAACTCGTTCAACTGGCCAGACAGTTGAATCCTGATTTTTTTATCGTGGCCCGTGCATCCCGGGACGCATTCAAGAAACCACTGGAAGACGCAGGCGCCCACAAGGTGATATCCCCCTATGATATCGGTGCCCGGCGCATGGCCCACGCGATTTTGCGCCCCACGGTCATTAAATTTCTTGAAACCGCATTCAATGACGAATCAACCGAATTTCAGTTCGAGGAGATCCGTGTGAGGCAAGGTGCAAAACTCGCCAACGTCAGCCTGATGGATTCGGGGATTCGGCAGGAGATGAATTTGATTGTCATCGCCATACAGGATAAAAACGGTGACATGATGTTCAACCCTAAAGCAGATACACAATTTGTGGTTGGGGATACGATTGTCGTCATGGGAAGTGCAAAGAGCATTAAGCAGCTTGAAATCCTGATGCAGGGATAATCCATAGCAGGAGAATATTTTGAGATTCGGTGCCATGAATTTTCCGGTCAGACCGGTGCTGGAAGAGGTCCGGAAGATTAGTCATTTGGGTTTTGACTACCTGGAGCTTGCCATGGATCCGCCCTGTGCCCACTATAGCGATTTGGACCGGATGGCAGGGGATCTGATCCGGGCTTTGGAAAGTGATAATCTCGGGCTGGTCTGCCATCTCCCGACATTTGTCTATACTGCGGACCTGACACCCGGTATCCGCAAGGTCTCCCTGGATGAAATGATCTGTTCTCTGGAAACCGCGGCCCGGCTAAAGGCTGAAAAGGTCGTGCTCCATCCCAGTATCATCTCAGGCCTGGGTGCCTTTGTCATGGAGGAAACAATTCGGTATGCGGATGAGAGTCTGAGTGCAATAACCTCACGGGCCGTGGAGATGGGGCTTACACTCTGCCTGGAAAACATGTTCCCCAGGTATGGCATTCTCTATGATCCGGAGCAGTTTGAAACGGTTTTCAATCAATTTCCAGACCTTTTGATGACCCTGGACACCGGCCATGCCCATATAGGCGATCCCGAAGGCAACCGGCTTTTTGATTTTATGGCACATTTCGGGGACCGGATCGGGCATATCCATATCAGTGACAACCAGGGACAGCGTGACGAACATCTCGGGGTGGGCAGAGGCACCATTGACTTTGAGCGGTTTTCCCGGGAGTTGAAAGCATTGGGATACAACCAGACCATCACCCTGGAGATTTTTTCCCAAGACACCGAAGACTTGATAGAGAGCCGGGAACGGATCATTAACCTGCTGGATCAGCAGGGTTGACAATTTGATTCATGAGCGTATGATGGAGTGTAGGAGATCCTGTAATACTCCCGTTCCCCATGAAACAGCCCTGATTGATCCTATGAATTAATTCCGTGAATCAATTTTACAATCCGAGCATCCTGACTGATTCTCACGTATCATCTGATCCGTTTATTGTCTGGTAAAACCACCTGGAGAAAAGTGCAGCTTCATTTTGCCTGTCCCCTGGCAATTACAGGAGGTGGTCTATGGAAAATATTTTACTTGAAAAAAATATGATCTTTTACAATCCAGGTCATAAGGGAACTGTTTTTACACTGGCTGCTAACACCTATATTAATCAGGCGATGCTCGATGAAACAATCGACCATTTGGAGTTTGAGACTGAGAACCCGATCGAGTATGTCCAGGAACGGCGTGCGAAACCCAGACCCATAGAAATTTAGCAGCCTTGACACACAAAAATAACCTTACAGGGGACAGGCAAATTTTACTTTAGACCGGGCCAGGCAATCGGCGTTTCAAGCAGACGGAATTTCCAAAGCGTCAAATAAAAAGCAGTAAACGGAGCACATCCATATAGGAGTGGGTATCAAATCCTATTTTCTGGGGACTTATCAGCCTGGCACCGGGATAAAAGGATGCCCGAAATGCTGCTTTAAAGTCAACAAAGGTGACCACTGCCTCAAAAGCGTCCGGCAGCGTTATAGCGGGTTGGTCGGAAAGTGACAGCAGGGACTGTTTGACCGTTTCTTTTATCTTTCGGCAGGCGGTTTCAGGGTGGATATTGATTGTGGATCCCCCCTTGCCCTGCTTGACCGCCACAGATTTGATCCCCGGGACCCGTGATGAGGCAAGCTCGCAGATCTCCCGGTCACCTGAAATAAATGCCACCGGCACATTTTCCATGGCCGCGGTATAGGTGTTGATCAGGAATTCGGATGCCACCTCACCATTAATGGTGACCTCGGCGAATTTTGAAGAATCCATGGTGTGGGCCAAGGGGTTGCCGACGCCTGTGGCCGGACCATGGTATCCCACAAACAGGACCGCATCAAAAGAATCGTCCAGCTCCTGCATCATCATGTAGGGATGACGGCTCCACCCCCTGACCAGTTCAACTGATCCGGGCAGGTCTCCCGCAATCAGGTTCCGTGCCGTGGAGTGGGCGTCCTTGACAAGGATCCGGTCCGCTCCGGCTTCCAAAGCCCCAAGACAGGCCGCAGATACCTCACGGGTCATCTGGGCCTGGAATTCTGGATAATCCGGATGGGTCTTGGTGGCTTCATCCCAGACCGTGGTTCCGGTCACCCCTTCAATATCTGCACTGATAAATATGTTCATTACTTCTCCTCTTTTTTAATGTGCACATAACAGAGAATAGCTGAATTGTCAACCATCTGACCCATTTTCAATCCGCGGATGCCCCATGGATTTCTACAGCCCATATTTGGCCCAACCATCTGCAGTTCCCCTTAAATATCCTTGACAATTTTTAATGTGCACATTAAAATCCGATTCAATGAAATAAAAAAGGATGTTCAATGGCAAGACAGAACCTTGAAGAGTTTGTTTACGAATCGATTATCCGGCTGATCCACGAGAATCATTTCAGACCCGGTGATGTACTGCTGGAGACTGAACTTGCGGAAATGCTCGAACTCAAGAGCAGAACCCCTGTCCGGCATGCACTTGGGCAGCTTGTGGCCAGCGGTTTCCTTGAAAAACGAAAAAAAAAGGGATGTATCATCCCGCCGGCAACGCCTGAAGATGCGGCACAGGTTTTTTTTGCCCGGGAATGCATTGAGGGAAATATCGCTTTTTCTGCCGCATTCCAGGCCACGGATGATCATATTGCCCGGTTGTATGAAATTGCTGAAATAGAGGCTGAAACCGGTCGGGCAGGCCAGAAATTTGACTACTCTCTATTGAACCGGCGCTTTCATGAAACCATAGCAAAGGCCTGCGGGAATAAATACTTCAAACAATATTCCGACTACCTGTTCTGGCGGTCACATGTATATGTGTTCCTGTTTGGCGGATATTATACCCATGATGAAAATTTTGTAGAGCATATGCTGTCCCCGCCACAGCATATCAAGATCGTGGAGGCCATAGAGAAGCGGGATGCCGAAGGGGCGAAACAGCTTATGATCGACCACATCCGCTTTACCTTCAAAAAGATATTCAACCTGATCAAAGGTAATGGAGACCAGCCGTTTACCGCATATTTCAAATCCAGGGACTGATCTGAAAAGCAGGCAGGTTTATTGGTAAAGGTGACAGGCGACCTGATGCCCGGGACTGATGTCCTTGAGAACAGGTTCTGTTTGGGTACACTCATCCATGGCATCGGGGCATCGCGGATGAAACCGGCACCCTGACGGGGGATTCATGGGACTGGGCACATCGCCCTTCAACACGATCCGCTTGTTGTGTTCCATTTTGCCGATTTCCGGAATGGCTGACAGCAGGGCCCGGGTATAGGGGTGTTTCGGGTCACTGTACAACTGGTCGTAGGTGGTAAACTCCACAAATTTTCCCAGGTACATCACCGCAATCCTGTCGCAGATATACTCCACCACGGCCATATCGTGTGAAATGATGATATAGGACAGGTCAAACTCCTGCTGGAGATCGATGAGCAGGTTGATGATCTGGGCCTGGATGGATACGTCCAGAGCGGATACGGGTTCATCCCCGATAATGAGGCTGGGGTTGAGGGACAGGGCCCTGGCAATCCCGATCCGCTGCCGCTGCCCGCCGGAAAACTCGTGGGGGTACCGCAGTCCCTGCTCAGGGGAGAGGCCGACCTTGTCCAGAAGATACGCCACCCGGTCATCGGCCTCGCTTTTGGAACATATGTCATGAATTTTCATGGGGTCACCGATGATCCGGTTGAGGGTCATCCTGGGATTGAGGGAAGAGTAAGGGTCCTGGAAAATGATCTGCATATCCCTGCGCAGTTTTTTGCGCTCCGGCCGGGTCATCGCACCCACATCCCGGCCCTTGAAGAACACCTGACCACCGGTGGGCTCCTCCAGTTTGAGCATGGCCATGCCGGCGGTGGTCTTACCGCAACCGCTTTCCCCAACTATGCCTAATGTCTCCCCCCTGTCCAGCTTCAGGGAGATGCCGTCTACGGCATAGACATGGCCGGTGGTCCGACCCAGCAGCCCTTTTCTAACCGGAAAATGGACTTTCAGTCCGTCAACTTGAAGAAGTGTTTCCAATGCTTGTTCTTCCTTTTTGTTTGTCTGTTGACCCCTAACTCATTATTCATAAAGCCGGCACCGGACCCGGTGTTCCTCCCCTTTAAGCAGCAATTCCGGCATGCCCTCGGTGGCACATTCAGGCAGGGCTTCTTCGCATCTGGGCTGAAAGGTGCATCCCCGGGGCAGTTCATACAGGCTGGGCACAACGCCGGGAATCTCCCTGAGCCGGTCCCGTCCTTTTGCGGCCCGCTGACCCAGGATAGGTACGGATGCCATGAGCCCCCGGGTGTAAGGGTGCATCGGGTTGCTGAAGAGTTCCCGGGTCGGCCCCTCCTCCACCACCTTTCCGGCATACATCACCACCACCCGTTGGGCCACCTGGGAGATCACCCCCAGATCATGGGTGATCATGAGCACGGCCGTGTTGTATTGGGACTTCAACTCCAGGATCAGTTCGAGAATCTGGGCCTGGATGGTCACATCCAGGGCCGTGGTGGGTTCATCCGCAATAAGGATGGCAGGATTACAGGCCAGGGCCATGGCAATCATTGCCCGCTGGCGCATCCCGCCGGACAGCTGGTACGGATATTCACGGACCCGCTTTTCCGGAGACGGGATCTTGACCCGTTCAAGCATCTCCACTGCCCGCTCCATGCTCTCCTTGCGGCTGAGTCCTTTGTGGATGGCAAACATCTCAGATATCTGATTCCCTATGGTATACACCGGATTCAGGGAGGTCATGGGCTCCTGAAAAATCATCGAGATCTGGTTTCCCCGAACACTGCGCATTTGATTTTCCGGCAGATCCATCAGGTTCGTGCCGTTAAAATCAACGCTCCCGCCCACAATTCGTCCCGGCGGGCTCTTGACCAGCCGCATGATCGACAGAACAGTCACGCTTTTCCCGGAGCCGGATTCTCCCACGAGCCCGACGGTTTCCCCCTGGCTGGCATGAAGCGATACATCATCCACAGCCTTTGCAATACCTTCCAGGGTGTGGAACTGGGTTTTCAGTCCTTGAACATTCAGTATGGGCGATTGGTCACTCACCGGATTCACTCTTTTCTCTCTTCCATTCATGATTTACTGAAAACGACCTCACCGCCGATGATGGTCATCTCCACATCCACATCATGCCATTCACGGGGATCCAGCGCTTTCAAATTATTTTCAAAAATCGTCAGATCTGCCAGTTTACCAGGTGCCAGAGCACCCAACCGGTCCTCTTTTTCACTCATCCAGGCAGCGGTCTGGAAAAAGCCTGTAAGGGTCTGTTCCAGGCTCAGGCGCTGGTCTGGCCGCCAACCGCCCTGGGGCTGAAAATCCGGGGACTGGCGCAATACTGCTGCCTGGATGCCCAGGATCGGATCGATGGGCTCTACCGGGGCATCAGACCCGAACTGAAGCCGAATCCCGTTATCCATCAGTTTTTTCCAGGCATATGCCCGGGTGCACCGTTCAGGTCCCCATTTTTTTTCCGCTACAGGCCAGTCAAACCGGACAAATCCGGGCTGGACCGAGGCCACCACACCCAGATCCCGGTAACGGTTGAAATCTTCGGGTGCGTAAAGCTGGACATGTTCAATCCGGTCCCGCCAGGACCCGGGAAATTGTTTCCTGCCGTTTTCAATGGCATCCAGGGCCCGGGTGCCGGCTTTGTCGCCAATGGCATGGATGGCCACGCTGAATCCGCGTTGGTAGGCTTTGAGGACATTTTCTTTGAGTTCATCCGCATCCAGACAATGGATGCCCAGATTTTCCGGTTCATCCTCATAGGGGTCGTGCATCAGGGCGGTGGCTGAACCCAGAGAGCCGTCGGCAAACAGTTTCAGGTGTCCCAGCCAGAGGCGGTCGCTGCCGCTGTTCCATTTAAGCGCTCTGCTGTCCAGGGTATCAAAATCATAGTGCTGGAACAGGTGATGGACCCTGAGTTTAAGTTTACCCGCGGCTTCCATGCCTGACAGCATGTCCCACTCCTCCATGGATTCACAGCTGTGAATACCGGTGATCCCGAGTTTCAGGACTTCTAACTGCCCCGATTCGACGCATGCCGCCAATTGATCTGCCGCATAGGGCGGAATCGATTCCTGGACCATCTCCCGGGCCTCGTGCAAAAGCCCGGTCAGGCTGCCGTCCGGTGCCCGGTCAAACCGGATGCCCGGCGGGTCAACCGATGCCGGCGTGATTCCGGCGGCTGCCAGCCCCCGGGTGTTCAGCCACTCGCTGTGACCGCATGTGCGGGCCATCATCACCGGATGGTCCGGGCTGATGTCATCCAGATCATGTTTTGTCGGGGTACGCTTCTCCTCCCACAGGTTTTGGTTCCAGCCGAACCCCACAATCCATTGGCCTTTATCGGCCTTTTCCACCGCAGCCCTGACTTTTTCCCTGCAGGCTTCAAGATTGGTCAAATCCTTTAGATTAACCAGGAGCCGGGACCGGCTGTAGGAGACAAAATGGCAATGGGCATCCACAAGACCCGGGGTAACCATTCTTCCGGGCAGGTCAATGATTTCAGCATTGGGAAGGGCGCCCCTGACCTCCTGGTTGCTGCCCACGGCAGCGATGACCCCGTCTTTTATCCCGACAGCCTCCGCCCACGGACGTGAGGAGATGCCTGTAAAAACGGTTGAAGAGGTGATGACAAATTCGTTGGCGGTCATATGTATTTTCCTTGTTTTGACGGTTTAACTGATCTGGGTCTGCGTGTGTGGATCCAGTATGTCTCTGAGGCCGTCCCCCAGAAGGTTCAGTCCGAGCACGGTGACAAAAATGGCAATCCCGGGGAAAATAGAGATCCAGGGAGCTGTGAACAACTGCTCACGTGCCGCGGAAAGCATCCCTCCCCAGGAGGGCGTCGGCGGCTGAACACCGAGGCCCAAAAAAGACAGGGCCGCTTCCAGGAGAATGGCCCATGCAACCCCCAGGGTGCCGATAATCAGGATCGGACCGATAATATTGGGCAGGACCTGGGTGAACATGATCCGGATGCGTGAGTAACCCAGTGCCCTTGCAGCCTTGACATAGTCCAGGCTCTTGGCGGCCAGCGCCTGGGAGCGGGTGATCCGGCAGGAGAAGGACCAGTTGGTAAACCCCATGGCAATGAATACGTTGATCAGCCCTGGCCCGAGCAGGGCCATGATGGCCAGGGCAAATACCAGGGCCGGGATGGAGAGCATGATATTGGTCAGCCCCATCACGAAATCATCCCACCGGCCTCCGAAAAATCCGGCACTCAGGCCAAACAGGACCCCGATGATGGTGTTCAGGGTCTGGCTGACCAGGCCCACGGCCAGTGATATCCGTGCCCCGTAGATCACCCGGGACAGGATGTCTCTTCCCTGGATATCCGTGCCCAGGTAGTAGGGTGCACCGGGCGGTTCTTCCGAGACCATCAGGTCAGCATCATCCACCGGATGGAACGGTGCGAGCACCGGTGCAAAGATAGCCACCGTGATGACAAACAGGGTAATACACCCTCCCACAAGCAGGTTGGTCTGCCGGACAATTTTACGAACATTCTTATTCATTTATACGATGCCCTGATTCTTGGGTCGATGACTCCGTAGAGCAGGTCGACAATGAGGTTAACCAATAAAAACGTTGAAATGATAACAAGGATACACCCCTGAGTGATGGGGATGTCCCGCTGGAAAATTGAATCCACCAGGAGCGAGCCAAGTCCCGGCCACGAAAACAGCTTTTCCACGATAACGGTCTGGGCCATCAGGTCCCCGAATTGCAGACCGGCGGTTGTCAGGACCAGGATCAGGGCATTTCTCAATACATGTTTCTGATTGATTAAAAGCTCTGAAAGCCCTTTGGCCCTGGCCGTCCGGATATAATCCAAGGTCAGGATCTCCACCACAGCGGCACGGGTTGTCCTTGCGAGCAGGCCCACATACCCGATTCCCAGGGTAAACGCGGGCAGGATGATATGTTTGAAATCCCCGCCGCCATACCCTTGCGGCGGCAGCAGTCGAAGCTTTACCGACACAAAATACATCAAAAGCAATCCCAGCCAGAATTGGGGCATGGATACACCGGAGACCGCACCGATCATGGTGACCGTATCAGCGACCCGTCCCTGGCGCAGGGCAGAATAAAACCCCAGTGGTACACCGAGGCCGATGGCGATGAACATGGCCACCATGGCCAGTTTTAACGTGGGCCAGACCCGCTCCTTGAGCAGCTGGATGACCGGCTCCCGCCTCAGGAATGATTTACCGAGATCACCGACGGCCAATCCCTTCAGGTAAACCGCATACCGGTACCACAACGGCTTGTCCAGTCCCCATTCCCGTTTCATCGCTTCAATATCCTTGGTGCTGATCGCACCGGTATCCTGTTCACCCCGGGCCATCAGGGCGGCATTGCCGGGCAGAACATTCAACAGGACAAACATGATCAGGGATATGGCCAGGATAGTGGGGATAAACTGCAGTAGTCTGCGCACTGCATAAGCAAACATAATCCGTCCTTAAGAAATAAAACCGGGAAGGCGCAAGTGGGCCTTCCCGGAAAGTTAAGGTCTATTTTTCATTGGCACGGGGAGAGGTTTCATCTATCCATACCGCCGTCAGATCCTGGAACATCATTTCCGGGGCCACCTTTGACAGGTTGTGAACCCAGGGATGGAACGCCAGGACCGCCTTGTTGTAGTTAAAAATCCAAACCGGCGCTTCCTCGGTAAAGATGGCATCAGCCTGTTTGACCAGCTCGTTCTTTTCCGCTTCAGTTGCAGCAACGGCTGCCTGGTCCAGGAGCTTGTCAAATTCGGCGTTTTTAAACTTTACATAGTTCCCGGACCCCACATCCACATCAGATTTCCAGCGGGACATGGTTTCCAGGGAATCCGGGCCTGAGTCCAGGGACCAGATAAACATGTCAAAGTCACTGGACCTGATCCGGGCATCCATGGCTGCACCTTCCATCTGCTGGATTTTCAGCTCAATACCGATTTTTTTCAGGTAGGGCATGGCCGCTTCATAGATACCGGTACCCCAGGATTTATTGGCCGTACCAATGGCCCGTTTTACGACAAACCCGTCTTCATAGCCCGCTTCTTTCATCAGGGCCTTGGCTTTCTCCAGGTTGAATTCATACTTCTTCCCCTTGGGGTCAAATGCAGGAGATGATGAAGGGAGATACCCCCTTGCCGAAAATGCTTTGCCCTTGAGGATCTTTTTAATGATCAGGTCCGATGGAATGGCGTAGTTGATGGCCTGGCGAACCCGTTTGTCAGAAAACGGCTTGAAGTCGGGGTTCATACCGATGAGACGGGTAAACATCTCTGCCACTTCAATCATGTTTTTGGAGATGACCGGGTCTGCTTTGTATTCCGGATAGTTGACCGCACCGACAATGGTGGCATCCAGCTCTTTGGCCTTGAAAGCCAAGTCACGGGCCGCAGCCTCACCCATGATTTTGTAGGTGATCTTGTCAAGATACGGCAGGCCGTCCATGTAGAATTCATCAAATTTTTCCATGACCACTTCCGAGCCTTTGACCCATTTGACAAACTTGAACGGGCCGCAGCCCACCGGATTGGTGGCGAATGCATCGCCCAGGCGCTCAACCTCTTCTTTTGGATAGATAACCACGGCAGGGAACCAGAGGGAATATTTCAGGTCGATGGGTACGTCAAGGGTGATCTGGAACGTCAGGTTATCGATCTTTTTTAAACCGGTAAAGGTGCTGATTTTACCGGCGTTCAGGTCTTTGGCACCCTGGATCATATTGATATACCTGAATGCCGGGGCAGAGGGTTTCATGGTGGCGATACGGGTTAAACTCCAGATGATGTCATCGGAATTCATCAATCGCCCGTGATGGAATTTGATGTTGGGACGGAGTTTAAATGTGTAGGTTTTCTTGTCAGCGGAGATCTCCACGCTTTCCGGGAGGTCCAGGACGGGAACACTGTTTACAGCATCCCAGCGGTACAATCCCCTGTGGATATTCATTCCCACAAGATAGTCCTGATATCTGCTGGTTGCTGTCAGATCCAAGGTACTCAGGTCCCCCCCGTAGGGTGCCATGAAGTTCAAGGTACCGCCCTTTCTCACGGCATGGGCTGAGCCGGTAAGAAGAAATGCGGTTAATAACAATGTAGCCAGGATAATCATCCATTTTTTCATTTGCTGCCTCCTTAAATACTAGTGTTTGGGATTAAAAAAACAGAACAAACGGTCAATCAACCAGGCGGCACAACAGCTCTGTGTTCCGGCGGCTGCAATACACAGTTGATTTTATGCTTACATTAATGTGCACATAACAAATGCCTCTTTTAATTGTCAATCCTTTTTTCAATATTTACCCTGTGCCTGGGTGTCGTATCAGGCAGTTGACCGTGCTCCCGAATAAACGCCCTGATCTGGGGCATCAGCCGGGCCATGCCCTCGGGCGGCGGTGCCAATGGCAGGATCACCGGGATCTCGAGTCTCTTTTCAAGGTCCTCCTGGTACCGGATCAGTTCCTCCGGGGTGCCGCCTTTGTCGTTCAGGGTAATGGCAATGACCCGGGCACCATACATCTTAGCCAGTGCAACTTCGGTCTCGATATCCGGCAACAGGCATTGCAGGGATTCCACCCCGCTGACAAAGGGCCTGAAGGGCGCGTGCTGGATAATCACCCCCTTGGTGTTTCCGGACAGGATCATCTCTGACCCGCAGGGCCCGGAAGGGTTCCGCAGGGCGGACTGCCCTTCGATAACCATCAGGTCCGGCCCGACTTCAAGCTCGCACCGCACAATGGCATCCTCAAGTTCACCGCTGACAAAGTCGTTTAATGTGGCATCCAGGATAAACCCGTAAGCATTCCCCTGGAGCCATCCGGTCTGCCCCGTATAGATCATTTCAGCATCCATGCCGTCAGCCTGACAGGCCTCGATAATGAGCCGGGAAGTGGTCCGTTTTCCAACGGCACAGTCGGTTCCGATCACGGCAATCCTTGGAATTTTCATGTCATAGATCCGTCCGGACCAGAAATGGCATTGATCAAACGGCTTTGCCGCCCGGACATCGATGATCCGGGCGTTATTCCGGCTGGCAGCTTCTGCAAATGCCGGGATCTGGTTGAGCTGCATGTGCATGCCGTTGACAATGGAGATCCCCATGTTCAGGTAATCCATGACAATGGCCTGCCACTCCTCGTCCAGGCGGCCGCCGCACAGGGCCAGGCCGATGATGGCAAAATCGGGGTTATCCCTGTTCTCATTCAGGTAGGCCGCCATATCGGCATATACAGGTATATCGCGGTGCCGGCCGTCAAGCAACATTCCTGCGTCTTTGCCGGCGCTGTAAGCATCAATCACACCGGTAATGTCAAACCGTTGGGTTCCCCGTATCAGTCCATGGGCGGTTTTTGCATCGTCCAGGTGGAGCCGGCCGTTGGTCAGGATCACTGCCGTCCCCATCCAGATATTTTTTTGTGCTTTCATGAATTAATCATCACTCCAAGTCCGGGCTGAGCATTCGTTCTGAGCCATCCGTTTTCCAGTATAAATCCGCCGGTTGCAACATCCCGTGCCAGGTCCAGGCTGCCGTCCAGGTCCAGGTACCGGGTGGCCGGAGACGCCAGGGCAGCATGCAGGGCACCGGCGATGCTGACCACGCTTTCATCCATACACCCCCACATGAGATCTATTCCTGAAACGTCAGCCATCCGTGCAATGTCCAATCCCGGGCCAATGCCGCCGCACTTCATGAGTTTGATATTAAAAATACCGAAGGGCCGGGGTTCCTGGAGCAGGCCCGGCACATCCTTCGGGGTGTGCAGGCTTTCATCTGCCGCAGACATCTCCCGCATGGGCAGGCTCAACCCCTGCATGTCGGCTATCTGCCCATCCTTCAGGGGCTGTTCGGAAAATTCCACACATTCCCGGGTCTGTTCAAACACCCGGGTGAACGCCTCCACAGAATATCCCTGGTTGGCATCCACCCGGATCCTGATATCCTTGCCAAACCGTTCCCGGACCTTGAGGATCCGTTCGATATCCTCGTCAGGGTCCAGTCCGGTTTTGATTTTCAGGATCGAAAATCCCCTGTCGATATACTCTCCGGCCTCTTCCAGTGTCTCTTCAAGGGGCATGATGCCGATGGTAATGGAGGTGGGAAGCGCATCATGGGCCCGGCCCAGAATATCTGCCAGAGGAAGGCCGATGGATTTTCCCAAAAGGTCATGCAGGGCAATATCTGCGGCAGCCATGGCTGCCGGCGCACCTTTCATGGTTCTTTGCAGAATTCTTAGCAGGGCAGGGGCTTTCCGGATATCCCTGTCTTTAAGGATATCTTCAATGGCCGATAATGCGTCCATGCTCTTTGCCATGGTTTCACCGGTGACACCCGGGGCTGGAGAACCGGCCCCGATTCCGGTGATACCCGTTTCCGTTTCCAGGATGACAAACAGGTTTTCTACTGAATCAATCGTATCGTAAGCAATGGTATAGGGGCGTGTCAGCTCCAGATCCTCTTTCCAGAATTTAATCCTGTCTATTTTCATGATTTAATCAACCCAGCCTTTGATGTTCGGCGGCAGACAGGCCCATTTGCGCCGCGTGCTGGTCACCATGAAGGATTCTGAGTGGCTGATGCCGTCGATCTGGCTCATCTGCTCTTCATAAAACTTGAACATCCACTCAATGCCCTCTGTGACAATGACTTCGGCAAAAATATCGTACCGGCCGGTCACGGCCACTGCCCAATGGATATTTTCAAACTCCATGAGCTTGTCAATGACTTCGCCCATTTTGCCGTTTTCGTCCACCCGGATCGCCAGAAAGGCGACCAGGGTGTTTTTCACCTTGAATGTGTCCACCAGGCCCGCGACTTTGAGTATCCCGCGCTTGATGAGCGACCCCAGCCGCGATTGAACCGTTGGCGCAGACACCCCCAGTTGACTGGCAAGCTCCTTGGCCGGCACCCGGCCATCCTGTGAAAGCAGCTTGATCAACCGCCGGTCAATGATATCAATGTCCTGTCGTTCCATTGTGGTTTGCTGACCCCCTGGTAAATAGATGCTGAATCACGAATGACGACGTTAATCCAGTGTACCCCGGAAGAACCTGCAATTTTATTTAATTAAAAAAGCAGTCAAAATATATTTGCATTTATTAATTTTTAATGTCAATAATTTTATTTTATACATTTAACAGTCAATAGAATTTAAAATCTGATTTACTATGGAGTGGTACATCCGGATACCGGGCTCAATCAATCCATCGGGAAAATCATACGCTGGTTCATGCA
>QZLA01000303.1 GCA_004796375.1 Desulfobacteraceae bacterium
CAATCTGGGTGGTGGCATAGGGGTTGGGCACCTGTTCAAAGGGCAGGGTGATGTTGAGTCCGATCGAGATCCCTCCGGCATCGTATGCCCCTTTATTTGCAGCCTCCATGACCCCCGGGCCGCCGCCGGTAATCACGCCGAACCCCTTTTTGACAAACAGGGCTGCTATATCATAGGCTTTCTGGTAGTGAACCGTGTCCGGTGCGGTTCGTGCGGACCCGAAAATGGAAACCGCCGGCCCGATGTCGTGGAGCACATCCACGCCCTCTACAAATTCTCCCATGATTTTGAACAGCCGCCATGATTCACCTGATTTGAAACTGTCGATGATGTATTGCTCTTTCATGATTTTCCTCATAGATTTACTGAATCAGCGGCTCAAAATTATCCAAAGTCGCCGTATGGAAATTATTTGGAAATTATGGTATAACTCAGGCTGAAAAAAAAACCAATCACAATTTGAAACAACGGCCAGGCCGCTACTCTTTGAGCATTGACTTTTTCTGATTAATGGTAAAGATAAGACTTTTATAATATTTTACACTGGAACATGAGCCCTGGAACATTTAGTTAAAAAGGTCAAAGTCAGAAACGAGTTCGGCATTCATGCAAGGCCTGCCGCCCGGATATCCCAGATGGCTCAGACCGCTGCCGGCAACGTGTGGTTCAAGTTCAACGGCGAAAAGGTGGATGCCGGAAGCGTGATCGACATCCTCTCCCTTTGCTGCGTACAGCACAGTGAAATCGAAATCGAGATTGAAACACCTGAAGATATGAATGTATTGGACGAAATTATCGGATATTTCAAAACCGGGTTTGGAGAAACTGAACATGAATAGTCCGAAATCAGGCCAGATCATTATTAACGGAATCAGCGGCTCCCCGGGCATCTGCATTGGAAAGGCCTATCTGGTCGACCGCCAGGGCGTTAACGTGATCAAGCGGTACATGATCGAGCCGGAGAAGGTGCCGACCGAGATCAGCCGCTTTAAAACCGCTGTCTCAGAAGCCAAGCACGATCATACCGCCATTATCGAGGCCCTTGATGATGATCTTTCCGAAAACCTGACCATCCTTGAGACCCACCTGGCCCTGTTCAAGGATAAGATGCTCTACGGCAAGACCATCGACACCATTACCAACGAGCATATCAATGCGGAATGGGCACTCAGGAAGGTTTCCTATCAGGTCAAGGCCATGTTTGCCCAGGTGGATGATCATTATCTCAAAGCAAGGATCAATGATATTGTCCAGGTATCGGACAAGATCATGACCCACCTGGTCGGGGCCGAGGATGTCAAGATATCTGAGATCAACAAACGGGTCATCCTGGTGGCCCATGATTTGTCACCGGCAGATGCCAGCCAGATCCAGCTGGAAACCATCAAGGGATTCATCACGGACCGTGGCGGTAAGGACTCCCACACCAGTATCATTGCCAAATCATTGAAAATCCCTGCTGTTCTTGGGCTCGACACCGCCAGCACCCTGATCAAAACAGATGATATCCTTATTGTTGACGGGTCTTCAGGTGTGGTCATCATCAACCCGGATGAGGACACCCTGTTCGATTATGAAGAACGCATGGCCAGGTTTGAACAGTACCGTGCCGGGCTTGAAAGGGAAAGTCACCTGCCGGCCACGACTTTAGACGGCGTGCACTTAAGCCTGCAGGCCAATATTGAGATGGTCGAAGAGGTGGTGTCGGTCAAGGATAACAAGGCCGATGGTGTTGGCCTGTTCAGGACAGAATACCTGTATCTTGACCTCAAGCGTTTCCCAACAGAAGATGAGCTTCTGGAAAAATACAAGGACCTGGTCGAGCTGATGAATGACCAGCCCGTGACCATCCGGACACTGGATATCAATGGCGACAAGGTCAACCCCTATCTCCATCACGTGGAAGAGGAGAACCCGGCCTTAGGGTTGCGGGCCGTCCGTTTCTGCCTTGAAAATGAAAGCGTGTTTATCACCCAGCTCAAGGCCATTTTCCGTGCTGCGGCATTCGGGAATATCAAGCTGCTGATCCCTATGATTTCCTGTGTTGAAGAGATTGTTGCCGTTAAAGAGAAGATCATCCTAGCTGTGGAACAACTCAAGCAGGAGGGCAAGGTGTTCAATGAGCATGTTCCTTTAGGTGTGATGATTGAGGTGCCTTCTGCCGTAATAATGGCCAATGAACTGGCCCGCCATGTTGATTTTTTCAGCATCGGTACCAATGACCTGATCCAGTATTCCATGGCCATTGACCGCCGCAACCGTCAGGTGGCGCATCTTTATCAGTCCCTGGAACCTGCAGTCTTGAGGATGATCAGGATGACCCTTGATGCAGCCAGGCAGAACAATATTGATCTGACCATGTGCGGTGAAATGGCAGGCGATCCCATCAATATTCCGGTCTTGATCGGCATGGGACTCAAAGAGCTCTCCATGAACCCGGCCTCCATCCCGGTGATTAAACAGATGATACGAAGGATCGATGCCAAAGCGGCGGCAGAACATGTTGAGAAGATTCTTGATTTCGACAGTGCGGCAGCAATCTCAGAGTATATTAAAACACAATACAAAGAGGTTTTATCCATAAACGGGAACGGAATGTAATCATGTCTGAAGGATTTATAAAAACCATTGCCACCAACAAAAAAGCAAGGCGTGATTATCATATTGATGATGAATATGAAACCGGTATTGTTCTCAAAGGTACTGAAGTCAAATCCTTGAGGGAAGGGCGGGTCAGCTTTCAGGACGCTTATGCTGACATTAAACGAGAAGAAGTTTTCCTGCGCAACCTGCACATTTCCCCATACTCTCATACCCACTATGATAATCACGAGGCCTTGAGAACCCGCAAGCTGCTCATGCACAAGAGAGAGATTCTCAAGCTGACCACCAAAATCAAGGAAAGAGGTTATACCCTGGTCCCGCTGAAGATCTATTTTAAAAACAGTAAAGTCAAAGTGCAGATCGGACTGGCCAAAGGTAAGAAACTCTACGACAAGCGGGAAACCATCAAACAGAAAGATATCAAGCGGGACATGGACCGCGAACGCAAAAAGCAGTCCTGAGCCCTGCATAAATTGACTTTTTCACACGCTTGCTATATATTAGCACAAGATTACATCTGATCTTTTACAATTTGGGGGCGAAACGGCTTCGACGGAGATAATGAGCGCCACGGTAGCATACCGAGTTTTTTGCAAACTCGTAAATCCTCGCAAAACCTAAACATAATCGCAGACGATTATAACTACGCAGTAGCTGCTTAAGCAACTGCCGTCCTCCTGAAATCCTTTCTGCAGATTCAGATAGGGGCGTCGACTATGCAGAACCGCCTGTTCAGGATGCCTGATCCTGACGGGTTGAATTTTTCAGGCTATACTGGAGTGAAGCCATCCTGGAGGGGGCACTTCAGCAAATTGTAAAATTCAGGATAAGTATGTAGAAGCCTGGTGTGAATGTTTTCGGACGCGGGTTCAACTCCCGCCGCCTCCACCAA
>QZLA01000087.1 GCA_004796375.1 Desulfobacteraceae bacterium
ACCTGGCTCTGTCCAGGACCATCCGGGACATCCTGGACAGAAACAGCACATGACATTGTACATCGACCTTTATTGACCGTATTCTCTCATCAGTTTCTTGCGCACTTAAAACCAATCTCCAATACTCAAGTGATATTTTTTCCTTATCTTTTGTAAACCGTGTAAAACTCGACACCTTTAAAGGAAAAAAATCGTGAGCAAACAAACCTTTGGTGACCCTTTTGGAATGGAAAACCTGATGAACAGTTGGGCCCGGTCAGCCACCGCTGCTGCCTGCAGTGTTGAAGAATTCCTCAAACAGGTCAATCAGAGCACACCTCGAGCTGACGGCCCAGGACCTTTTTCCTCATTTGAACACCAAAAGGAAAACCCCTTCCACATTTGGCAAAATCTATATGAAACAGAATTTAAGAAATATTTCAAAGTGCCTCAACTCGGGCTGACCCGTGAATACCTGGAGAGAATCAACCTGATGATGGACCAGTTTCATCAGTTTCAAGCCAATTATTCTGAATTTATCGGATTGCTTTCCCAGCCTTTTTATCAATCCATGGAAAACATGCATCAAAAGATGTCCACGCTGGCCGAATCAGGCGAGCTGCCTGACGATCCGGAAGAATACTATCGCATATGGATAAAACTGCTTGAAGAGCATTTTGCCAACCTGTTTCAGACCCCCGAGTATGTGGAAGCGCTTTCAAAAACCATGGGGGCGCTAAGCAGCTTTTCACAAGCAAAAGACACCGTGATTGAGGACCTGATAAAAGATCTGCCTGTTGCCCGGCAATCGGAGGTGGATGATCTGGCCCGGGAAGTCTATGAATTGAAACGCCGGATCAAACGGCTCGAAAAACAGGCCGAGGTTAAAATCGAAGCGGGAGAGGTGAATGAAGCCCTCTAATATGCCCTTTGACAGCATCATGTCCAAAATGGCTGACGATTTTAAACAGGCCGGTTCAAGGGCCCATGAAGCTTCAAAAATATTTCTGGATAACCTTGAAACGGACCTGGCCCAGACCCCTTGTGAAGTGATTTATCAGGAAGACCGGGTCAGACTGAAACACTACAAACCCAAGACCCGAAAATACAAAACACCGCTCTTGGTGGTTTACGCCCTGATCAACCGTGAAACCATGCTGGATTTACAACCCGGCCGTAGTGTGGTGCAGCGGTTCCTTGATGAGGGCATCGACCTGTATATGATTGACTGGGGCTACCCAAAGAAGAAAGACCGGTTCCAGGGATTTGACGATCATATCAACGGCTATATGGACAATATTGTCGATGTCATCCGCAACGCCTGCGGCGCAGATAAAATCAATCTCATGGGAATCTGCATGGGAGGAACCTTCAGCGTCATCTATGCGGCACTGCACCCTGAGAAAGTTCAAAACCTGATCACCACGGTCACCCCCACTAACTTTGATACGGACAAAGGGCTTTTGCATGTATGGTTGAAACATATGGATGCTGATGCACTGGTGGATGCCTATGGAAATTTATCTTCGGACCTCATGAATTTTGGCTTTCTGTTGTTGAACCCGGCACGCCTTATGATTGATAAATATGTAGGGTTCATGTCTCAAATGGATAAAAAACAATTTGTTGAAAATTTTGTCCGGATGGAAAAATGGATTTTTGACAGCCCGGATCTGCCCGGCGAGGTGTTCAGGGAATTTATAAAAGAATGCTATCAGGCCAACAAACTGATTAACAACAAAATGACAGTTGGAGGGCGGCTTGTAGATCTGCAGAAAATCACCATGCCCCTTCTCAACATATATGCCAAATACGACCACCTGGTCCCCCCTGAGGCCTGTGAGCTTCTAACCAGGCGTATCGGCAGCCCTGATACCCGGGATATTTGCCTGGATACCGGACACATCGGCATCTATGTCAGTTCAAAGTCTCAAAAAGAATTTGCACCGGCGATTGCCGCCTGGTTGAAAGAGAGAGACCACACCAATATCAGGAACTGAAGGTAAACTCGGCAGAATCTTCGCCCGGTAGTAGAATTTGAATGATCCTTCGCAGCACTGCTGTTTTCTTAAACTTTCTCACTGTTTCAATACCGGCTATTTTCCGGGCGATATCAACCGCTGTTTTGCGGTCCTTTTTCAGAGGAATCAAGTCACACAGGGTGGTCAGGGCCATATCCCTGTCCTTCTCCAGCAGGGCCGCCTGGTCTTTGATGATCTGCTTAAGATCCTCCGGCAAAATCTGTTTTAACCGCTTGTCGGTTTTCATACCGAACCGGGCCTCATCATATTCTGCCATGTCGATAACGTGATTGGCACTGGTAACGGCCAGATTCATTCGGATGACCGCCTCTACAAAACCGCCCTGTTTCATGGCTTTAAGCCACAACTGATTTTCAAGATCCTTAAACATCTGAGATTTTTTCATTTCCGGCTCACTGCTGCTCCACGGCCCTTGAGTGTATGCCCTATTGAAAAAAAGCGTCTTCATCCACGGATTACCGTACATGGCGTAGAACAGGGTCTCGATTAAAGTATCCCGCGTATCCTGATAATAGATCAAGGTGTTAATCATCAAATCCGATACGGTTTTCTGGACATTCAAGAACAGATTGTCCCGGGATATCGGCCGCCGTTCAGATTTTACCCAGGGGGATACCACCATGAACGGCGCCATCAGGGGATTCAGGTCGGATAATCCATACCGCTGCATCCTCAGGGGATGCAGCTGCCGGATCACCTCTGCAGACAGGTCATTGGAAAATGCTCTGACCCACGGGCTGATGTGCTCCTGGTAGAGCCGGTCATTCAGCTTGGAAATTGCAGACACCGGATAAAATGCCTGTTCATCCTCAAATCCGTCATCCATCTGAAGGATATCGTCAAAGCTCCGTGACACAAATTCGACCTGTGAATTCTCAAGCCCTGCGCTTTCAGAATCCTCACGAATCACCATTTCATAAAGCCCCGGGGCAAGAAAATCGATGGCATCCACACATCCGATAATCTCCCGGTGCTCCTTTCGGTTCACCTTGCTGGAGACAAAAATACCCAGGTGACCGATCGTGTCATGGATCAGGTAGATGATGGTCTGACCGCACTGTTTGATATCCTCCACACTCTTATACACTTTAGTGATCCAGTTCAAGGCCTGCTGGGGCGGGGTGATATTGTCACCCCAGGATGCAAAGACGAGGATGGGATCCTTGACATGTTTAAGGTTGATGTAAGCATCCTGATCCAACCGTAACGCACCCTTTTCAAGCTTATCGCTGATGAACAGGTTTTTAACAATGAAATGAATCTCTTCCCGGCCCAGCAGATAAAAACCGCCCCACCATTTTTCAAAACTCAGATACCGCTCCTCTTCTGTATCCACATTGGCATAGAGATTATACTGTTTGGCCCATAAGGTGTTTGCGATGTTCAGCTCTTCAAATCCGGCCACCAGGTGGGCTCCGTCAAACATGCCATTGCCCAGATCACTACTCAGGGAAGCCAGCCAGGTTCCACCGAAAATCCCTCCCCTGTAGCGCATGGGGTTTTCCCCCTTGACCCCTCCCCAGTAGGACAAGGGGGAACCGTTCAACACCAGAGGGCCTGTCACATCCGGCCTGTCCGCAGCGACCAGGGCGGCTGCCCACCCGCCCTGACAGTTTCCGATCACCGCTGGCTTTTGAGCATGGGGATGCCTTCTTGCCACCTCTTCCATGAAAAGGACGTGGCACTGTTGGACATCTGCAAGGGTTTGCCCGGGAACAGGCTCTGTCGAGAACATGATAAAATAAACAGGGTGCCCCGCTCTCAGTGCCGTACCCACCTGTGAATCCATTTTTGAACCGCCGATACCCGGGCCGTGTCCGGCCCTTGGATCCATGACTATGATCGGCCGCATCCTGAGTTTTGCATCTTTCGAATACCCGCTTTCACCGGATTCCGTACCCGGTGATCCAGCGTCGGGTGATTCTGAATCGCGGCGGTCATTTATTTTAACCAGTTGATAGTTCACCGGACGGTCATAGGATCTGCCGTCGCAAATCACATCGTAGTCAAACGCAAGGACCGGCGGCTGTCCCTGTTTAAGGTGACCCAGATAATTATTACCCCTTTTGCGGAGGATATCCCCATATAGAATGGACCGCTGGAATGCATCATAGAGGTAGTCATACCCATCTTTATAAACAGACATCCCGGACACCAGCATATCAGCATATGGATTCATGGGTGTTTCCTTAAGATCAGTTAATTATGCTGCATTCACCTTCTCGATGCTTTCTGATGAAGGGACAATTGTCGGTTTGGTCAATTTCGGCGGAAGGATTTCGGCGACACCGTCAATGACCATGTCCTGATTTTGATTGAAGCAAGAAGTCTGAAGCGTGATCCTGTTTTTTTCATGGTTGATCGCAGTGATTTCAACTTTGGCGGTGATTGTATCACCGATGTGTACCGGGGCGACAAATTTTAGCTGCTGTTCCCGGTAGATGCTGCCGGGACCCGGTAACTTGGTTCCGATTACTGTTGATATCAGGCCCCCGACCAGGAGGCCGTGGACAATTCTTCTTTTAAAAAAGGTATCCTTAGCAAACTCACGATTGATATGAGCCGGATTCAGGTCACCGGTCACCCCGGCGAACAGATAGATGTCTGACTCGGAAATGGTTTTGGTAAACGTCTCTGAATCACCAATATTCATTTTTTCAATTGTTTTACCGATCATTTTTCTCTCCTGAGAATTTTTAATGAAATGGGGTTTGCCGTAAGCTTTCCTCATCCTCAAAAAGAAGCGGGATCGGTAATCAGGATCCTATTTCTTCTCTTTTCCGGATGAAGAGAAAAAATTCATGGGGTCAATGTTTTTAAATGTCTTCTCAGCCATGGATGAAAAATCCACACCTAAATCCATATAGGCTTTGAACTGATCATCCATCTGCTTTCGAAGACCCAGGTAGTTTTGGATAACGGTTTCAAGGTATCTGTCAAAAAAATCATGCAGGTGGCTTTCACCGTATTGAATCACCAAATGAAGAAGGGAAACGGGCAAAATAGCATTATCCTCTTTAGCCTTGTTCATGATGATCTGGGTCAGTATCAGGGGCGTGACGTCATCCTGGGTATTGACATCAATAACCTGAACGCGAAATCCCTTTTTGATCAAATCTGAAACATCTTCCAGGGTAATGTAACTGCTCTCTTCTGTATTGTATAAACGTCTGTTCGGGTACTTCTTAATAATGATGGTGCCTGCCATTTTATGCATTCCTCTGTCTTGACGTTAAAAATAGGTTAAGCTTGCGTTTTGGTTATGTTACACCGCAATATTCACCTCGTCAAGACAGGAGGTATTAGACCAAATGATTATTTCTGTTTGATTGTTTAATTGTGAAAATTCAATTAACTAACACATGAACTACCTAATGAAATATTAATGTTGCAGTGCACAATTTTTACTTGACAATCTCTCTCCCGCATCTATAATCTATGACCAGGAATACCGGCGGTACAACCGGTATCAATAGCGGCATTCAGAACCCCAAAATCTTTATACCCAATAACGAAACAGGAGACAAAAATGGAACCTACACAAATGGCAAAACAGATGATTGATTTTCAAAAGACAGCTTTCAACAACGGTTTCAGCACCCTGACACTCATCCAGGACCAGACTGAAACCATGTTCACCAGTTTTATGGCACAATTTCCCTGGGTAACTGACGACGGAAAAAAACAGATCAACGATGCATTTACCCTGACTAAAAAAGCCACTGAAGAGTTCAAGAAAGCAATTGACGAAGGATATAACCGGTTTGAGACTGTATTTGACGCCAAATAATCCCCACTGCTTTATTCATTGAATCAGGAGGTTCACATGGTTCAACCCCAGATGATGGCCAGGATCCTTGACTATCAGAAAACCGTGTTTGATACATCCTTTTCCGTCATTGCTTCGATCCAGGATCAGACGAATGAGATGATGAACACGGTGTGTGAAAATGCCACGGTCATTCCCGAGAGCAATAAGAAAGCCTGTACCCACTGGACGGAATTTTTCAAACAGAACCGGGCAAACTTCAAAGATTACGTCGACACAAGCTTCAACCGGATAAAAGAATTTTTTGAAGATCCAAAAGCTGCTGATTCCGGGCCAGACACTGCCAAAAAGTAAACTGTAGTATGATGAACGCCGGATTGTGAGCCTTGAAAGGAAAACGTCCTGCCTTCACGCTCACAACCGGCCACACAAACAAAAAAAGAAGACACCCCTGCTAAATGACATGCTTTTAAAAAAGGGGCTAATCCCTTGATTTAAAAACGATCAGCACACCGGACTCAACGTTGATCCGGGCCTGGTTCCCCACAAATACATTGGAAATCCCGATGGATGATCCCATGGGGATCTGAGCATTTTCCAACGGGTATTCCAGTCCCTCTATGGTCACACCCCGGGCACTTTCCGCGGCCGGAATGATGGATAGAAGATCTCCGGGCCGGCCCTGGACTTCGAGACTGTCCGTAACCAGGTACACCTCATTATGAGTATCGATCATCCGGCAGGCGATATGCCGGTCGGAAAGGGTTTTAAGAAGGAATACATTGGCCAGCGTATGATCCATGCGGGTACCGGAAACACCGATTAATGTAATATCTGCTGCACCCTCCTCAACAGCCAGGTCTACGGCAAGTGCGGTATCGGTGGCATCTTTTTTCTCCGGATGCTTTACGAACCTGACCTGTTTCCTATCAAAATATGCTTTATCCTCATCACTTATGGAATCCAGGTCACCCACGATAATGTCGGGAATCAAGCCCATCCCTCTCAGGTGCCCGGCGCCGCCATCCGCACAGATCACCAGATCCGCCCGGGAAATACGCTCCAAAAAGGTACGGGGTGAGTCGAGGCTGCCGCTGGCTATAATTACACACGTTCTCATGGGGCTATCCATAGCACGATTCAACCAGTTTTAAAATACGCATTCTTTTGGGCCTTTCGCTTGACACTTGTTCTGTCAGGCTATATTTTCCCAGAACAATGATTGGATTGAACACCATAAACCGGTACATTCTCAAAGAGCTGTTTGCTCCGTTCCTGGTCAGCCTTTTATTTTTGACCTTTGTCTTTTTGATGACCCGGATTCCCGAAGTCACCAACATGGTCATGAATTATAATGCCAACCTTATATCGGTCTGCCTTCTGATTCTCTATACGGTTCCCAAATTCATGGAGTTTACCATCCCCATGTCGGTCATGATTGCGGTCCTGCTGACATTCATGAAAATGGCCGGTGACAATGAAATCCTTGCTGTTAAAAGTTCCGGGATTTCCCTGTACCGGCTGATGCCGCCGGTGTTGATCTTCTGCATCATCGGGATGGCCCTGACCCTGTGGATGACGTTGTACGGAAGCGCCTGGGGACGCTATGCCACCAAGATTAAAAGCCAGGAGATCATCCAGGCCAGCCCGGATATTGCACTTCAGGAAAGACAGTTCTTTCTGGATATTGAAGATATCATGATCTATATCAACGAGGTGAATATCAAGTCCAGACAGCTCAGGGATGTTATCATTGAGGACCGCCGAACGACCGACATGGTCAGTATCTCCACCGCCCCGACAGGTCACCTGATCTCGAATCCGGACAGCCTGCGGTATACGCTGCGGTTGTATAACGGCGGGATCAATCAGGTGGACCTTGCCAACGGATCGGTCAACCATATCCGCTTTGAGCACTATGATATCCAGATTGATCTGGCTGCCATGATGAATGATGAACGGGATATGAGGAAGGGAATCAAGGAGCAGAACATGATTGAACTGATCCAATATCTTGACACCCAGCGAGACACCCTGCCCAAAAAGTGGCTGTATGAAGCCCAGATGAAAATTCATGAAAATATCGCTATTCCGGTGGCCTGCATATGCCTTGGGATCCTTGCATTTGCAACGGGAATCCGCTCTGTCACCAACCGCCGGTCAGCGGGTTTCGGCCTGGGTGTCGGCTTTTTTCTCATCTACTACATGATGATGGCAACAGGCTGGGCCGCCGGAGAAACCGGCCGGCTGCCGGCAGCCGTTGCCATGTGGGGCCCCAACCTGATCATGGGAACCATTGGTATCGTTCTTCTAAAAAGAAATGCCATGAGATAAGGCAAAAACAGATATGTCCATTATCTATCGTTACTGGTTCAAGGAATTTACCAAACTCTATCTGCTCATCCAGACCATCATACTGGTCCTGGCCATATTTATCGACTACATCTCGCGGCTGGATAAATTCTTGAGCCTGGATATCGGCCTGATCAAGGCTCTCGGGTTCATCCTGCTCAAGGTCCCGTTTTTTTTCCTCCAACTCACACCGGCCAGTATCCTCTTGGCCGCATTGTGCATATTCGGCCTGATGAACCGCAACAATGAGCTGCTTGCATTAAAATCCAGTGGTATCAGCGTGTATCACCTGATTAAACCCGTACTGATCGCCGGAGCTGTTCTGGCCTTCCTGACATTTTTCCTTGGAGAAACCTTGGTACCGGCGACCATGTCCAAATCCAACACCTTTGAAAATTCCACCCTGAGAAAACAGAGTATTGCCACGGCCAGAAAGGATATCTGGATTAAATCTGACAACCGGTTCATCCACATTAACTTCTTTGACCTGACCCGCAAGAACGTTTCCGGGATAACCATTGCCCGGATGGATGATACGTTCAGAATGGTCCAGCGGATCGATGCCAAACACGGCACTTACCAGAAGGACACATGGGTGCTGCACAATGTGTCGGAGCAGATCTATAATCCTCAGACCAATGACTATGACATCACCACCTCAAAAGAGAAACGAATCAATCTGGGTATCAAACCGGATGAACTGAGCAAGGTCGTTAAAAAATCCGATGAGATGAGTTTTTTCGAGCTGCAGGACCTGATTCAAAAGGTAGAACGAGAGGGCTATGACGCGACACGATACCGCACCGACCTGTTCGGTAAGATCGCTTCCCCCTTTATCTGCCTGATCATGGTTCTGACCGGAGCGGCCACGGGAATGCGCGCCAGGGTAAAGGACAATCTTCCCCTGGGTATCGGCATAGGTGTCGTGATCGCCTTTGCGTACTGGGTCATCTTCGGATTCTGCATGTCTCTGGGATATGCCGGGATTCTACCCCCGATAGTGGCTGCATGGACTGCCAGCTTTATCTTTCTTTGCATCGGTGTTATTAACCTGATAGGCGTAGAATAGGTCATGCAGGGAGGGGTGTGCCAAACCGGAATTTAAATCGACCCCCCGGGGGAATGGACGAATGGTGACTCGCGCGATAAAACGAATATTAATTCGCAGGATAATGCAGGATCGACTGAGTCTCTTCACTTTCTGGGGCCTGCTGCTCATCCCCCTGTCCCATATTTACAGAGTGATTACCCTTGTCAGAACCCGGCTTTACCAGAAAGGGGTCAAACAATCCAGACAGCTGCCGTGTCCGGTCATCTCCATTGGAAACATCATTGCCGGCGGAACCGGCAAAACGCCCGTCGCCATGCACCTGGCCCTCATGCTCCGTGGCATGGGATTTCAACCCGTTATCCTCAGCAGGGGGTATAAGGGAGAAAAATCCGCAACAGGCGGCATCGTGTCTGACGGAAGGACCCTGTTCATGACGGAGAAAGAATGCGGAGACGAACCGCTGATGATGGCAAAAGCACTGAAGATGCCCGTGGTCATCGGGCAGGACCGCTACCGGGCCGGGTGTCTGGCCGTTGAAAGTTTCGATCCCGATGTCATTATTCTGGATGACGGATTCCAGCACCTCAGGCTTAAAAGGGATCTTGATATCGTACTTCTTGACCATGACTATCCATTCGGCAATCAGCGGCTCCTGCCGGCCGGACTGCTGCGGGAGCCTCCCCGGACCGCATTGAATCGGGCAGATATGGTGATCTTTACCCGATGCCCGGATCCACCCAACCAAAACCCGGTTGAACCGTTTTTCCCCGGAGTTGAAAGCCGCACCGGGAAAAATCTCCCCTGCTTTCCCGGGGTTTGGTTTACACAACACCAGCCGCTGCTTGACAGAACCCTGGTACCCCGAAATTCCGACGGGTGTATCGTTGAAACGCTCGATGATCTTCATGGCAAGACAGCCGTGGCATTTTCAGGCATTGCCAACAACCGGGCATTTGCAGATACCTTGAAACAACTAGGGGTTAGTGTACTTGATCATTTTGAATTTTCAGATCACCATACCTATCTGCCGGAAGAACTCGCAGGATTTGACCAGGCGGCCCTGAAGCAGAAACCGGATATATTGGTGACCACCCAGAAGGATTTTGCACGCATCGGGGAGAACAGAACCTGGCCGGTCAGCCTGGTGGTGATCGGTATCCGGATTAAATGGGTTGACAAAGAAGATGAATTGAGCCAGACAATTAGGAACGTTATTAAAAATGACCAGGCCCGATCGGTTTAAAGATTAAGGATTCAGCATGTCCAAACTGTCTGCTTGTATTATTGCCCTCAATGAAGAGGATAAGATCGGCCCCGCTCTGAAAAGCGTTGAGTGGGCTGATGAAATCATTGTTGCTGACTCATACAGTACCGACAGGACAGCGATCATAGCGCAGGAACACGGTGCCAGGGTCATCCAGATTCGTTTCACAGGGTTTGGGGATCTTCGCAACCGGGCCATGGAGGCCTGCAGTCATGACTGGATCCTCAGCCTGGATGCAGATGAGCGGTGCACCCCGGATGCCCGGCGTGAAATCGAACAGATCATATCCGGGAACGCGGCCATCGCCGATGCCTTCTATATTCCGAGAAAAAATTTTTTCATGGGAAAATGGATCCGGTATGCCGGATTTTACCCGGATTACCGTCATCCGCAGCTGTCCCGGAAAGGAATGATCACCTTCCTGCCGGATGCCGTGCATGCCGGATTCGATGTTCACTCGGATAAACCGGTGGGTTACCTCAAGAGCCACATCACACAGATACCCTATAAAAACCTTGAAGAGATCTTGAACAAGGCCAACAGGTACTCCTCCCTGGGTGCTGAAAAACTGGAGGAGAAACAGATAAAATGCCGCATGTATAAAGCCTTGACCCATGGCATCTGGTCATTTTTCACCACTTACTTTTTTAAGCTCGGCTGCCTGGACGGGTGGCCCGGTCTGATCATCGCCCTGGGCAACTTTGAGGGGACATTTTACAAGTATGCCAAAGGCTACCTGAAGCAAAAGGGGCTTGAGTCATTTTTTGAGCATTCCCCTGTACAGGATGAGTAGCCGTGGACGGGGCGTTACGATTTTTCGCACTCATCTTTGACAGAATTGTCGGCCTGTGGAAAAGCACCCCGACCCAGAAGCGGGTGTCGGCACTCCTGGTTCTTATTTTTCTTGCGGCACTGGCCGTCATTGAACTGAACCGGCAGGATGTGTTTGGCGGAGTCATTGCCCAAACCCTTCCCAAAAACCACTACATGGCGATCAACCTGGCCTTTTCACTGGTGCTGGTTCTTGAAGTGATCAGCCTGATCTTTACCCTGCCCGCCTCCATGTCCAGGGCCTTGGGTAAGCAGTTTGAAATCCTTGTGTTGATATTTCTGCGAAACGCTTTCAAACAGATTGCCCACCTGCCCGAACCTATCAGCATCAGCGGTCACAACGAGGTGCTGCTGCACATCCTGGCCTATGGCGCAGGCGCGATTGCCATTTTCGGGCTTTTGGGTGTGTATCTTAAACTATTAGAAAAGCTTGATGACACCTTGTCACCCGGGCCATCCCTGGACCGGTTCATCCGGGCCAAAAAGGTGGTTTCCCTGTGCATGCTCGTCTCGTTTACCTTTATGGGGGCATACAACGGATGGCTGTTAATTCAGGGGCAGGAGGGATTTCATTTTTTTCAGTGTTTCTACACGCTGCTGATCTTTGCAGACATCCTCCTGGTTCTCATTGCCCAGTCGTTTCTTCCCCAGTTTCCGGCCGTATTCAGGAATTCAGGGTATGCCTTGTGCACGCTCCTGATTCGCCTGTCACTGACGGCCCCTGTCTATTTTGATGTACTGATCGGTATGCTTTCGGTTTTCATGGCCCTGTTCCTCACCCTGGTATACAACCGGTTTTACACTTTGAAACGCGATACGGACCGATGAACGGTTGTTGGATGTGATTGAGGAATAACGAGTTTATTCGACAAGCCGGTTTTTCCTGTCTACAAACCACTCTTCAGCACCATAGAGGTCTTCCATGCACTCACGGCAGATACCATGGCTGAATGATGCATCCGAATGGGTCTCGATATAGGTCTCCAGGTTGTTCCAATACCCTTTGTCATCCCTGATTTTTTTACATTTGGAACAGATGGGCAACAGGCCTTTAAGGGTTTTAATATTGTTCAACGCACCGCGCAGTTCTATAATGAGCGTCTCTTTTTCCTCCTGGCTTTTCTTTCTCATTTTCACTTCGCGGTTGAGTCTGCGGTTTGAGATCATCACCACCGTTAACACCGGAACAATAAACAGCAGGATGATGGATATCCATTTGATCACATCCGACCACCGGATGCCATGTTCAACCCGCAGCGGGGACAGCCATTCACTGCGTATCCGGGCGTGCTCAAGCGGCATGATGGCCCCCAGAGCCTTGTCCAGTATGGACACCAGTTCCGGCCAGTCGTTGCGCACAGCCATGTGAAGATTATAATTGCCATAGGGTGTCGGTGCCGCAATCTTGAGGTTGGTCAACCCGTTTTTTTCTACCAGGTAGCTGGTGGCGGCCAGGTTCTCGATTCCGGCATCTGCCATGCCGAAAGAGACCGCCTCCAGCCGTTTCAGAGGGGAGTCTACAAAAACAGGGGTATAATCGATGCCATCTCTCTCTAACCAGTCCATGGTGGAATTTTTCCGGATAACTGCCAGGGCCTTCCCCTGCAGATCCTCGATCCCGCCGACAAACAGGGCGTCACGGCGGGTGACAATCACCAGGGGGAAGGAGAGATAGGGACTGGTGAACCTCAGGAATCGCTTGCGCTCCTGTGTTTTGGCCGCACATGGTATCAGGTCTAATTTTTTCTCTCTGGCACGCTTGAGCACCTCCGGCCATGGCAGGTTGTCCTGGATAATGACCTTGATGCCCAGTTCACCCATGATGGTATGGATGTAATCCGCACTGATCCCCTTGAGATTGCCTTGTGAATCAAAATAGTGAAACGGTGGAAAGGACTTTGGACCGCCGATCTGAACGGTTGGATGTTTTTCCAGCCACCGGAGTTCATCATGGCTCAGACCCAGCACCTCACTGCTCAGGATGATGTCGTCCCTGTCCGCTCCCATGGCGGAAGGCGCAGCACCGTGGAGCAGGCCCGCTATGATCAGGGCCAGGAATATGGCATGGCGGCATATCGCGCAGGTGTCAATCATGGTGTTTTCGGTTTCCGATGAATCCAGTTATTTCCAATTGTGATAAATAACTCAAAATAACCAATGGAATCGGGCGTGTCAAACGGTTTAAAAAAGACCATGGCAGACCTGATCCGGGATATTCATGATCATTCAAGCAGCAGCACCTGGACAGGCAATATAGCGGCATGGTCTCCTGATTTACCATTCCCGGAATCCCTTACCGGCCTGACAAAATTATAAACCCTTCTGACCTCCCCTTGGGGTCCGAATCCATAGGACGGACTCCCGGTTTTGGCATCGGTGCGCTGGCACCCGGCCCCGTGTACATCCATGAATTCCCCGTCCAGATACCCCAACGCCTCTCCAAAACAGATGATAATCGCATCCATACCCGGATTGAACGTGGTTGACGTCCAGAAAAAGGGCCAATCCCGCTCACCGTTTTCTGCAATGATGGGGCTGGTGTCAAACGTGGGGTCAATGGCGGCTGAACCGGTAAAATCCGGGGAACGGGTATAGTCCAGAATGGTATGAAGCTCCTTGGCATTGGGCAGGCGCCAGTCCGAGTACCCCGCATAGGTCAGGCTGTCGCAGAATGCCAGCGCCTCCTCCCAGTTCATGGAGCCGTCACTATTGGTAAAACCGTCAAACTGATCCCTGAATGCATCACTACCGCTGTCTGCCTTGACCCACATCAAGGCAGTGCTCCGGTCGGTCACCGTACCATCCTGGTTATCGATAAGATCATTGATTCCATAATCCGCATTTCCACGGACAAACCGGACCGGGAACTGTGGGTTCGACATATTGCCGGATTTCGGATACCCCTTGATTCTCCCGTCTGCAAAGTTAACCCCGAAAAAAATTTCCGGATTCCCCATGGCGTCACTGGTGTATTCCGTACCGGATATATACTGAACATCGATATACCGGCCTGAAGTGCCCCATTCAAAGTCAAACACCTGTGTGTTAATAAATGGCACAGCATCATCCGGCACCACAGGGGTATTTACGGTTCCCGTGCCCTGGTTCCCATTAAAATCGATCAGCGAATACAACTCCTTGATGGTGGGCACCCGCCAGTCGGTATACCCTCCGGTCCTGCATGCTGCGGCTTCGCCCTGCGCATCGTCCCACAACATCGTCTTAAACCCCTTTTCCCACATCAGACCGGTGTGTTGGTCCGTCACCGTCCCGTCGCCGTGATCGGTATACAATGGCTGATTTCCTGAATACTGTGCATCCTGGCCGTAAAACGGCTGCTGGACCATGGAGCAGTCCATGACGCCGGTGTTGCCAAAGCAATTGGATTGACCGGTATCCACAACCGGATAAGCCACGGGATCAGCCCCGGTTGGACGGCCTGTTGCTGTGCTGCTGCCCATCACTGCCAAACATACCAGGCACACATAAAGTACGATTCCAGATAATCGATTTTGCTTGAATGACCTCATCATCTCCTCCTGCATGATTATTACTTTTTACCTGAAAAAGATCGTACCAAAAGAGTATGGAAAAAATATGGAGGGAAAATGGTTGTTTTACATGGATTCTCTACTGTTTTTTGACAGGAATAAAGGCAGACAGGATCAGGCTGACCAATGCCACGGCAAACACCACCATAAAGGCCAGAAAAACCCCATCAAATACGGCAGTCTGGAGCAGTTTTTCCACACCTTGAGGCAGCAGCATCCGGAACTCTTCCTGGAACATGCTGGACATGCTTTTCTGGAGTTTTTCAAGAAGAACCGGCGGCAGTTGTGTACCTGCGTTCTCAAGCCGGTCAATGAGTCTTGCGGTCACCAGGCCGCCGCACACCCCGACCCCGATTGTGCCGCCCAGGGTTCTGGCAAACTGGTTGAAAGAGGTGGCTACCCCGAGATTTTCAGGGCCGAGACTATCTTGAACAATCAGCAGGGTAGACAGTGTGATACATCCCATTCCCAGACCGGACACCTGGAAGACGAGAAAACAGTAGAGCATTGAGGTGGTCTCGGAAAAGACCAGGGTGAGCGCACCACCCGCAGCCATGAGAAGGGACCCCCAGATGGCGGCCCCTTTTGGGCCGATGCGATGCATCACACGACCGATAAACAGGGAGCCCACAGACCAGCCCAGGCTCAGCGACAGCATGGCGTACCCTACCTGGAGCGGGGATTTTCCCAGTGCGCCCTGAAGGTAAAGCGGTGCATAGGCAAACAGCGAGAAGATGGCAAAACTGGCGCAGAATGCAACCAGGTTTCCCAATGCAAATGCAGGGTATTTAAAAAAAGAAATATCCAGTATCGGATCTGCGGCCTGCTGTTCCACCCGGCAGAAGCCGACACCCAGGCAAAGGGTGACACCGACCATAAACACCAGCTCCAGGGAAAACCAGGGCAGGACCCGGCCGCCGGTCATGACGATCAGCAACAACCCCAGAATGCTCCCGGACAACAACAGGGCGCCGGGCCAGTCCAGATGCGCCTGTGATGGCATTTCCCTGAACTCTTTGAAAAAAAATGCAATCCCTGCAAAGGAGATCAACCCGATGGGCAGGTTGATGAAAAAAATCCACCGCCAGGAAAACCAGGTCACGATAAATCCGCCCAGGGTCGGCCCGATCAGACTGGCGATCCCCCAGATCGAACTGGCAAAGGACAAGGTTTTGGCCCGCTCCCCAGGTTCGGATACCCCGGACAGCACGACATACACCAGGGCAAAGATCCCGCCGGCACCGATCCCCTGGAATACCCGGGTTCCGACCAGGAACGCCATGGACCCGGACGCACCCGCAGCCAGTGAGGCCGATACAAACAAGGCGATGGAAAAGAGCAGCAGTTTTTTTACCGCAAACAGATCGGAAAGCTTTCCAAAGACCGGTAACGAGACGGCCCGGGCTAGGAAATAACTTGAATAGGCCCAGGCATAAAGATGAAGGCCGCCCAGTTCCGAAATGATGGTCGGCATGGCTGCCGACATGACAAGGGCATCCAGCGCCCCGAGAAACAGGGCCAGCAATGCGGCAACAATAATCCAGAAGCGGACGCGTTTGTTTCCCGCCGCCATGCTTACCTGTAATTAAACCCGCGGGATTTTAGAAACGCCTGCATGTGAGGGCGGGATTCCTTTCCGACCAGGGCCTTCATCTCAAGTGTCCATGAACTCTCCTTACCACCGTTTGTGCGGGAACGATAGTATTGAGACATCTGCTCGTCATATGATTCGATCAAGGCCTTGTCCCCTGATTGGGAATAGATCTCCTCCTTGAGTATGACCTCCAGGGGCAACCGGGGTTTGCGTTCCGGATCCTGATCCGGATATCCCATACAGAATCCGAACACCGGATAGACCTGGTCGGGCAGTTCGAGAAGTTGGCTGACCTGCTCGGGATCATTCCGGATTCCCCCGATGTAGCAGATGCCCAAGCCCTTTGATTCCGCAGCAACCGCACAATTCTGTGCAAACAGTGCCGCATCCACGGTGGCAATAATAAACTGCTCGGTCATTCCCGGCTCAAATACGCCCCCCTGGGCCTTACATGCCTGCCCGGCCCGGTTCAGATCCGCACAGAATACCAGGAACACGGCCGCGCTTTCAACATAGGCCTGGTCACCGGCAAGTACTCCAATCTTTTTTCGGGTATCGCCATTCCTCACGCGGATCACCGTAGTGGCCTGCAGATTGCTGGATGTGGATGCACACTGACCGCAGCAAATGATGTCCCTCAAAAGCTGTTCATCCACCGGTGTCTGTTTGAATTTCCGTATGGATCGATGGGACTTCAATACCTCTATAACGGTGCTGCTCATCTCTGTCACCTCCTTTTCGGCTATGCGGGAGACCTCACAGGATTCAATCCAGAACACATACGGCGCTGTACCCTGCGCTGTCATCTGATACCGACACTATAAAAATCTGCCGGTTTAATCAATTTTTTTTATTATCCCTTGCGCGGTCCAGCCCGTGAGTGATCCATAATGAACGGCCAACCGCCCGGTAATCCTTAAAATTTTAATCAAGCCCCGTGAATTACCTTAAAATCCCTATTCAACGGCAGTGATTCCTTGTGTATGCTATGCCTGAACATTTAACCCTGAGGTGATCAATGAAACCCTTTCTCGACGGTATTATGACCGGCCTGCTGCTTCAACTGGCGCTGGGACCTGTTTTTTTCTATATCCTGGGTATCACGGTGGACAGCAGCTACCTTAACAGCCTGATGGCCATCCTTGCTGTCACTTTAGCGGACTATATCTATATCGTTCTCTCCCTGATCGGCATCGGCCGCCTGCTCCAGCATGACCGGGCCAAAACTGTTTTCGGACTGACCAGCTCCCTGGTTCTGGCCATATTCGGTATCCTGATCTTCTATAAGGGATTCGGGGCGTTCAGCACCACCGTGCATTCTGCTTCAATGGCCTGGACGCCGGTGAACAGTTTTACCAGCGCGTTTATCCTGACCATATCCAGTCCGCTGACCATTATCTTCTGGAGCAGTATCTTTTCGGCCAAGGCCATTGAAAAAGGCTACCAGAAGGGTCAATTAACCATATTCGGGCTGGCCACAGGGTTTTCCACATTCCTGTTTCTTTGTGTGACCATGCTCATCCTGTCCGCCGTAAAGTCCGGCATCCCGACCATCGCTGTTCAAACCCTGAACTGTGCAGTGGGGGTCATCCTGATAACTTACGGATTTACCCGGGGATTCAAAATGATCCGGGATAAAAAAAATGCGCCTCAATCCTTGGCTTAGCCTTTCATATTGGTTTTAAACACCGAACATGGTAGATTGTCTCCAAATCATCTGAAACAGGAGATATGACATGGCATTATTCACCATTGATCAGGATAAATGTGATAAAGACGGTATCTGTGCCCTGGAGTGCCCCGCCTATATCATTGAAATGACTGAAGAGGGACCGGTACCGATTGACGGTGCCGAAGAGATATGCATCAACTGTGGACACTGCGTTGCCATATGCCCCAAATCGGCGATCCAGTTGGTCACCCTGACAGCAGACCAGTGCCTCCCCATTGAAAAGAACCTTGCAGTGCCGGCCCAACAGGCTGAGCAATTCTTGAGATCCAGGCGCTCAATCCGCAGGTACAAGGATAAGGAAGTCCCGGCCGATGTTTTCGAGAAAGCCCTTGAGATCGCCTGCTGCGCGCCAACGGGCAGCAACCGGCAGCCGGTGCAATGGCTGGTGCTCAGCAAAAAAGAGGATGTGGTCAGCGTGGCGTCCCATGTGATTAACTGGATGCGCTATGTCATTCAAAATCATCCGGAAATCGCCCAGGCGTTCAATATGGAAAACCTGGTGAGCCAGTGGGATCAGGGGCTTGACAGAATCTGCAGGGGTGCCCCTCAGCTGATTTTTGCCTATGCCTCGGATGAATTCGGCAGTGGTGCTGCAGACTGTCACACTGCCCTGGCCTACCTTGAGCTGATTCTGCCTTCACACGGACTGGGCAGCTGCTGGGCCGGCTATGTTAACTACGCTGCCGGCCAATGGCCCGACCTGAAAGCAATGCTCAATCTGCCGCCCGGCCATACCTGCCACGGTGCTTTGATGGTGGGATACCCCAAGTTCAAATATGCACGGGCTCCAAAACGAAATGCCCCGGTAATCCGGTATCACACTTAATCCGTTACCGGACACCGGCATGCGTTAATCGCTGGGTCGGTTTAAGCAATCCCGGTGTAAGCGGTGGCAAACGAAAATAGCGGGGAGGCCTTCCTTCGGGAAAGCCCTCCCCCGGCATATTGATCCCTGCATGCTCCGGCCGTTGTCACACGGATATCGTGAAACCCCAGCCCGGATAAGAAACCGGGAAGATCATGCCCATCAATTCCAAACTTAAAGGGTTCCCCTTTCCGTTTGGCCCATTGATGCATATTTCTCCCCCCGCGGTTTTGTATCGTCCCGTCCACGACCCCCGGAGGCAGAAAATCAAATACCACGGAGCTCCCGGACCCGCTGTTCCCGGAAATAAAAGTAAACAGTGACCGCACCGCCTGCGGATCAAGATACATGATCAATCCCTCCAGGATGAACAGCGATCGCTTGTTCGAGTCATACCCGTGATCCTTGAGCGATTGTGCCACGCCCTCTTTCTCAAGTTGAAAAGGAACAAAAGCGACATGACCGGGCAGGGTATCCAGGACGGATGATAAAATGTGTCGTTTATGCGCCTGGGTGGATTGGTGATCCACATCAAAGATCTGCACCCCGTTCTCCAACTCCGGCATGCGGTATGGGCGGCAGTCATATCCCGCACCCAGGATAATAAGTTGTTCAACCCCCTGTTTGACACCTTCCCTGATATGGTCGTCAATAAACCGGACCCTTATGGGAACGGTATCCGGTGCACCGGGGTTGATCAGATTAACGACCCACAGATAGAATTTGGCCCTCAGCGGCTTTTTACAGCGGTCAACCCAGGGGCCGGTTAAGAAGTGAACGGCAAAGGAATCTTCACACAGGCGGTCTTTTCGGGGTCTGAGCATTTCAAAGGCACGGAATCCTGCCATCTCTTCAGCAGTTTTACTCTGGAGTTTTTTTTCCATAATCTCCTCCTTGATAAAAACGCTTTGGAACTCAATATCAAAAAAACCGGGCCCGATGCCCGGCTCAGTTGTCCTCAGACGCAAACTGTTTTTTCAGACCTTCAAGAAGTGCGATGCTGCCGTTTTGAATCACCCATATGATCCGTTCCAGATTCCACACATCCGGAGGCGGATTGGACACCTGGAACGCCAGGCCGTGTGCCATCAGCCAGCGCGTTACCTGGAGGCGATAAATCTGTTCTGTTGTCAACCCCTGAAATGGGGCATATTCAGCCAGTAATCCGGAGCATTTGTCCCACATGATCTCGCCATAGGTCTTGAAATGCTTGATGTTTTTTTCATTATTGGCCCCCCTGAAAAGGAAAGGCTCCTCCTGGGCGAACATCACATATCCGATCCCGTGATCCACCCATGGATCACCCGTGTAGCTACGGTTCATATAGTCAAACAGAAGATCAACACTGATTTTCACCAACTCCTCTTCGAGTTCATCCATGGAATGAAAAAAGGAGTAGATGGGCCTGGCTGAAGTCCCCAGCCTTTGGGCCAGGGTTCGGGTGCTCAGCGTATGCCATCCCTTTTCCCGGACCAGACTGCATGCATGAGAGAGGATCTCTTGTTTGGTAAATTTGAATTTTGGAGGCATGGATTCAGGCCTTTGGGTTGAATCGTTAATATGCAACACATGTTGCGCATCATATGATGCATATCAAATCAACCCGTGACCTGCAAGAAAAAAATGAACGGCTATTTCGTTTTGAACCGCTTTTTATACCAGTCCTGATCACCATAGAGCTGGTCCATGCATTTGGGGCACATGCCATGGCTGAACAGGGCAGCAGAATGTTCTTGGATATAGGCCTCTATCTGACCCCATGCGCCCTCATCATCCCTGACATCCTTGCAGTTCGCACAGATGGGAATCAGGCCGCGCAAAATTTTGAGCTCTACCTCTTTTTTGACCCTGGCCAGAAGCTCGGGGGCTTTGAAAGGTTTGGTAATATAATCGGATGCCCCGGCATCAAATCCCTTCACAATGTCCTCGGTCTCGGATTTTGCAGTCAGGAAGATGACCGGTATATGCTGTTTGGCCATATCGGATTTAATGGTTTCACATACTTCATAACCGGTCATACCAGGCATCATGATATCTAACAAGACAAGATCAAACGGCCGGTTGTCAAGCCACTCTAAACAGTCCGGCCCATTGAGGGCAAACTCGATGTCATAATGATTCTCTTCCAGGAGGTTGCCCAGAAGCTGAACATTCTTGGGTTCATCATCCACGACCAGGATGGAAAATGATTGCTCTATACTGGTTTCTGTCATTGCCCCCCCTCGCCCATTGCTTTGAGCTGATCAAGAATTCCCCTGAACCGGGTAATGGATCCCTGGATGCCATGCACATCAAAATGTTCGGCCTGTCCGCCCAGTTGCTCCCCATAACGGACAAGCAGATCAATATCATGGACTTGCCCCAGTTTTATCACCATCCCGGCAAACTGCCGGACCTGCTTGATGGACAGTTTTTTATCCAACGCCTTCCATTTTTCCATCAACTCTCCCTCTATGGTATCCATGACAACGGGAATGTTTTGACGGCCCCTGTCGGATATGGTCAGCGGTTCACCACGATCCGCAACTGTTTTAATGCCTTCGTCCCTTTCACCGGTTCTGTCCCGTAAAAATGTTGTCAGCACCTTGAGCAGTACCTGGAAATCGATCGGTTTAAAAATACAATCGTCAAACCCCTTTGCCATGATATCGGATGCCTCTGCTGTGGACTCTGACGCCGTGATGGCGATCACCGGGATCTGACAACTCACAGAGCCCTTTTTCAGATGGCCGAGTGCATGAAACCCGTCCATAACCGGCATGCGTATATCCATTAAGATCAAATCCGGTACATGTCTGTTGCAAACCGCCAAAGCCTCTTCTCCGTTTCCTGCCAGCAGGACATTGAGCCCTGCACGGCCTAACAACTCTTCGAGCAGTGTCCGGTTGGAGCGCTCGTCATCCACCACCAGCACGGTCTGATCATCGAACCGGGCGGCATCGGTGTCAAGCGTCTCAGCCGCGTCGCCTGCCGATTCATGCCCCGCCAGCACCCCGCGGATCAGAATCGTGAACACCGTTCCCTGCCCTATTTGACTCTGAACTGAGATCTGACCGTTCATCATCTCTACCAGTCGTCTGCAGATGGTCAACCCGAGGCCGGTCCCGCCAAATTGAGATGCATCCTGACCGGGAGTCTGCCTGAATGCATCAAAAATCGTCGCCAGATCAGATTCCGGGATGCCGATTCCGGTATCTTCCACCGAGATCTGTATATCGGTGCTCTGGTCTTCATTCCAGTTCAGGGTGCGCACATCAAGTTTAATGTGTCCCCGGCTCGTAAATTTGACGGCATTGCCGACAATGTTAAACAGCACCTGCCTTAAGCGGATCTCATCCAGTTGAAATGTTTGGGGAAGATCCTTATGGATATTGATCTGGAACCGGATCCCCTTTTCAGACGCCTGGGTGGAAAAAATCTGCTCCACATCCCTGACAACCCGCCTCAAATCCATGGATGTGTAATGCATCTCAAGCCTTCCGGCTTCAATTTTTGACAGATCCAGAATATCGTTGATGAGTGTCATCAAACTCCTGCCTGCTGTCTTAATGGCCTCAAGGTAGCTTTTCTGCTTCTCATCCTCAACCAAAGAGGACAACAGTTCGCTGAATCCGGTCACGGCATTGAGCGGGGTCCGGATCTCATGGCTCATATTGGAGAGGAACTCACTTTTTGCCCGGTTGGCATTTTCCGCCGCGCGCTTTGCGGTCTCAAGCTCCTGCGTCCTTTCACGGACCAGGTCCTCGAGATGGTGCCTGTAGCGATTCAACTCCTGTTCATTTTTCTTCCTGTGGCTGATATCCACCACCATACCCAAGGAACCCATAAAAGTCCCGAAATCATCAAATATCGGGGCCCCTGAATAGATCACCCAGATCTCTTTTTGATCGGCCCTTTGAAATCTGGCTTCATACTCCTCTGTGATGCCCTCCTCCCGCCTTGACATCTTTTCCCTGAAAAATGAGTGATCTTCCTCAAAAGCATAGCTCAAATAGGAGCGGCCCAGCATTTGTTCAACCGTGGTTGAAAAGATCTCCGCCATCCGTTGATTCACAAAGGTAAACTCCCCGGTATGATTGATGACACAAATGCCCTCATTGGCGGTTTCAACCATGAGGCGGTACTTGGTCTCACTTTGTTTGAGTGCCATCTCCCGGTCCAGAATCTTTCTGGCCATTATATGAAAATTATCAGAAACACTTTTAAACTCCGCATATTCAGGTGCCAGCCTGATGTCGTAATTTCCCTGTGCCAACTGTTTGGCCTGGGTTTCAAACTGGTCCAGGGAATGTTTGAACCGGCTGGTACCGAACAGCAGAATAAAAAAAATGATCCCGGCCACAACAAACAGGATAATGAAAATGGTGGTTTCGATATCATCCACGATACCGAGTGCCTGGGTATGATGTTGGAATACGATGACCGACCACCCCGATTTCCTGATCGGTGTGACACTGGAAAGTCCCTTTCTCTTTTTCCAGACGTCCTCGGTTGAACCCTGCTGTGCCCGAATTCCCATCTGAACCGCCTGCATATTGCTGATATTGATACGCTCACCGGAAAGCTTTTCCAGGGTATGGGCAATGATAACGCCCCGGCGGTCCACCACTGCGATAAATCCTTCTGCGCCTGTCTTTACTGTCTTTATAATTTCACTAAGCCGGTGCAGATCCAGTTGAGCCACCAGAACGCCGGAATCAAATGCTTCTGAAATCGTAACGGATGGATTTTTAGTTTGTGCGGAGATAAATGAATTTGACCAGAAGATACCGGGATTGGAAACACCTTTGGCAAAATAATCCTGGTTGCTCAGATCAAGGCCGATAAACTCCTCATTATGGGGAACCAGGCGGGTCACCCGGCCGTTAAGGTCCAGGATTTGAACCAGCTCGATCAGGGGATTACTGCTGACAAATTCGCCCAAAAGCGCCGCTGTCGACCCGTTGTCTGCCGGGAGCCGGATCAGGGTGTTCCGCAAGCGGTCAAACCCGCTTAAAGGCTGTAGCAGAATCGTATTGATGTGCCCGGCGACAACTGCCGACAGGTTCAGGTTCCGGGATGAAATATCAGACTTGAACCGTTTAGCAATACCGTTGATCAGCACCATCGAGCTGGTTGTAAAAAACAGGGTAACCAGACAAAAAACGATCAGCAGGCGCCGTTGCAGGCTCGGAACCTTCATAATTCACTGTTTAATTTTGGTTATCGTTTTATTATTTACCTGGTATAGAAACAGTTGGCGGATGGCATCGCCGGTTTCATTGAATTCATAATCCGACTGCAGTCCCTTGAATTGCCCGGCACCCAGAAGTGCCTGCTTGAGGATTTCAGGATCAAGGGAAGCACTTTGCTCAATCACAGAACGGACCAGGTACACTGCCTCATAGTTAAATGCAGCCACAAATGGCGGCAACTCCTTGAACCTCTCTTCATAGGCTGCCTTGAACCGGGTGTAAGACGGTGCATCACTGTGCTGATCAAAAGGGATATATGCCATCGTACCCTCCACGGCCTGCCCACCGCTGTTGATCAGGTCCGCTGACATACTCCAGGGCGATACAAATACTTGAGTGCCCGGTGAATATTTCTGTATGTTCTGGATGATCAGTGCCGTGTCTATGGCATTGGCAATGACCACCACCCCTTCTGGCGTGCCTTTAACCGCCTCTTTGACCAGAGATGAAAATTTTGGAGGACTCCCGGAATTGAAATCAACATTGGCAAGTATCCGTCCCCCTTTTTCCTCAAACACCGGTTTAAAACCGGATATCAGCGTGTCGCCGAACGGCTTGTTCTTCTGGTCATTGATCAGTCCCATGGAAAAAATTTTCATATCAGCGGCAAGCTCAGCCAATGCTGCGCCGAATTCTGACGTTGAAGGAAACAGCTTGATAAACATATCATCCTGACCGGCCAGGTTCTCTCCGGCAGTTACCGGCCCGAAAGTTAATATCCTTTTTTCATTGATACAGGGAAGCAGCCGTGTGGCTGACGCGGTAGTAAACGGCCCGATAACCAGGTTTATGCCTTGCTCTGAGAATTCCTCACAAATGGGAATGGTATTTTCCGCTTCCCCCTGGTCATCCCGGATGATCAACTCAATCTGCCGCCCGTCAATCCCGCCGAGGCTGTTCAGTTCCTCCACCGCCAGCATGGCGCCGTTTCTGGCCGATGTTCCCAGGGAGGAAAATTTACCGGAAATACTTCCGATATACCCAATTTTCAATGGTTCAGGATCGCTTTTCTTCAAGCTGTAAACCACTAGGGTTCCTGAAACGAAAACCGCCAGAAGAACGCCTGCAATTGCTGCCTTTTTCATGCCCCCACCTCCTCAATATTGTGCCCGGACCCGTCCAGCGCATGACGAACCTTTAAAGCCAGTTCCCTGCGGACAATCGGTTTGGAGATAAATCCTTGAAGCCCCAGGTCCCGTGACCTTTTTTCATTGATCTGGTCACTGAATCCGCTGCAGATAATAAAGGGCAGATCCGGTCGGATTTTCTTGACACCCTTCAGCAGATCAAGCCCGGTCATGCCGGGCATGGTCATATCTGAAATAATGAGATCAAACCGGTCCGGATCTGACAGGAACAGTTCATATGCCCTCTCACTCTCCGTATGGATTGTCACCTGGTAACCCAGCCGTTCCAGCATGGTTTTCCCGATGTTGACCACCGACATTTCATCATCAACAAGGAGGACCGCCTCACTTCCTCCGGGCTCAGGTTCAGCAACCAGTGCCCCGTGCTCTTCTGAAGCCTGCTGCAGGATGGGCAGGTACACATTCACCCGGGTGCCTTTTCCAGGCTCGCTGATCACATGGATGTTTCCGTCGGAATTTTTAACAATTCCCTGGACAACAGAAAGTCCCAGCCCCGTTCCTTTTCCTACGGATTTGGTTGTGAAATAAGGATCAAAGATCTTGTCCATGATCTCTTTTTTAATCCCCTCCCCGGTATCCATGAATGCCATCACCGCATAAGGACCGGGCGGAAGGTTCAGCCGTTTCATGATTTTTGCATCGATCTCCTGCTGTCTGAGAGATACATGGAGGCGCCCTCCCTTTTTCTGCATGGCATGGTATGCATTGGTTACCAGGTTCATGACCACCTGGTGGATCTGCGTGGGATCGGCTACCACTCGGCCGCAATTGATATCAATATCAAGGTCCACGGAGATCGTTGTGGGCAGTGAGGAGCGGATCAGCTTTACCGCCTCCTTTAACACCGGCTGCAGCTGGATCGGCACGATCTCCTTTTCACTCTGCCGGCTGAAGACCAGAATCTGGCTGACCAGGTCTTTGGCCCTCAATGCCGCACTCATGATTTCCCTGACCGGGCCGTACATGGCGTTTTCTTTTGGAATATCCTCCTCCAAAATCTCTGCATACCCGAGGATCGGGAACAGAAGATTATTGAAATCATGGGCAATTCCACCGGCCAGCACACCAATGGCCTCAATTTTCTGGGTCTGGAGCAACTGGATCTCCAGATCCTCTTTTTCTGCTTCCATCTTCAATTTCTGGGTCACATCGCTGAAAAAGGCACACAGAAAAGATACCCCTTTCAGGCTGACAGCAGAGGCTGACATCTCCATGAAGTGGACATCCCCATTTATATCGGAAAAGGGAAGTGCAACCGTGTCGGTTTCGTGTTGTGTTAAAATCCGGGTCAGGATCCCATGGGTATCTTTTTCATCATCCTTAAGACACAAATCCAGGATATCCTTGTCTTCAATACCCTGCTTGTCATACCCCAGCATCTGACGAATGGAGGAATTGGTAAAGTGGATTTTCCGGGTAGCCGGGTCAATCAGCATGATCCCCTCCTTGGCCCCTTCAAATATGGCACGATACTTTTCCTCGCTTTCAATCAGCTCCCTCTCCCTGAACCGGATACGGTCCGCCATGGTATTAAAACTTTGGGTCAGGGGGGCCAGCTCACGGTAATCCGGGACAATTTTATGATGGTATTCACCATCAGCCACCCTGCGGCTTTGATCCTCAAAGGTCTTTAGGGGACTCATCAGTTTGGCCAGGATAAAATACTGGACAATGAGAAAAATCAAAAACGCGATCACAATGAGAATTAGACTGGCCTGCTCAACCCTGCTGACTATGGCGCGCGATATAGAATCCGGTTGAAAAATGATGACAATCCAGCGATTCATGTCAATGGTGGTGACACTGGCCATCCCCTTTTGGTGTTTCCAGGTTTCATCCCAGCTGCCCGCCTCGCCTTTGAGTCCTCTTTTTACCGACTCAAGGTTGGCAATATTCACGCTTTTTTTCACCATGGATTTATCAGAATGGGCCATAACCACCCCACGGGTATCGGTAACCGCCGCAAACCCGCCTTTGCCAATGGCGGAAATCTGAAGAATGGAACTGAGTTGATCCAGGTTCAACTGAGCAATGACCACTCCGGATTTGAACGGAACGGAAATCGTTGCGGACAGTGCGCCGGTCTGGGAGGATATAAATCCGTCCGACCAGATGGCTCTTCTTGAACTCTGCCCTGCTGTCATTTCCCGGACCGATCTGAAATAGGGGTGACTGGACATATCCAATCCCACATGATCCCTCTTATAGGGCGCGACATGGGTGACCTGCCCCTGGTTGTTCAACAACTGGATCAATTCGAAAAACGGGTTGAACCGGAGGATATCATCCAGCTCCTTCTGGATGACCACATCTTCAAGAAGATGTTTCATTTCAATGAGTTCCATGAGTTTCGCTAATTCCTGGACCGGCCTTGACAGGAGGTGCTCGGTATGCTCGGCCATGGCCTGTGACAGGTTCAGGTTCCGCCTGGAGATATCCTGATTGAACAGGTCCAGGACATACCCGGACAGCCAGAACGTCAACCCGCTCAAGGTGATCGCCAGGATTCCGGACATAATCAGCAGCTGCTTTCTCAGGCTGGTTATTTTCATTCGCTGTCCTGGTCCATGATCGGTTGGAATGACTGGTTCCGTATTTCATGGAGGAACAGGGCCCGCTGTGCATCTCCATTTTCATTGATGGTGAAATCGGACTGCATCCCCTCAAACTTTTGGATGCCAAGCAGATGTTTTTTGAGCATGACCGCATCTGTTGCCTCTGCATGCTCCAATACCCGCTTGAGAATCCTGACCGCCTCATAGTTAAAAATTGAAACATGGGTGGGCGCTTCACTGAACCGCGCTTCATAGCTATGTTTAAATTTCAGGAATCGTTCACTTTGATCATTGGAAATAAAGGGGACATAAAATCGCATGCCCTCCGCAGCAGGGCCGCCGTTCTCGATCAGCTCCCGTGAAATCGCCCATGCCGATGTGAATAGAACCACGTCGGGGTCATTTTTCTTCAGGTTCTGGGCCAGCATGGCCGTGTCAATCGGGCTTGAAATAATAAAAACGCCATCGGGATGTTTGCGCAAGGCAATTTCTGCCAGGTCAAAATGGCTGATCTGTTCATTGGAATAATACTCAACCTGATCGACCAGTTGTTTGCCCCTGCCCTCGTAGACAGCCTTGAATCCGGCGATCATGGTGTCCCCGAACACTTTGTTTCTATGATCTGTGATCACTGCCGCGGTAGACAGGTTCATTCTAACAGCCAGTTGTGCCGTCAACTCCCCCATCATTTTAGTGGATGGAAACAGTTTGATGAAAAAATCATCCGCATTGGCAAGGTTCTCCCCTGCATTGGCCGGACCAATGGTCAGAATCCGGTCCTGGTTGATATACGGAAGGATCTTGGTTGCAGATGCCGTGGTAAACGGTCCGATAATTGTTCGAATACCGTCTTGATACAGTTCCCGGGCTGCCTCCAGGCATACTGCAGGATCTCCGCCGTCATCCATCACCTGCAGTTCAATGGGACGGTTGTTAACACCCCCCGAAGCATTGATCTCCTCTATTGCCAAAAGCGCTCCGTTTCTTGCAGACGCTCCCATGGCTGCGAACTTCCCTGAAATCGTACCGAGGTATCCCAGGCGAATCGGCTGGGGTTCCTTCAACCCGAAATAAAGGGCAAGACCTGCAGTCAACACAATGATACTGATCAGAATCAGCACTCTCTTCGCGTCCATCCCCCCTCCTTGGCTGAAATGTTCATGAAACGCGGGTTGCCTGATCCAGCAACCGGCGAACCTCCTGAGAGAGGCTGGACTTGATCACCGGCTTCATCAAAAACCCTTTTATGCCGATCTCTTTGGCTGTCTCAGGGCTGATGCGTTCACTGAATCCGGTACACATGATAATGGGAATATCCGGCCTCAGTGCAATCAGTGTTTCTGCGAGCTGGTCACCGGTGATCCCCGGCATATTCATATCGGTGATCACCAGGTCAAACGCCTGGGGATCTTTTTGGAATGCATCCAGTGCTTCGGCACTGCTGGTGAATGAGATCACCTGATACCCGAGCCGCTCCAGCATCTTATGTCCGAGCTTGGCCACCGGCAGTTCATCATCCACCAGAAGGATCCGCTCAGATCCCCGGGCCTGATAATCCTCGGGCAGGTCAGATGGGGTTGAGGCCACATCACCGATCAACGGAAAAAATACATCTACGGTCGAGCCCTTGTTCACTTCGCTCCGGATCCGGATATCTCCGCCATGATCCTTAATAATCCCATATACCACGGCCAGACCCAGCCCGGTGCCCTTACCGGCCTCCTTTGTGGTAAAGTATGGTTCATACAGCTTATCCATATACTCGGACCGAATCCCGACGCCGCTGTCTGTGATGGTGAGAACGGCATATCTCAAGGATTGATTGCCGTTTAAAGCGGACTCCCTGAGACTGACTTGAATGGTCCCGCTTGAAGGTTCTACAGCATGGTATGCATTGGTCAGCAAATTCATGGCAACCTGGTGAATCTGCCCCGGATTTGCCAGGATGGCACAACAATTATCCTCAATATCCTGGATCACTTCAATATCGGAAGGCAGCGTGGAACGGATCAGTTTTAGTACCTCATGAAGCACACTCTGGACCTGGACCGGTATCTTTTCGTCATCCTGCTGTCGGCTGAAGCTTAGGATCTGCTTGACCAGATCCCCACCCCGCAATCCCGCATTGTAAATCTCAAGCGCATTCCCATACTCCTGACTCTCCGGTGAAAGATCCTCCATGAGCATCTCTGATATGGCAATAATCGGGAACAGGATATTATTAAAATCGTGGGCAATGCCTCCGGCAAGCAGGCCAAGCGACTCCATCTTTTCAATACGGGCCAGCCGTTTTTCAAGGGCCAGTTTCTCTTTTTCTGCCTGTCTCCGTGCAGAAATATCAAGGATGGCGGTCTGGGTCGCAGGCTCTCCTTCCCACGAAATCAGCGACACCCGAATTTCGCACGTCAACTCCTGCCCGTCCGGTTTGATCAGCCGGACATCGTAACAGGCCGGCACCTGTTCTCCCTTTATCCGCCTCAGGTATCGATCCAGAACCATGTCGCGGTCTTCGGGATGGATAAACTCCAGAAAAGACATGCCTCCCAACCCCTGAAGGTCCATGCCCACCTCTTCCTTGAGCCTTTTATTGACGAAACAGATCTCACCGCCCTTGATCACCACAATCATCTCTGCAAGGTTATCCACCAGCTCACGATACCGTTCCTCACTTCTTTTCAGGGATTCCTCCTGGCGTTTACCCGAAGTTTCATCCATCATGAATGACATCAGGGCCGGTTTCCCTTCATGCTGGACCACCTTGGACCTGAAGCGAATCCAGAACGTCTCACCCTGTTTGGAAAAAATCCGGTAGCAGCTGTCGGCAGACTGTTCCCGGCCTGCCATGATGTTCTGATACCGCTGGATCAGAAGGTCTTGATCATCCGGATGGATGAGGTTGATAAAGGGGCTGTTTTTAAGGTCATCCATTGAATAACCGATGAACCGGCACCCCCAGTCATTTAAATAAAGGATACGGCCGTCTTGTGTCAAAATGACACCCATCGGGATATTCTCAGAAACCAGATCGTTGAACATGACGTCCCTTTGAATGGTTATCGTCCTGTGAGAGATTATGTTCCCACCCGTGGGGATTACCGCAATTTATGGGAAAACAATACCAAATCCATACCATGATACCGATAAATATACAAAGCAAAATTTGCTCAAACTCTAACCCCTTATCCCAGCTGCATTTTCATCGCATAGGAGTTATCTTTGAACCGGTAGGGAAGGCATAAAAAAAAGGCAGAGCCTCAAAGAGGCTCTGCCCGTCAACTGTTGCCTGTGACTTTAAGACTCTGCCCGCCGGTTAACCGGCAACATCAATCCCCAGATCGCAACCCAGGTTCCTGTCCGGGTTTTCGCATTCGAAATTTTTAAAGCGGGTATCCACGTGGCCATTATCTCTATCTTTTTCGCTCTCAATGTAGCTTTGTTCTCTAAGTTCAGTCATTTTATCACCTCATCATTTATGTTTTTTTTATTTTCTTTAATGCTCTTTTTCTCTGCCTTTGAACATAAATTAAATCATTGAGCAGCAACTTCAATACTGAATAAAGAAGGGTTTAACGATAGGTAAAAGCTATCATTTTGATCTGGATGATCATCCTCTTGGACCGGCTGTGCCTGCTTTAATGGATGAGATCCCTATGAATCATGCCACAAAATCATCACTTCGGTGCCTTCACCCGACTTGCTCTTGATCAGAAGTTCCCACCCGAACCGGTTGCACAGCCGTTCCACAATGCTCAGGCCAAGCCCGAATCCGTTGCTTCTCTCACCCTTGATATGGGGATCGGTAATGGTCTCAAGCTTGTCTGCTTCAATGCCGGCGCCGGTATCGGTGATGCTGATGTGATCCGCATCGATGGTAATTGTCACCGATCCTTCGGCCGTAAACTGGAATGCATTGCGGATCAAGTTGATCACCGTGATATAGAGGATCTCCTCTTTGGCCTGCACCGATTTGTTGTCATATACATCGACCCGGACATCCAGATCCTTGTCCGCAATCAGATACCGGTTGTCATCCACAGCCTTTCGAACCACCGGCTCCACCCGGCAGGTATCGTCAGGGACCTTGTCCTCCCGGGCCAGCCACAGGAAGGTCTCAATGGTGGTCTGCATATCCCTGACCGACTGAGAAATCCGGTTCAGGGGTTTGGAGAGCAGGGGATTTTTCTCCACCTCAGGCTGCTGCTCCATGATCTCCACGGCACCATGGACGATGGTCAGCGGGGTGCGCAGCTCATGGCTGGCATCCCGTGTAAATTGCTTCTCCCTCTGGATGAATGACTTGATTCGGGTCATGGCGATTTCAATGGTCTGGGTGAGCCTTCCGATTTCATTCTGGCTGCGGTTTTCAGACAAGCGTGCCGGGATTTCTTCAGGATTCAACCCCCGGATCTGGTCCATCAGTTTGACCACGGGTTTGTAAAGCATCCGCGAGGTTACATATCCGATTATCGCCCCTGGTATGAGCAGCATGGCCAATGAGACCAGAAGGATCTGCCTGGGGTTGAGCAGGGCATTTTCCTTGAAAAACTCGTGGCCGTGAAACAACAGGTAATAGGGCTCTTCCTTATCTGCAAGATCAATGACCCCGACGTGAATCGGCGGCCTTCTTTTGGGTACAAATATCGCGTGTACGCCCGGAGAAAGATCACTGACCAGGTCCCGGAACCGCTCAGGCAGCTCACCCGGACCTTTGTACATATTGATGTACTTGGAATGGGGCAGGGGTGTGGTATGATCCTTTTCATACTTGTATTTAAATGTATTCACTTCAGTGTCGATCAGGTTGGTGATCATCTGTGACATGCTTTTTCCCATGACAAAAAAGGTGATACCGGTGTTCAGGATGACCAGCAGTGAGCCGTACAACAGGATACTCACCACGATACGGAACCGGATACTCTGGTAAAATTTCATCTGTGCTATTCCTTGAGCCTGAACCCTACACCGTGAACCGTCTCGATCATGGCATGGGCAAACGGTTTGTCTACTTTTTTTCTCAAATTGTACATATGACTGCGCAGCACGTCGCTTCCAGGCGGCATATCCCCCCAGAGACAGTTTTCAATCTCCTCACGGGTCACCACGTTGGGAGACGCCTCCATCAGCAGCTTCAGGATGGAAATCAATGTATTGTTCAGGTCAATGCCCTGCCCCTGACGGGTGACCGCCAGGGCACCGGGATTGAGGCTCAGTTCACCCACGGTCAGTACCCGGGTGTCCGGACGGCGCTTGGACAGGGCCTTGATCCGGGCTTCAAGCTCTTTGAGTGCAAAGGGCTTGACCAGATAATCATCTGCCCCGGATTCAAATCCCAGCAGTTTATCCTCAAGGGTATCCCGGGCCGTCAGCATGATGACCGGCACCTGCCGATCCGCTTCTCTGCGCAGTTTCCGGCACAGGGTGATCCCGTCCATGCCCGGCAGCATCAAGTCGAGAACAATCACGTCATAGGCCTGGGTCAGTGCCAGATGAAGCCCGCCGATGCCGTCTTTGGCAAAGTCAAGAATATACCCCTTTGATTCCAGAAAATCGGTCATGTTGTCAATAATCGCCGGATTATCTTCAATGACCAGCACCCTGATAGTGTTCTTCATGAAACGCCCTTTATGCTTTATTCAAAGTTTTCACCAATATAATAGTCAAACTCCTCCAAAGCAAGGACAAGGGAAACCTTTGCCCTGGAAAGCTCTCCCAGGGAACTGATCAGTTCATTCTGCGCTTCGTTGAGCCGGACCAGAGATTCCTGACCGGCACGGTATTCTTTTTCAACCAGGTCCCGGGTGGTCCTTACAAGTTCGGTATTTTCCGTCTGCAGGGCCAGCTGCCGGGAGGTCATTTCAATGTTGCCTGCTGCTGTTCTGATATTGGATCTGGCCGTCATTCTCGCCTCCTCAAGGTCTTTTTCAAGTTCTCTTTTTTCAGCCATTGACTGCCTGAGCCGTGACTGCCGTGTACCGCCTGAAAAGATCTCAAAGGTGACAGACACCCCGACAGACGCGCCCATATTGTCCGTGTCAAACCATTGATTACCCGAACTGGTTCCGTAGCTGCCGGTCAGGGATATGGTGGGAAAATACGCTGCTTTCACCATCTGAATGTCATTTTCAACATTCTTTACGGACAGTGCAGCTTTATTCAGGTCCGGCCGGTCCGCCAGAATTTGTTCAACCTGAATCTGTTCAATCTGATCGACATCCGGTCCGAAACCGTCCGTTTGAATCTGATCCGGTAACCCGACCCTATTTGATAACGATGCAATGGCCATCTCCTCCGGCAGACAGGCATCTTTATATCCCATGAGTGCGGCAAGGGCATAGGAAGCCTCCAGACGATCCTGCTGTGCAGAAAGCACGGATGCCTTTGCGGCATTCACCTTTGTCCTGAAATTCAATACATCCGACAGTGACCCGGCACCGGCAGCCTGTTTGGCAATGGCCTCTGACTCCAGGCGCTGATTGAACGTCATGTCCGATGCTGCAGTCTTTACATTTTCAAGGGCCAGCTGCAGGTTCAGGAACGCCTGGGCCACGGCCCAGGACAACAGTCGCCGGGACTCACTCAGATCGTCGCGACTCATGGATTCCCTGTTTTTTGCTGACTCCAGAGAATACTTCCTGTAAAATCCGTTAAACAGCACCTGGGTGACGGACAGCCTTTGAGTATACTGGATTTCATCCACCGCCTGTGACCCGCCCTGGGTATCCTCCATGTAATCCCACCCGGCAGAAGCAGATAAGGTCGGCAGATAGGCTGCCCGCGCCTGGGTAACCACCTCCTGTGCCTGGCGGACCCGTTCCATGGCAGAATCCATGGAGGGATGATTTTCAAGGGCAATTTTTTTGGCCCGGGCCAGGGTCAAAGAATCCGCAGGATCGAC